>NZ_CP107970.1:4485000-4819902 GCF_036090055.1 Nocardioides sp. NBC_00368
CAAGTAGGACGGCACTCGTGGAATGTCGTGTGAATCTGGCGGGACCACCCGCTAAGCCTAAATACTTCTTGATGACCGATAGCGGACCAGTACCGTGAGGGAAAGGTGAAAAGTACCCCTGGCGGGGAGTGAAATAGTACCTGAAACCGTGTGCCTACAATCCGTCAGAGCCCGGCCGACCCTTCGGGGTAGTGGGGGTGATGGCGTGCCTTTTGAAGAATGAGCCTGCGAGTTAGCGGTGTGTGGCAAGGTTAACCCGTGTGGGGTAGCCGTAGCGAAAGCGAGTCCTAATAGGGCGATTGAGTCGCGCGCTCTAGACCCGAAGCGAAGTGATCTAGCCATGGGCAGGTTGAAGCGCCGGTAAGACGGCGTGGAGGACCGAACCCACTTCAGTTGAAAATGGAGGGGATGACCTGTGGTTAGGGGTGAAAGGCCAATCAAACTTCGTGATAGCTGGTTCTCCCCGAAATGCATTTAGGTGCAGCGTTGTGTGTTTCTTGCCGGAGGTAGAGCACTGGATAGCCGATGGGCCCGACCAGGTTACTGACGTTAGCCAAACTCCGAATGCCGGTAAGTGAGAGCGCAGCAGTGAGACAGTGGGGGATAAGCTCCATTGTCGAGAGGGAAACAGCCCAGACCATCAGCTAAGGCCCCTAAGCGGTAACTAAGTGGAAAAGGATGTGGAGTCGCAGTGACAACCAGGAGGTTGGCTTGGAAGCAGCCACCCTTGAAAGAGTGCGTAATAGCTCACTGGTCAAGTGATTCCGCGCCGACAATGTAGCGGGGCTCAAGTTATCCGCCGAAGCTATGGCACTCCGGTTTTCCGGGGTGGGTAGGGGAGCGTCGTGTATCGGGTGAAGCAGCGGAGTGATCCAGCGGTGGACGGTACGCGAGTGAGAATGCAGGCATGAGTAGCGAATGATGTGTGAGAAACACATCCGCCGATTGATCAAGGGTTCCAGGGTCAAGCTAATCTGCCCTGGGTAAGTCGGGACCTAAGGCGAGGCCGACAGGCGTAGTCGATGGACAACGGGTTGATATTCCCGTACCGGCGAAGTGACGCCCATGATGAGGCGCATGATGCTAACCATCTGAAGCACACGTGACCGATCCCTTCGGGGTGAGGCGTGTGTGTGGAACATGGGACCCGAGTGTGTAGTAGTCAAGTGATGGGGTGACGCAGGAAGGTAGTCGAACCGGCGCGATGGTTGTCGCCGGCCAAGCATGTAGGACTGAGTCTAGGCAAATCCGGGCTCTGTATGTCTGAGATGTGATGGGGAGCCGTTTGGTGAAGTCGATGATCCTATGCTGTCGAGAAAAACCTCTAGCGAGTCATGAGCCGCCCGTACCCCAAACCGACTCAGGTGATCAGGTAGAGAATACCGAGGCGATCGAGCGAACCATGGTTAAGGAACTCGGCAAAATGCCCCCGTAACTTCGGGAGAAGGGGGGCCCGGATCGTGAACCCACTAGCTGGGGGAAGCGTGAAGGGCCGCAGAGACCAGGCCCAAGCGACTGTTTACTAAAAACACAGGTCCGTGCGAAGTTGTAAGACGATGTATACGGACTGACTCCTGCCCGGTGCTGGAAGGTTAAGAGGACGGGTTAGCCGTAAGGCGAAGCTCAGAATTTAAGCCCCAGTAAACGGCGGTGGTAACTATAACCATCCTAAGGTAGCGAAATTCCTTGTCGGGTAAGTTCCGACCTGCACGAATGGAGTAACGACTTGGGCGCTGTCTCAACCGTGGACTCGGCGAAATTGCACTACGAGTAAAGATGCTCGTTACGCGCGGCAGGACGGAAAGACCCCGGGACCTTTACTATAGTTTGGTATTGGTGTTTGGTTCGGCTTGTGTAGGATAGGTGGGAGACTGTGAAGCGCACACGCCAGTGTGTGTGGAGTCATCGTTGAAATACCACTCTGGTCGTACTAGATGTCTAACTTCGGACCATGATCTGGTTCAGGGACAGTGCCTGATGGGTAGTTTAACTGGGGCGGTTGCCTCCTAAAATGTAACGGAGGCGCTCAAAGGTTCCCTCAGCCTGGTTGGCAATCAGGTGGCGAGTGTAAGTGCACAAGGGAGCTTGACTGTGAGACAGACATGTCGAGCAGGGACGAAAGTCGGAACTAGTGATCTGGCCACGGCATGTGGAAGCGTGGTCACTCAACGGATAAAAGGTACCCCGGGGATAACAGGCTGATCTTCCCCAAGAGTCCATATCGACGGGATGGTTTGGCACCTCGATGTCGGCTCGTCGCATCCTGGGGCTGGAGTAGGTCCCAAGGGTTGGGCTGTTCGCCCATTAAAGCGGCACGCGAGCTGGGTTTAGAACGTCGTGAGACAGTTCGGTCCCTATCCGCCGCGCGCGTAGGAAACTTGAGAAAGGCTGTCCCTAGTACGAGAGGACCGGGATGGACGAACCTCTGGTGTGCCAGTTGTACCGCCAGGTGCATGGCTGGTTGGCTACGTTCGGAAGTGATAACCGCTGAACGCATCTAAGCGGGAAGCACGTTTCAAGATGAGGTTTCCCACCCTTTATGGGTTAAGGCCCCCTACAGACTATGGGGTTGATAGGCCGGAGGTGTACAGCAGTGATGCCCAGCCGACCGGTACTAATAGGCCGAGGGCTTATCTTTCATAAACCCTCAACAAAAACAACAAACGAAGACCGTCAAGTCTCGCGTCCACAACCAACTGTTGTAACACAGGTTTGGTCACCCCCCTGAGTGTGGGGAGAGTGATCTCAAGAGTTACGGCGGCCATAGCGAAGGGGAAATACCCGGTCCCATCCCGAACCCGGAAGTCAAGCCCTTCAGCGCCGATGGTACTGCAACCGAGAGGCTGTGGGAGAGTAGGACGCCGCCGGACATAACTTTGCGCAGGGCCACCTCTTCGGAGGTGGCCCTGCTGCCATTTGTGCCTGTTTTCAATGCCAGTATCGAGCTTGTCGAGATGCTGGAGACGGTCTCTTCGCGCCACGCCAGGTTGACGTGGCCTGCGTCACGGGGTCCAATGTCATAGTTGCAGTCCGTACGTTTCAACATCTCGAACTAGGAGTTCCCATGGTCAAGAAGCTGCTCATCGCTGCCGTTGTTGCCGCGGGTCTCGGTGTGGCCATCAAGCTGGTCACCAGCCGCTGACCCAGAGCTTCCGCAACTGCCCGGTGCCCTCGAGGTGCCGGGCAGCTGTCATTTGCTGCCCTGCGATGCTTCCTCGTCCGGCGTGATCGGAGCAGAGGCGGCCGGCTCCTCCTTCGGGACGTCGACCTCGGCGAGAGAACGGCGCGCACCGGGGATCGCGAGGATCCCGGCCACCACCAGGAAGAGGAGCAGGCCAGCGAGCACGAGCAGTGACTCGACGGAGAACTGGTCCGCAAGGGGACCGAAGACGACCATGGACAGCGGCATGGCGACCGACATGACGATCCCGAGGATGCCGAAGACACGTCCCTGCATCTCCGGCACCACCCGCTCCTGCAGGATCGTGATCGCCGGCGTGCTGAGCGCCGAGAAGAACACTCCGATCAGCAGCCCGAAGACGAAGAAGACCCACATGTTCGTCGAGACGCCCAGGCCGACGACCAGCAACCCGATGAGAATGACGGAGCCAACCATCAGGCGCATGCGGTGGACGATCTTGGGTCCGAGGACTGCCATCGCGGCTCCGCCGGCGAGCATGCCGAAACCCCAGAACAGCTCGTTCGCGGTCAGCTTCCAGACCTCGTCGCCGAAGGTACGGGTGACCATCAGCGGAGTCAGGTAGGAGGGCGCTCCGACCATGAGCATGACCAGCGTGAAGAGGATGAGGATCCAACGTACGTGCGCGTGGGTGGAGACGTACTTCAGGCCGGCACGCAGGTCGCCGAAGTAGGAGACCTCTCCCTGGTCGGAGCGTACGAGACGGGCGACCGGGACGAGGGCGAGCAGCCCTACGCCTATCAGGGCTGTGATCGCGTCGATGAAGAAGACGGCGACGATGTCCATGCTGGCGTAGATGACCGCTGCGAGCGCCGGAGCCAGGAGCGTCATCGCGGACTGGATGGTCTGGAAGGCTCCGTTGATCCGGAGCAGCTGGGACTCCGGTGCGATCTGCGGGATCATCGCGGTCACCGCGGGCATCTGGATGCCGGCGAAGACCGATCGGATGGCCAGGGCGAGATAGATGATCCAGAGGTCGTCGATCCCGCTCGCCATCAGGCCGGCCAGGATCAGGGTTGCGACCGCGATCGTGGCGTCCGAGCCCATGATGAGGAACTTGCGGTGATGGCGGTCTGCCCAGACGCCGCCGAAGATCGACATGAACGCCTGCGGGAGCATCCCGAACACGAGGCTGAGCATCAGCACGGACCCGGAACGGGTCTCGATGGTGAGGTGCCACATCACGGCGTACATCACCAGCATCGAGCCGAGCAGGGAGACCGTCTGGCCGGCGAGGAAGATCGCTGCGTTGCGCCTCCAGCCGGAAAGCTCGTCGGCGGGCATGGCGTCCAGCCTTTACCCGGACGCAGGGGGCGTCAACCGACTTTGGTCTCGCCGCCTTTGGGGTCCTAGGTAAGGTAAGCCTAACTTTACGAAGAGGAGTGGGCATGGGATTCGACGACGGTCGGAAGCTGAAAGGTCTGTACGCCGCCGAGGTGCTGCACAACAAGCAGGTCACCCCGCACATGGTGCGGCTCACCCTGGCCGGCGACGACCTGCGGCGCTTCCCGCAGCGTGGCTTCGACCAGTGGTTCCGGCTCTTCCTTCCACGACCGGGTGGCGCGGCCACAAACTTCGACGTGGTGCCCGAGAAGCTCGGGACGATCGACTACCTCAAGTACATGAGGCATGGTGACCGGCCGCCGCTGCGCAACTACACGGTGCGCGAGCACCGTCCCGAGCTTGGCGAGATCGACGTCGACTTCGTCGTCCACGGCGACATCGGGATAGCCGGCCCGTGGGCGCGTACGGCACAGCCCGGGGAGCGGGTCGTGCTCATGGACCAGGGCACGGGCTTCGACTTCGCGCCGGACGCCTCGTTCCATCTGCTCGTCGGTGACGAGTCAGCGCTTCCGGCGATCCTGGGGATCCTCCGGGACATGCCGCGGGACGCTCGAGGGCTGGCGATCATCGAGATCCCGGACATGGCCGACGTCCAGGACGTCTCCGGGCCGGACGGGGTCGAGGTGCGGTGGCTGCCGCGGGGCGACTCCGCCGATCAGGCCGGAGCTCTGGCGATCGCCGAGGTGAAGTCGTTCACGCCCGAGGAGCCGGCCACGCTCTCCGCCTATCTCGTCGGCGAGCGGACGATCCCGGCCGAGGGACGGCGGCATCTGGTCTCGCTCGGCGTCCCCAAGTCGCGGATCACGTTCGTCGGCTATTGGCGGCTCGGCAAGGCGCAGGCATAACCGTCCAGACGCCGAGTCGGCTCATCCTGACCAAGAACACCGCCGAGTCGGCTCGTCATGACGAGCCGACTCGGCGGGTTGTCGGTCAGTTCGAGCCGCCTCGGCGTCAGCCGAGGAGGTCGGTGATGGAGGTGCGTACCTGATCGAAGGCGAGCCAGGCGAAGAGCAGGGCACAGATGATGAGGCCGATGTTGGAGGCCCACTTGTTGCGCCACTCCGCCGGGGTGTGGCTGGTGTTGAGGAGCCAGAGCAGCGTGATCGCCAGGAATGGCATGAAGAACGCGCCCAGGACTCCGTAGATGAGGATCAGCCAGGTGGGCTGGTCGGCCAGCAGGAGCCAGATCATCGGGGGGAAGGTCAGCCAGAGGATGTAGGAGCGGTACCAGATCCCGCCGCTCTTGGCCTCGGGCTCGTCCGCCTTGCCGCGGACCGTGCCCATGAAGTCGGCGAACATCAGGCTGACGCCGTTCCAGACGCCGACCAGGGACGACATCGCCGCCGCCCAGAAGCCGATCAGGAACAGCTTGCCGAACCAGTTGCCGTAGCGGTCGGCGAGCACCTTGGACAGGTCGAGCATGCCCTGGTCGCCGGTGCCGATGGCGATCTGGGCCGAGTAGAGCAGCTCGGCGCCGACGATGAGGGTCGCGACCACGAAGATGCCGGTCACGACGTACGCCGTGGTGTTGTCGAGCCGCATCACGCGCATGAAGCTCGGGGTGCTCCAGCCCTTCTCGCGCAGCCAGTAGCCGTAGGCGGCCAGGGTGATCGTGCCGCCGACGCCGCCGGCGACCGAGAGCAGGTTCACCAGCGAGCCCTCCGGGATGGTCGGGACGAGGCCCTTGAGGAGATCCGGAAGGTTGGGCACGGTGATGATCGCGGCAGCGACCATGGTGACGAACATGATGCCGACCAGGACCGCGAGGAACTTCTCGAAGAGCCCGTAGCGGCCGGCCCATACGATGGCGAGACCGATCAGGCCGGAGAGGATGCCCCAGACCTTCACCGAGGCGAACGAGAAGAGCGCCGCCAGCGCCAGGCCGGTGCCCGCCATCGCCGCGGCACCGTAGATGAAGCCCCAGATCACGATGTAGGGGCCGAAGTAGATCGTCGTCCAGATGCCCAGACGCCGCCAGCCCTGGAAGATCGTCTCGCCGGTGGCCAGACTGTAGCGTCCGGCGCCTTCGACGAGCACCACCTTGAGCACGCAGCCGATGACGACGGCCCACAGCAGGGCGTAGCCGTACTTGCTACCGGCGATCAGGGTGGCGACCAGGTCGGCGGCGCCGACACCGGTCGCGGCCACGACGAGGCCAGGACCCAGGATCCGCCAGCGTGGGGTTTCGGACGTCTCGATCCTTGCTGCTTGTGACATGAGCGACAGGTATACCCCGTTTTAGGGAAGGTCAGCGAGTTTTTGCCGAAGGACGGCACGCTCACGCTCGTTCGCGCACATCGATTCCGCCCGCTCCAGCTCCTCGCGCGCCTCGACGGTTCGGCCGAGCCGGCGCAGCAGCTCGCCGCGTACGGTCGGGAGGAGATGGGTGTGGTCGAGTCGCCTGTCCTCGGCGATCCGGTCGACCAGTTCCAGAGCTCGCAACGGTCCGTGGGCCATCGCGACCGCCACGGCACGGTTGAGGTCGACGATCGGGTTGGGCGCGATGCGGCCCAGCGCCTCGTAGAGGACGATGATCCGCTCCCAGTCGGTGGTCTCCACCGAGGCGGCCACCGCATGGGTGGCGGCGATCGCGGCCTGGAGACCATAGGGGCCGAGGCCGCGTGGAGTGGCCTGCTCGAGGGCGGCCCGGCCCCGGCGGATGGCTCCTTGGTCCCATCGGGTGCGGTCCTGCTCCTCGAGGAGGACCGGGTCACCGGCGGCGTCGAGGCGCGCCGGGAAGCGGGAGGCGGTGAGCTCCATGAGCGCGAGCAGCCCGTACGCCTCGGGCTCGTCGGGCAGCACGCCGATCAGCACGCGGGTCAGCCTGCGTGCCTCGCGGGCGAGGTCGGTGCGGATCAGATCCTCGCCGGACGTGGCGGTGGAGCCCTCGGTGAAGATCAGGTAGAGGACGTTGAGCACGCCGGCGAGCCGCTGCCGGCGCTCGTCGGGCGAGGGCACCTCGAAGGGCACCTTCGCCGCCGCGATCGTCTTCTTGGCGCGGGTGATCCGAGCCTGGATCGTCGGCACCGGCACCAGGAAGGCCCGGGCGATCTCCTCGCTGCTCAGACCGCCGACCACCCGCAGGGTGAGCGCCACCCGGGCCTCCTTGGACAGCACCGGGTGGCAGGAGACGAACATCAGCGCGAGGACGTCGTCGTCGATCCGTTCGACATCCAGGTCGTCGGCGTACGCCTCGTCCTGGTCATGGGCGATGGCCTCGTACTTCTCGCGCTGGACGCCGGCGCGGCGGATCGTGTCGATGGCCCGCCGCTTGGCCGTGGTCATCAGCCAGCCGACCGGGTTGGCCGGCTGGCCGTCGCGTGGCCAGGAGACCAGCGCCTCCGCGAGGGCCTCCTGGGCCGCGTCCTCGGCGAGGGCGAAGTCGCCGGTGTAACGCGCGAGCGCGCCGACGATACGGGCGGACTCGATACGCCAGATCGCCTCGACGGCGCGCGTCGCGTCACTCATCGGTTTCTCCTTCGGTGGTCTCGACCCTCAGAGCTGTCCGTTCTTGGTCCGCCAGTCGAGCTCCTTCTGGATCCAGGGGTTGTCCTGGGGAAACTCGTCGATCGTCGGCACCCGGCGGATCTCGACGGCGGAGCCGGGGAAGTAGCTGAGCCGCTTCGCCCACTCCACGGCCTCCTCCTTCGAGGCGACGGAGATCAGATAGAAGCCGCCGAAGAGCTCCTTGGTCTCGCCGTAGGGACCGTCGGTGACCACCGGCGGCTCGTCGGCGTCGGCGTAGGTGACGACGGTGTGCTCCTCCGGGTCCAGACCCTCCATCGCGAGCAGCACACCCGACTTGATGAGCTCGTCGTTGAGTTGACCCATCTTCTCGAGCATCTGCTCGAAGGGGATCTCGGCCATCGCGGCGTTCTGCTTGTCCTCGTCGATGGTCCGCCAGATCAGCATGTACTTCGGCATCTCGGTTTCTCCTGTGTCGGTAGGGCCGTCTTGCCGGCCCGTTCACCCCTTGGTCGAACGAGGTCTACGCGGAATCGACAACCTTGCCAAGAATATTTCTGACAAGAGTCTCGACAGGCTCGACCACCCGGGTTTCTGGGTAGGTTGGGGACGTGAAGATCTCGCTGTGGCCCAACCTCGTCTTCCCCGCCGCCGACATCCTCGCCGAGGCGCAGGCGGCCGACCAGGCCGGCTGGTACGGCGTCTGGGTCGCCGACCACTACATGCCGAACACCGGCACCGAGGAGATCGACGACGGGCCGATGCACGAGGTCTGGGGAATCCTGCCGGCGCTCGCCGCGACCACCCAGAACGTACGCATCGGGCCGCTCGTCTCCCCGACGACGATCCACCACCCGGCGGTGCTCGCGAACCGGTCCGCGACGATCGACCACATCGCGGGCGGGCGGTTCGTGCTCGGGATGGGCGCCGGTTGGCAGATCAACGAGCACAAGGCCTACGGCTTCGACCTGCCGGGCGCGAAGGTGCTCGTCGACCGGTTCGAGGAGGCGATCGAGGTCACTCGGTCGCTGCTCGACAAGCCGCGCACCACGTTCGAGGGGACTCACTTCCAGCTCACCGACGCGCCGTGCGAGCCGAAGCCCGTGGCGTCACCGCTGCCGATCCTGGTCGGTGCCAAGGGTCCGCGGATGCTCCGGGTCGTCGCCCGGCACGCCGACGAGTGGAACACCTGGGGCACCCCCGAGAGCGCCGGCGCGGTGCGCTCCAAGCTCCTGGAGGCCTGCGAGCAGGTCGGCCGCGACCCGTCCACGATCAGGACGACCACGAACCTGATGCTCGATCTCGACGGCGCGAACCCGGGCTTCGCCAGGACGCAGACCGGCTCGGCCGGTGAGCTGCAGGACTTCGTCGGGCGCTACGTCGAGGCCGGCTTCGACGAGTTCATCCTGCCGACGTGGAACCTCGGGAAGACCGGTGCCGAGCGGATCGAGCGGGCCGCACAGCTCAAGGCCGAGGTGCTCGACCCGGCTCTCTAGACCGGCCGGGCGAGGATGGCGCTGTTGATCACGTCGGTCCCGGGGGCGTCGACCTCGGGGTTGGCCTCGGCCACCACGGTCAGGCCGGCCAGGGCCGCGGGGCCGACCCGCGGATAGAGCAGCGTACGCAGCCCCCGGGCGCTCCGCGCCAGGACGAGCCCGCCCGGGGCGAGGTGGGTGACCACCTTGCCGAGCACGTCGGCCTTCGCGGCGTCATCGGATCCGACCAGGCCGGCGAGGAGCACGACGTCGACGGGGTGCGGTGGTGTGGCGGCCGCCGCCTCGGCGTGCTCGAACGTCACGCCGGCGGCGCCCAGTCGCCCGAAGGCGGCGGCGGAGAGCCGGATGGCCTCCGGGTCGTGATCGACGCAGTGCACCGCGATGCCCTGCTCGGCCAGACAGAGCGCGGTCAGGGGCAGCGGCCCCGAGCCGAGGAGCAGGACGTGCCGCGGGTCGGTGCCCTGGCGGCGTACGGCCTGCAGCTCCATCTCCACCAGAAGCCGGTAGTTCTCGCGGTAGGGGAAGCGGGAGAACGCCTCGGCGGGGTCGGCGGCGCGCGCGATCCGGTCGGCCCAGACCCGCTCGAGGGCGTGCTCGCCGGCGGAGGCCACCGATCGGAATACCGCGGGTGAGCGAGACGGCGGCAACGCGGCCAGCACCGAGTCGGCGGCCGACTCGGGCACGCTCAGCACCTCGGTGACCAACCGGTGGAAGAGAGCGTTGACGACGATGCCGGGCGCCAGCGACTGCTGGGCGAGGAGGTCGTCGAGGGTGGAGACCAGGCGTTCGTCGACTGCTTCGAACGCTCCCGGATTCACAAGCGGCCACCATTCCATATCGGCGACGGCCGCTGCAGAGTGTTCCGCCGAGGAGACCCACTCCGCGGCACGGAAGTTTCTGGGACGATGTAGAACCACGCCGGCCGGCTACGACGTATCCCCCGTAAGCACGCCTACGGAAGGTGCCTGCGACAGGCGCCGTCGAAAGGGAAGAGTCATGAAGTACGTCATCCTCATCCACTCCAACCCGCAGCCCTGGGGCCACCCGACGGGTGACTTCATCCCCGAGTTCCAGTCCTTGCCGCAGGAGGCCAGGGAGAAGCTCAACGCTGCCTTCGAGGGGATCATGGAGGAGCTAGCGGCCAACGGGGAGCTCCTCGGCGGGCAGGCGCTCGCCGACCCGGCCTCGGCCAGGCTCTACCGCTGGGACGCCGGCGAGCCGGTCGCCACCGACGGCCCCTACTCCGAGGCCAAGGAGCACCTGGCCGGCTTCTTCCTGATCGACGTCGAGTCGCAGGAGCGAGCCGAAGAGGTCGTACGCAGCTTCAGTGGCCCCGGTGAGACGGTCGAGCTACGGCCGGTGGCAACCTACTGACATGACGGTGACGGGAGTCGAGGACGTGTGGCGGCAGGAGTCCGCCCATGTCCTCGGCGCCCTGCTGCGAGTCCATCCCGACCTGCCCGACTGCGAGGATGCCGCCCAGGAGGCGCTCATCGCGGCCAGCCAGCGCTGGGCCTGCGACGGGCTGCCCACCGACCCGAGGGCCTGGCTGATCCGGGTGGCCCATCGGCGGCTGATCGACCAGCTGCGAGCCGACACGGCCCGGACCCGGCGCGAGATCGCCGACGGGATGGCGCGCCGGCTCGACGACCCGGACCCGGCCGCCCCCGACATCGGCTCGGCCTACGACGACTCGCTGCGGCTGATGATGATGTGCGCCCATCCCGCACTGCGCCGACCGTCGCAGGTGGCGATCACGCTGCGGTGCGTGGGCGGCCTGACGACGGCGGAGATCGCGGCCGCGTACCTGGTCCCGGAGGCGACCATGGGGCAGCGGCTCAGCCGGGCCCGGGCGACGCTGAAGGACGAGGAGTTCTGCTCGCCGGCGCCCGACGAGCTGCCCGAGCGGATCGCGTGCGTGCTCGACGTCTGCCACCTGATCTTCAACGAGGGCCACACCCGCACCAGCGGCCCGGACCTGCAGGGAATCGAGCTCACCGACGAGGCGATCCGGCTGACCCGGATGGTGCGCGGCATCCTGCCCGAGCACGACGAGGCCACCGGTCTGCTCGCGCTCATGCTGCTGACCCAGGCCCGCTCGTGCGGGCGCGTCGACCACCTCGGCGACCTGATCCCGCTCAAGGACCAGGACCGCTCGCAGTGGGACCGCGAGCTGATCCGCGAAGGCGTCGCGCTGCTCGAGGATGTGCTCCCCGAGGGGCCGGTGGGCCGCTACCAGCTGCAGGCGGCGATCGCCGCGGTCCACGCCGAGGCCGAGTCGTACGAAGCCACCGACTGGCTCCAGATCAACCTGCTCTACGGGATGCTCGCCCAGGTCGCGCCCTCGCCGGCGGTCACGCTCAACCGGGCCGTCGCGGTGGCGATGAGCCTCGGTCCGGAGCACGGGATCGAGATCGTACGCGACCTGCTGGAGCACCCGGCGATGCAACGGCACCACCGGGCCCATGCCGTGCTGGCGCACCTGCTCGAGCAGTCCGGCGACCTCGCGGCCGCCCGGGAGCACTACGTGCTGGCGGCGCGCCTGACCCAGAGCGTGCCGGAGCAGCGCTACCTGAACCGCCGGGTCGACGCGCTCGACCAGTCGTGACGGCCGTCGCTGAGGATCAGAGCTGGACGACGCCGTCCAGGACGAGGATGATCCCGAAGATCGCGAAGAGTGCGGCGGCGCCGTACTTGATCACCTTCTCGGGAAGGTTGCGGCCGAGGAGGGCACCGACGCCGATGGCGAGGGCGTCGGCCGCCACCATCCCGACGGTGGAGCCGATCCAGGTCCCGAGCCAGCCCTCCTGGGTGGCCAGGGTGATCGTCGCGAGCATCGTCTTGTCACCGAGCTCGGCCAGGAAGAACGCGATGCCGACGGCGATGATCGCCATGCCCCGGCTGTTGCGTGCCTTCTTGGCTTCGTCCTCGGTGAGCTCGTCGCCTCGCAGGGTCCACGCTGCGAAGACCAGGAAGGCTAGCCCGGCCACGATGGTGATGTAGTGCTGGTGCTCGGCGAAGGCGTCCCCGATGAGCGCACCGATGGCGACCGAGGCCAGATGGACGATCGCGGTGGCGGCGGTGATCCCGAGGATCACGTCTCGAGCGCGGTAGCGGGTGGCGAAGGTCATCGCCATGAGCTGGCTCTTGTCGCCGAGCTCGGCGACGAAGATGACCGCGGTCGACAGCAGGAAGGCGTACACAGGGGTTCCTCTCCGGCGCCGGCCGGAGGAATCCCATGAGGGGTGCAGCGTCCTTCGACCAGCACCGTCATGTTGATACGGGTGCTTGGTCGAAGGTCTCGTCCGCCACTTCGTGGCCGATCGCGCCGGGCGCAGAGGCCAGTGTGTCGACGCGACTGTTGAGGACTACTCCCCTTCGTGGTCTCGAGTCTAGGCCACCGGTCGAGCCGCTTCCCAGTCGGTGCGGGCGTGGTCTGGGTCACCCCGGGTCATTAGTACACGATTTGCTGAATCCAGAAAACGCTGTACCGTCAGGCCCATGGTCACGACGACGACGGCTTCCCTGGACGCGCTCGC
This sequence comes from Nocardioides sp. NBC_00368, assembly GCF_036090055.1. Taxonomy (NCBI): domain Bacteria; kingdom Bacillati; phylum Actinomycetota; class Actinomycetes; order Propionibacteriales; family Nocardioidaceae; genus Nocardioides; species Nocardioides sp. NBC_00368. Next base: position 4,498,044 of record NZ_CP107970.1, read on the forward strand.
GCGCTTCGGCCACGCGCTCTCCGACGCCACCCGTGCCCGGATCCTGATGCGACTGCGCGAGGGACCTGCGTACCCGGCCGATCTGGCCGACTCGCTCGGAGCGACCCGGCAGGCGGTCTCGAACCACCTGGCCTGTCTGCGTGGCTGCGGTCTGGTCGTGGCCGTTCCCGAGGGGCGGCGTACGCGCTACGAGCTGGTCGACCAGCGCGTTGCCCATGCTCTGGCCGATCTCCATGGACTGGTCCTGGTCACCGACAAGGCCGCCTGCGCCGATGCCGATGAGCTGGGGTGCTGCTGATGGGGCACGGACACGGTCACGGCGCCGTCGGCCACGCGGGTGGCAGGTATCGGTCGCGGCTGGCGGTCACGTTCGTCCTGGTCGCGGGGTTCCTGGTCGTCGAGCTGGTCGCCGGCGTGTTGTCGGGCTCGCTCGCGCTCGTCTCCGACGCCGGGCACATGGGTGCCGACGCCGTCGCGCTCGGGGCGGCGCTGCTCGCGACCAGGATCGCGGCGCGGCCCGACACCACCGGTCGGCGCACCTACGGCTCCTATCGCGCAGAGGTCTTCGCCTCGGGGCTGACGGTGCTGATCATGTTCGGCGTCGCGGCGTACGTGGTCGTGGAGGCTGTCGGGCGGATCGGTGCCGAGACCGAGGTGCAGACCGGGGCGATGCTCGTGGTCGGTGCGGTCGGTCTGGTGATCAACGTCGTCTCGATGCTGTTGCTGCGTGCCGGCGCCGCCGAGTCGCTCAACGTCAAGGGCGCCTACTTCGAGGTGATCGCCGACGCCGCGGGCAGCGTCGGCGTGATCGTGGCAGGTGTGATCGTGGCGCTCACCGGCGAGCCGTTGTGGGACACCGGCGTCGCGGTGGCCATCGGGCTCTTCGTCGCGGTCCGGGCGATCGTGCTGGGTCGCGAGGTCCTGGCCGTGCTCGGGCAGGAGATCCCTGACGGCCTCCAGGTGGATGCCGTCGTCGCCGACCTGGAGGCGATCCCGGGCGTCGAGGACGTCCACGACCTGCACGTCTGGACCCTCACCTCCGGGATGAACGTCGCGACCGCGCACCTCGCGCTCGCCGAGGACGCCGACTCGCAGGACGTCCTCGCCCGGGCGCAGCGGATGCTCGCGACCGCACATCGGATCGAGCACGCGACGCTTCAGACCGAGACCGCCCCGACGCCGCAGTGCCTCGATGTGACGTGGTGAGTGCGGCCCGCTCCGCGGAGGTGGTCCTCGCCCGACCGGCCGCCGAGCGGAGAAGGGCCGTGCTCGTACGCCGGGTGCGGCTGCTGGTGGCCTTCACCATCGCGTACAACGTGGTCGAGGCGATCGTCGCGCTCGTCGCCGGTGTGGGGGCGGGGTCGGCCGCGCTGGTCGGATTCGGTCTGGACTCGGTGATCGAGGTCGCCTCCGCGGTCGCCGTCGCCTGGCAGTTCGGGGGCGGCAACCACGAGAGCCGCGAGCGGACCGCGCTGCGCGTGATCGCCTGCTCGTTCTTCGCGCTCGCCGCCTTCGTGAGCTTCGACGCCGTCACCGCGTTGGCCACCCGCCAGGCGGCGACGCACTCGAGCGTCGGGATCGGCCTGGCCGTGCTGAGCCTGCTGGTCATGCCGCTGGCCTCATGGGCGCAGCGGCGTACGGGCACGGAGCTCGGTTCACGCTCGGCCGTCGCCGACTCCAAGCAGACCCTCCTGTGCACCTACATGTCGGCCGCGCTCCTGCTCGGTCTGGTGCTGAACAGCCTCCTCGGCTGGTGGTGGGCCGATTCCCTCGCCGCGCTGACGATCGCCGCCGTCGCCGTCCGGGAGGGCGTGAACGCCTGGCGGGGCGAGGTCTGCTGCTCTCCGGCAGAGGCCTTCATCGACGACGGCCGGCCCGGCGACGGCTGCGACTGCTGCTGACCGGAAACCGCTGATCGACGTAACCTTTACGGATTCATCGAACTTCCTCAGCAAAGATTCGATCCTGGTTACGCTGAGGTCATGGATGAGGCCGAGGTGCGTGCGGTCCTCTTCGACCTGCAGGACACGCTCGTCCCGAGCGGCCACCCTGCCGAGCACGCCGCGGTGTCCAGGGCGATGGGCGCGGACCTCGGCGTCGACCCGGCCGCGTTCGCGGCTGCCGTCACAGAGACCTTCGACGAACGCGTCCGCGGCCTGATGGCCGATGTGCACCACACGGTGCGCTACCTGGCCAGGCGGGTCGGCGGGTCGCCGACCGAGTCGCAGGTGGAGAGCGCGATCACGCGGCAGCTGAACTACTCGCTCTCCCTGCACGCCGCGACCTGGGCCCTGCCGGCACTGAAGTCGCTGCACAAACGCGGGTTCAAGCTGGGCCTCGTCGCCGACTGCGGAGCGGAGACGGTCGCGATCTGGCCGCAGAGTCCGCTCGCGGACCACCTCGACGCCGTGTCGTTCTCCTGCCAGACGGGCGTACGCAAGCCCGACTCGGGCGCCTACCTGGTCGCCGCGGCGGCACTGGAGGTGCGGACCGGCGAATGCGTGTATGTCGGTGACGGTGCCGACCACGAGCTGAGCGGCGCCGAGGCGGTGGGGATGCGAGCGGTGCGGTTCCGCGCCCGAAGGCACGACGAGCTCGTGGGGAGCGAGAAGGAAGAGGACGGCGACGCGTTCGATCTGGATCCCGAATGGAGCGGGCCGACGATCAGCGACCTGTCCGAGCTCGTCGGCATGATCGGAGTCCCGATGCCACGCGACGGGTCCGAATCGCGGACGTTCGTCTCCGGAAATGTGGTGCCGTGGGGTTCGAAGAGATCATCCCGCTGATCTCCGGATGAAGGCCGACAGGCGACCTGCCGGCATCCCGAGGTGCCCGTCCTGCGTGGGTCAGGGTCCCACTCGCGAGGGCCGATGTCAGCCGAATCCGGAATCCGCCGACGTTTCTTTCCGCTCCTCGGCACGGTTCCGGATCGCTATCGGATCGGTGTCCGATATCACACCACACCTGTTACCTGTCTTTTGACAGTTTCTCCGTCCGGTGGGCGCGCGTCGGTCCGGCGAGAACGCTCCATCAGGCGGCACCGCACGCGCGAATTCGGCAGGAAATGGTCCTTGCCCCCTAGCGAGTTCCCGCTGAAAACGGTAAGAATCGATCGACCGACAGGGAAGAAATCTCGCCGTCTCCGACCCCACATTTCGGACTCAGGTTTCCAACAGTCATGGTTTGCCCCCGACGCCCTTGACCTACATGCTTACCTGTCAGTCGACAGGTTAATCATGCTTCAAGGAGGACCCGGGTGGCGCTAGCTGCAGACCACAGCACGGACACGGTGCTGAACGCACGGGCAGATGCTCGCGCGCAAGGGGGGCAGGTCAGCGACTGGATGCCGTACCTACCGGCCTCGTCGAGCCCGTTCTGCCCGGACGACGTCGACCCGGAGAGCCTGACCTGGGCCGAGACGGTCGCGCCGGGCAGCTACACCCACAAGGTCCTCGCCCGGGGCACGCGGTTCCGCCTCGAGGACCCGACCGGCGAGGCCTGCGCCCACACGCTCGTCTACAACGCCCTGGAGCCGACCGAGCGCCTCAACGTCGCCGACACCCAGAAGATCCCGTGGCAGGCCTACCTCGGTGCGGGCCACCCGCTGCTCTCCGGTGACGGCCGTGTGCTCGCCACCGTCCTTACCGACACCTCGGGTCGTCACGACGCGTTCTGCGGGACGAGCACCGCCGCCTGGAACGCGCTGCGCTACGGCACCGCGCTGCCCGAGGGACCCGCGCCCGCCGGCCGTGACCTCTTCGTGAAGGCGGCCGCCAAGCACGGGCTCGGGCCGGCCGACGTACCTCCTTCGGTCTCGTTCTTCCAGGGAGTGCGCGTCGCCTCGGACGGCGCCTTCGACTGGGTCGGCTCGTCAGGCGCCGGGACCTCGGTCGAGCTCGTGGCCGAGCTGCCCCTGATCGTGCTGATCGCCAACGTCCCGCATCCGCGGGACCCACGTCCGGAGTACATCGTCGGGCCGCTGCGCGTGCACGCCTGGCGTACGCCGGAGACCACCCCGACAACCCCGGCGGACGAGCGTTTCGACGCCTCTCCCGAGGTACGGCGGGCGTATCTGAACACACTCGACTATGCGGAGGCTCGGGGCCTGTGACTACCACGATCGACAACCCGGTGATGAGGCCTGTGACGACTCTTCCTGTTCCTGTGGCCACCTATCTGACGCCCGACGGTCAGCTGGTCTCCAGCGTCCCGGTCGGTGCGTCGTACGCCGACAGCACTCACCTGGAGTGGGGTGACCCGCTGGTGCCGGGTGCCGTCGTGCTGGACGAGCAGGTCGCTCCGCGGGCGTCGTGGTCGGGTGTTGTACGTGCCGGACAGGTGCTGACGATCGTCGATGTCGGCGGCAACCAGTCGGGTGACTGCCTGCTCTACAACGCCCACGAGACGGACGAGCGCTACAGCGCGCCGGACACGCTCGCGTGGCAGGACAACGCCTACATCCGCACCGGGACGGTGCTGCGCAGCAACCACGGTCGTGCCCTGATGACCGTCGTCGGCAACGAGATCGACCGCCAGGACACCATCGGCGGTGCCTGCTCGCGCGAGTCCAACACACTGCGCTACGGGCACCACGTGATGTACCACCACGGCTGCCGGGAGAACTTCCTCACCGAGGGTGCCAAGCACGGCCTCGGTATGCGCGACATCGTCTCCAACATCAACTGGTTCATGAACGTGCCCGTGGAGGAGGACGGCGCTCTCGGCATCGTCGACGGCATGTCGGCACCGGGGAAGCGGGTCGCGCTACGTGCGGAGATCGACACCCTCGTCCTGATCTCCAACTGCCCGCAGATGAACAACCCCTGCAACGACTTCAACCCGACGCCGCTGCGGATGATCGTGTCCGAGCCGGACGTGGACTACGAGGCCGACGCATGACGGCTGGACCGTCCTTCGACACCGTCCTGGTCGCCAACCGAGGGGAGATCGCCCGCCGGGTGATGCGCAGCGCGCGCGAGCTCGGGATGCGTACGGTCGCGGTCTTCTCCGAGGCCGACCGGGCGGCACCACACGTGCGGGAGGCCGACGAGGCCGTCTGTCTGGGCTCCGCGCCCGCACGGGACTCCTATCTCCGCGGCGATCTGATCATCGCAGCAGCCCTGCGCACCGGCGCGGGGCTGCTCCATCCGGGCTACGGCTTCCTGTCGGAGAGCGCTGCCTTCGCCCGAGAGGTCGAGGCGGCAGGCCTTCGGTTCGTCGGTCCGACGCCCGACCAGATCAGCGCCTTCGGCGAGAAGCACTCGGCCCGCCGGCTCGCCGAGAGCGCCGGGGTGCCGATGCTGGCCGGCACGGGCCTGCTCTCCGGTCCGGATGAGGCGGCCGAGGAGGCCGCCCGGATCGGGCTGCCCGTGATGGTCAAAGCCACCGGCGGCGGTGGCGGCATCGGGATGACCGCGTGCAGCTCGGAGGAGGACGTCCGGGTCGCCTTCGAGCGCGTCGCGCGGCTGGCCCAGACCAGCTTCGGGACCGCCGGGGTCTTTCTGGAGCACCTGGTGCGTCCTGCCCGCCATGTCGAGGTGCAGATCTTCGGCGACGGAGAGGGTCAGGTCGCCGTGCTCGGCGACCGCGACTGCTCCCTGCAGCGCCGCAACCAGAAGGTGATCGAGGAGGCGCCCGCACCTGCTCTTCCCGAGCACGTACGCACCGTCCTGCACGACTCCGCGCGCCAGCTCGCCAAGTCGGTCTCCTACCGCTCGGCCGGCACCGTGGAGTTCGTCTACGACCCGGGCCGTGAGCAGATCTCCTTCCTGGAGATGAACACCCGCCTCCAGGTCGAGCACGCCGTCACCGAGCAGGTGATGGGCATCGACATCGTCGCGCTGATGCTGCGACTGGCCCGCGACGGCGTCGGTGCATTGCCGGACGAGCTCTTCCGCAAGTGTCCTCCGCCCCGGGCGTACGCCGTCGAGGCCCGTGTCTACGCCGAGGACCCGGCCAAGGACTCGATGCCGTCCTCCGGCCTGGTCACGCGTGCGATCCTGCCGGAGCCGACCGACACCGTCAGGGTCGACTCCTGGATCGAGACCGGGCTCGAGGTCTCGCCCCACTACGACCCGCTGCTCGCCAAGGTGATCGCCACCGGGGCGACCCGCGACGAGGCGCTGGACACGCTGGGCGCCGCGCTCGCACAGACCCGGATCGACGGCATCGTCACCAACGTCTCCGCGCTGCGCGCGATGACGACCTATCCCGAGCTCCGCTCGGCCACGCACTCGACCTCGACCCTCCCCGAACGCGCCAAGGAGGGCAGCGGGGGCGACCCGGACCCGCGCATCGACGTCCTCGACCCGGGCGTGCTCACCACCGTCCAGGACCTTCCGGGCCGGGTGGGCTACTGGCAGGTCGGGGTGCCTCCGTCGGGTCCGTTCGATCCGGTCTCCTTCGCCGAGGCCAACCTGGCCGTCGGCAACGACCGTGGCGCGCCGGGCCTCGAGGTGACGGTGCCGCTGGCAACGGGCCGGACGACGGCCGGGGGGCCGACGCTGGTCTTCTCCGATCCCGCCGTCGTCTGCGTGACCGGTGCCCCCATGCCGGTCAGCGTCGACGGCGTCCCTGCCCCGCAGTGGGAGCCGATCGAGCTCCCCGCGGGGGCGACGTTGAAGCTGGGCCGCACCGACGGGCCGGGTCTGCGGACCTACATCGCGGTCCGCGGTGGCCTGGACGTGCCGGACTACCTGGGCAGCGCCTCGACGTTCACGCTCGGCGGGTTCGGCGGTCACGCCGGGCGTACGCTGCAGCGTGGTGACGTGCTCCGCCCCGGCACCGTGGTCGATCCGCAGGCACAGCCCGCGGCGACGCCGGTGTCGCGACGGCCGGCACTGACCAACACCTGGGAGATCGGCGTCACCGAGGGCCCGCACGGGGCCCCGGAGTTCTTCACGCGCGCCGACCTGGACCAGCTCTACTCGGCGAGCTACCGGGTGCACCACAACTCGGCTCGCACCGGCGTACGCCTGATCGGGCCGAAGCCGACCTGGGCCCGTGCCGACGGTGGCGAGGCCGGGCTGCACCCGTCGAACATCCACGACACGCCCTACACGGTCGGTTCGCTCGACTTCACCGGGGACACCCCGATCATCCTCGGCCCCGACGGGCCGTCGCTGGGCGGCTTCGTCTGCCCGGCGGTCGTCGCCAGCGGCGAGCTGTGGAAGGTCGGCCAACTGCGTCCAGGGGACGCAGTCAAGTTCGTGCCGGTGCGGGAGAGCAAGGCGGCCGGCCTGGTCAACCACCGTTCCTCGCTGACCGTCGCCCACGGGTCGGGCGGCGACGGCGACGACGGTGTCCTGGGCCGCCTGCCCCGGACGCCGGCGAGGCCGGAGGTCACCTACCGGCGCAGCGGTGACAACTCAGTGCTGGTCGAGTACGGGCCGATGACGCTCGACCTGGGCCTCCGGATGCGGGTGCACGCACTGCAGTCGGCACTGGCCGAGCACGCGCCGCCGGGCATCATCGACGTCACGCCCGGGATCCGGTCGCTGCAGGTCCACACCGACTCCTCGGTCCTTCGGGCCGGCCAGGTCGCGGGACTCCTGCGCGAGCTGGAGGAGGACCTTCCCGCCAGCTCCGAGCTGACCGTGCCCTCACGCCGGGTGCGGCTGCCGCTGTCCTGGGACGACCCGGCGACCCGGGAGGCGATCGAGCGCTACACCGCCGGCGTACGCGACGACGCGCCGTGGGCGCCGTGGAACATCGAGTTCATCCGCCGGATCAACGGGCTCGCCTCGGTCGAGGAGGTCCACCGGACGGTCTTCGACGCGTCGTACCTGGTCCTCGGGCTGGGGGATGTCTACCTGGGGGCGCCGGTCGCGACCCCGCTGGACCCGCGCCACCGGCTGGTGACGACGAAGTACAACCCGGCGCGCACCTGGACGGCGGAGAACTCCGTCGGCATCGGTGGTGCCTACATGTGCATCTATGGGATGGAGGGGCCGGGCGGCTATCAGCTGGTCGGGCGGACCACTCAGGTCTTCAACCGATTTCGGCGCTCCACGTCGGCCGGCGGGCCCTTCCACGACGACCCGTGGGCGCTGCGGTTCTTCGACCGGATCGAGTGGTACCCCGTCTCCGCCGACGAGCTCCTCGAGCTCCGGGCGGAGGTCGACGCCGGGCGCGGTGAGTTCGAGACCGAGGAGGGCACCTTCTCGATCAAGGACTACGACCGCTTCCTCACCGCCAACGCGGACTCGATCGCAGCCTTCCGCGACCAGCAGTCCGCGGCCTTCGACGAGGAGCGCGAGCGCTGGAAGGCGGCCGGCGAGTTCGACATCTGCGACCGGCTCGACGCGCGGGGCGACCCGTCGGAGGTCGACGTGCCCGAGGGGTGCGTGCAGGTGACCGCGCCGTTCACCTCGACCGTCTGGAAGGTCGTCGCGAGCCGCGGGTCGAGGCTGGCACAGGACGACCCGCTGATGGTCGTCGAGGCGATGAAGATGGAGGCGAGCGTCCCGGTTCCGGTCGCCGGCGAGGTGGCCGAGGTCTACGTGAAGCCGGGCGAGCAGATCGTCCCGGGACAGGTCATCGCCGCGGTGCGGCCGCTCGACGGGCCCGGATCTTGATCCACTCGCTTCCCGGCGGCGCGGTCGAACGCGCCGCCGAGGTCCTCGACCGGATCGAGGCGTCGGACCGGCCGGAGATCTGGATCTCGCTGCGTACGCGAGACGACCTGCTCGAGGAGGCCGCCGCGATCGACGCGAAGGCGGCCGGCGGGGAGATCCTTCCCCTGGCCGGCCGTCTGCTGGCGGTCAAGGACAACATCGATGTCCGCGGCCTGCCGACGACCGCCGGAGCGCCGTCGTACGCCTACACGCCGTCGGCCGACGCCACCGCCGTCGCCCGGCTGCGCGCGGCCGGTGCCCTGGTCGTGGGGAAGACGAACCTGGACCAGTTCGCGACCGGGCTCGTCGGCACCCGTAGCCCGTACGGTGCCGTCCGCAACGCCTGGGACCCGACCCGGATCTCGGGAGGGTCCTCGTCGGGCTCGGCGGTCGCGGTCGCCCTCGGTCTGGTCGACCTCGCGCTGGGGACCGACACCGCCGGCTCCGGAAGGGTGCCGGCGGCGCTCAACGGCATCGTCGGGGTGAAGCCGTCGCGTGGGCTGGTGCCGGTCACGGGTGTCGTGCCTGCCTGCTACACGCTCGACTGCGTCACCGTCTTCGCCCGCGATCTCGCGTCCGCGCGGGCAGCCGCGGAGCTGATGGCCGGGCCCGATCCCTCGGACCCGTTGTCGCGTACGTTGCCGGCAGATTCCGGACTGCCGCCGGTGCCGCGGGTGGCGGTGCCGACCGGCGAGCATCTCGACGGGCTCGCGCCGGGCTGGTCCGACGCCTTCCGCGCAGTCGCCGCGCGCCTGGCCTCAGCCGGGGTCGAGGTCGTCGAGACCGACATCTCGCCACTGCTCGAGGCGGCCAGGCTGCTCTACGAGGGCGCCTTCGTCGCCGAGAGGTACGCCGCGGTCGGCTCCCACCTCGAAGCCAACCGTGACCTCATCGGGACCGACCTCGACCCGACGGTCGCCGAGATCGTCCTCGCCGGGGCATCGGCCAGCGCGGCCGACTGGGCACGCGACGTCGCCCGTCTCGCGCGCCTCGGGGCGGCGGGACGCGAGGCGCTCGCCGGCTGCTCGGCGCTGCTGACACCGACGACGACCTGGCACCCGACCCTGGCCGAGGTGGCCGCGGATCCGGTGGGCGCGAACGCGCGCCTGGGCCGCTACACGAACTTCGCGAACCTCCTCGACATGGCCTCGCTCGCGATCCCGGCCGGCCAGGTAGGCGGTCTGCCCTTCGGGGTGATGCTGAGCGGGGCGGCTGGCAGCGACCGCACCCTGGCCGCGCTCGGCCACACCCTGCTCAGCCCGAGCGTCGATCTGTTCGTGGTGGGGGCGCACCTGTCGGGGATGCCGCTCAACCACCAGCTGGTCGAGGCCGGGGCGACCCTGCTGCGCCCGGTGTCGACCTCGGCTGACTACCGGCTGTTCGCCCTGGAGACGGCGCCGCCGAAGCCCGGACTGGTCCGCGTCGGTGATCCCGCGACCGGGGTGCGGATCGACGGCGAGCTCTGGCGCGTCCCGGCCGCGGGCTTCGGGACGTTCGTGGGTGGCGTACCTGCTCCGATGGCGATCGGAAAGGTGACGTTGGCGGACGGCTCCTCGGTTTCGGGATTTCTGGTGGAGCCGATCGCGGTCGAAAGAGCCGCTGATATCTCATCGCATGGTGGCTGGCGCCGTTACCGGTCTGAGCAGGGCCTTTAACGTTTGGCGTGGATATCAGTTATGGGACCGGGGTCATTCCTCCTGATGGCACACGACTCTGTTCAACCGCCGGAAACCCCGTCACACTGGGCAGAATTCCGCCAGCATTATCGCCCGGGAGGGATGCTGTGCCGTGTCTATTGGTGGGTCGCGCCATACACTTTGTTGACAGAGAATTCAACCCTCCCGTGGGACTTTCGACTCTATTCCTTAGGGGAAGAAGACTCTTTCGAATCTTCCCCGAAACTCGGGAGGCCGCTTAGATGGCGTACATGACAACTAGGCGTTCTCGGCCCGGCCGCCCCAGGCATGTGCCCGATTCGGGTACTGCCTCACCACGTGACCAGATCCTCGATGCTGCTGCGCGACTCTTCGTGTCCCAGGGCTTCGCGGCGACGTCCACCCGCGAGATCGCCGACCAGGTCGGCATCCGTCAGGCCTCTCTCTACTACCACTTCGCAGGCAAGGACGAGATCCTCGTCGAGCTGCTCCGTAAGTCGGTCCGCCCGACCACGGACAAGGTCGAGAAGATCCTCAACCAGGTGCCGCCGCTCGATTACGAGACCGCTCTTTATCTGCTGGTCCTCGTCGACGTACGCACCCTTGCCGACGTCGACCACAACGTCGGCATGCTCTACATGCTGCCGGACGTGACCAACGGCGAGGTCTACACCGAGTTCCGCAAGGAGCACCAGGAGCTGGCCGCTGCCTATGCCGATCTCGCCAGCAAGGTGGCCTCGGAGAAGGTGCTGGAAGGTGTCAGCCTGAAGCAGCTGGGCAACATGCTCATCCAGCAGGTCGAAGGCGTCATCAACATGCGCGCCGAGATGATCACCGAGAACACGGTCCGCAGGATCTCGTGCCCGGAGGCGTGGGCGATCGCGTCCTCGTGCCTGCGGATGTGCGGGGTCAGCCAGGACAAGATCCAGGCCGCGAACGCGGTCGCGGTGGAGATGCTCGACGACTTCCTCGAGGACAGGGTTCGCGAGCTCGCCTGACAAGGCAGGCTGACAAGACGGTAACTGGTGGGTAGGGCTTGCGCGTGTGAGTTGCCCAGTTGAGGCTTGAACGACACACTTTCCGAGCCCGTTGCCCGCTTCCCCACCGCGAGGACCCCCACACGTGTGCATTGACCCTTCCGGAGGCCACTGATGGCCCGGAAGCAGACAGCCATCCTCTCCGTCACCCGCGGGGTCACGACGCTCAACGGCCTCGTGGTGGATCGTCCGTGGGGAGAGGATCCGCACCAAGCAGGCATCCGGGCCGTACGCGAGCAGCTCGCCGGCCCGAGCCGCAAGCCCGTCCAGGTCGTCGCCACCGACGACGAGGCCCGGGTCCGGATGGTCGTCCATCCCGACGGGCACGTCACCGACTTCGAGACCCTCGAGGTCTTCGGTAGCTACGGCTCGCCCGACGAGGTTCCAGGCGCCGCGTGGCTCCCTACCGCGATCGCGCCGCTGGTCATCCAGGCCGAGGTCGAGCCGTTCCCCGAGCCCGAGCCCGAACCTGAGCCGTACGTCCCGCCGGTCCTGGCCGTGCCGGCGCCTGTGGTCGAAGAGCCCGAGCCTGTGACTGAGCCCGTGCCCGAGCCGGAGCCGGAACCGGATTTGGAACCGGAACCGGAGTTGGAACCGGAACCAGAACCTGAGCCGGAACCCGAGCCGCCGCCAGCACCGGCGCCCGCGCCGCCTCCGGCACCCGCGCCGCTGCCCGAGCCGGACCCAGAGCCTGTCGCCGAGCGGTCGCCGGGGCCGTTGGTGCCGTTGCACCACATGGAGCCGGGCCCGTACCGACGTTCCCGGATCACCCGTCGCGGCCGGGTGGTGCTGGTCGTCGTCTGCCTGCTCCTGCTGATCCTGATCTACGAGGTCGTACGCGGCGTCGTGACCGGTTCCGACGCCGACTCCTCCGACAAGAAGGAGCCGCAGAGCCAGCAGTCGGAGCCGACCGCCGGGGCCAGCGACGAGGTCATCGAGCCGCCCTCGGCGTCGCCCTCGCCGAGCGCGACGGCGTCCTCGGTACGTGTCGAACCGACGCCGACTCCGACGCCCAAGCCGACCAAGAAGCCGGCGCCCGAGCCGACCAGGACGCTGTCGGTGAAGGCGATCGCGATGACCGAGGCGATCGGGCTGCGGATCGACGCCAGCAGGCTGCCGGTGACCGCCACGATCGCGATGGATCCGTGGGGTGCGCCGGAGCGGTTCACGCGTACGGTCACGATCACCGAGCCCAACCAGCTCGTGGTGATCAAGCCGGTCGCCTCCGGGCACGCGGAATGGAGCGTCCGCGTCGAAGGAGCCGCGAAGGTCACCGGCTACACGCACTCCTGGCCGAAGGGCGATCGCGAGTTCGTCAAGCGTTGATCCGTCCGGGCCGAGGCGGTTCGATACAGGACTGGATTGCTACCAGGGTCGGATGTGTGGGACTCCGGTCCGGCGTACGCTGCACAAGAACCTGTTACTGCGCCTCGGAGGTTTCGCATGCCGCTCAAGATCACGCCGCCGGTCCGCACGCCCGGGATCGCCGGCCGGGCGCTCCACCAGGTGGAGCGCACCGCGAAGCAGGGTGTGCGCTGGGCGCTGGGGCACGGGTTGCCGCGTACGGTCATCACCCGAGCCGCGAAGAAGGGCGACCTCCAGGGCGATCTGATCCTCAGCGGACCGGGATCGCACACCTTCGACCTGATCGATCTCTTCGAGGAGGTGCGCGCGCAGGGGCCGCTCTATCGCGGCGCGTTCAGCCAGGTCGCGACCGACCAGGCGGTCATCCGCGAGGTGCTGACCAGCCCCGACTTCGTGACCGGGTTCTTCGCGCCCGACGCGGGCGGCGGATGGATGGCGAAGGCCGGCACCTGGGCGGCCAGCGACGTGTTCAACCCGATCCAGCCGCCGTCGCTGCTCGCGACCGAGCCGCCGGCCCACACCCGCTACCGCAAGCTCGTCACGCGCGTGTTCACGGTGAAGGCCGTCGAGCGGCTGCGCGGGCGCACCGAGGAGATCGCCCGCGAGCTTCTCGACGACCTGGAGAAGTCGGGGGCCTCCGAGGTCGACCTCGTCTCGCGCTACTGCGGGCTGCTGCCGATCACGGTCATCTCGGAGGTGCTCGGGGTGCCGGTCGAGCTCCGCGAGCGCATGCTCGAGATGGGCAAGGGCGCCGCGCTGAGCCTCGACATCGGGCTCGACTGGGGCACCTTCCGCGGCATGGAGGCGTCGCTGGAGGAGTTCGACACCTGGCTGCGCGGACACCTCGACCACATCGCCGCCCATCCCGGCGACGACCTGCTGAGCCAGCTCGTCGCGGTACGCGAGGACGGCGACCGGCTCAGCGAGCCCGAGCTGCGCGCGATCGCCGGCCTCGTCTTCGCGGCCGGGTTCGAGACCACCGTGAACCTGATCGGCAACGGCATCGCGCTGCTCCACGACAACCCCGATCAGCTCGACATCCTGCGCGATCGCCCCGAGCTGTGGGCGAACGCCGCCGACGAGGTGCTCCGGCTCGACCCGCCGGTGCTGCTGACCGGCCGGGTCGCCCGTCAGGACTCGGTGATCGCAGGACAGCCGATCCCGCGCGGCACCATCATCAACACCATCCTCGCGGCCGCCAACCGCGACCCGGCGGTGTTCACCGATCCGCACGTGTTCGACGTGACCCGGGAGAACGCCCGCGACCACATCTCCTTCTCGAGCGGCCGCCACTTCTGTCTCGGTGCCGCCCTGGCCAGGATGGAGGGCGAGATCGGCCTCCGGCTCCTCTTCGAGCGCTTCCCGGACCTGAAGCTCCTCGACGGCCGCGAGCGTCACCCCACCCGCATCCTTCGCGGCTACTCCCACCTGCCCGCGCGTCTCGCCTGACCCAGCGAGGTCAGCGGGGCTTCGCGGCCTCGAGCAGCCGCTGACCCAGGTCGGCGACGCAGCGGCGTACCTCGTCTCCTTCGGCGACGTGGAACGGGACGGCCTGTCGGGCGAGCTCCTGGGCGTACCAGCTCGGGCTGTTGGTGCTCCCGACGAGACGGCAGCGGCTGTCGTCGATGGGCTCGAGGCGGCCCAGGACGCGCGGAAGATACCGGTCGACCTGCGCGAACGGGGCCTCGAAGACGACCTCGACCGAGTAGGCCCAGCCCTCCCCGAGGTGTTCCTCGACCTCGGTGACGGGGTCGATCTCGGGACGTACGAACGAGGTCTCCTCGATGTCGACCGCGCCCATCCGGTCGACCCGGAGCACGCGGCGGGCGTCGGCGGTGTGCGACCAGCAGAGCAGATACCAGCGGGCGTGGCGCACCACGACCGCCCACGGGTCGACGACCATCTTGCGCTCGTTGCCGTTCTCGGTCGTGTAGGCGATGGTCGTTCGCCGCCGGGAGTCACAGGCCTGGACCAGGCTCGTGGTGATGTCCGGGTCGGGCGAGACGGCGCTCTGGTCCGGGACGGCCGAGATCGTACGCCGCACCGCGGCCACCGTCTGGGCCAGCGACTCGGGCAGCACCCGGCCGATCTTGCCGACCGCGCTGCCGACCGGGCCGGTGGCGTCGGCGATGTCGTGGTGGCCGTCGAGCAGGGCCATCACTAGGCCGAGGGCCTCCGCGGTGGTGAAGATCAGCGGCGTACGCATCCCGCGGCCGAGCCGGTAGCCGCCATAGGGACCGCGCTCGGACTCGACCGGGATCCCGGCCTCCCGCAGGATCGCGACGTAGCGACGGGCGGCGCGCTCGGTGACCCGCAGCCGCTCGCCCAGCCGCTCGGCGGTGATGCCGGGGGAGGACTGCAGCAGCTCGAGGGTGAGCAGCGCCCGTGCTGTCGGGCTCTCGTCGTGTCCCATCGTGGCGGCTCCCGGAAGTAGTTCGTCCGGATTCAGCCTAGTCGGTGACTCCCCGGCCGACGTGAGCGACTGATCGTCCGCCGTAACCGACTTCTCGGCGGGGGCGGTCCCGTACCCTTACCGGCATATGAGACTTCTGCTGATCAGACACGGCCAGACCCCGAGCAACGTCTCGGGGGCGCTCGACACTGCCTTCCCCGGCGCCGGATTGACGGAGCTCGGACTGTCCCAGGCTGCAGCCGTGCCGGACGCGCTGGTGGGGGAGAGGATCGCGGGACTGTACGCCTCCCGGCTGGTGCGTACGCAGCTGACCGCTCAGCCGCTCGCCGACCGGCTCGGGTTGCCGGTCGTGGTGCAGGAGGGGTTCGAGGAGATCAACGCGGGTCACCTGGAGATGGCCACCGACAAGGAGTCGGTGACGGCCTATCTCGAGGCGCTCGCCGACTGGATCGCCGGCACGCTCGAGACCCCCGTCCCCGGCGGCGAGGCGGGCCATGAGTTCCTGGCGCGCTTCGACGCCGCCGTCCAGGCCGTGGTCAAGCAGCACGAGCCCGACGACACGGTCGCGATCGTCTCGCACGGTGCGGCGATCCGGATGTGGACCGGGCTCCGCACCACGCAGTCACCCGCGTTCGGCGACGACAACCGGATCCGCAACACAGGGCTCGCGGTCGTCGAAGGTGGTCCCGACGAGGGCTGGACGACGATCTCCTGGAACAACGATCCGCTGGGTGGCGCCCACCTGATCGGCGACGGTTTTTGATCCTCCGCTCGCTCCTGCTCTTCGCCCTGGCCGCGGTCGCCGAGATCGGCGGCGCCTGGCTCGTCTGGCAGGGACTGCGAGAGCACCGCGGCTGGCTCTGGGTGGGCGCCGGGTTCATCGCGCTCGGCCTCTACGGCGTCGTCGCCACGCTGCATCCCGACGCCCACTTCGGACGGATCCTGGCAGCGTACGGCGGGGTCTTCGTCGTCGGCTCGATCGCCTGGGGGATGGCGATGGACGGCTACCGGCCCGACCGGTGGGACGTCGCCGGTGCCGCGCTGTGCCTGGCCGGGATGGGCATGATCATGTACGCGCCACGTGGGTGAGGATGGGGCCATGGCGTCCGAGGAAGACTCACCCCGCACCTTCGTCCCCGTCCCGCCGGAGGAGCGGCCGCGGCGCAGCCGCAGCACGGCCCGCGTACTCCTGATCGACGACCGCGACCGGATCCTGCTCTTCGCCGACTCCGACCCGGGGATCCCCGGGCTGCGGTGGTGGATCACTCCCGGCGGCGGCATCGACGACGGGGAGAGCGAGGTGGCCGCGGCGGTGCGCGAGGTCGAGGAGGAGACCGGTCTGCGGATCACCGAGGCCGACCTGATCGGGCCGACGATGCGGCGGACCGTGGTCCACGGCTACAGCGACGTGGTCATCGACCAGCAGGACTTCTTCTTCGCCTGCTGGGTGCCGGCCTTCGAGGTCTCCACCGCGGGCCACACCGAGGAGGAGCAGCTCACCATGGCCGCCTACCGCTGGTGGACGCGCGCGGAGCTCGCGACGACCGACGAGGAGATCTGGCCGGCGGTGCTCCTCGACCTGTGGAAGGACGCCGACGTACGCCGTGAGTCGGCCGCCTCCGCTCCCGCCGATCCGGCCGACGGCGGCTGGGTGGAGGAGTCGACGGTCCCGGCCTGACGACCGGTCGCAGAAGCACCGCAGCCGACCATCCCTCACGGATGGTCGGCTGCGGTCTTGCGAGATCCGTCCATATCCCTCGGTAGGGCGAGATCTCTGGTGCGTGTCGTCCCGCGCGCCGATCCCCCGATGGCGCGCGTGACGACACTCAGTCCGTGGAGCGGCCCCCCGACCGCGCCCTGGGCCTCCCCCTCAGCAGGCCCAGGGCATCCACCCACAACCTCAGGCTGTGGACGACGGACCGTAGATGAAGGCGCATGGTCAGCGGACGACGCCGAGAGCGACGATCCCGGTGGCGGCCATGGCCGCGAGACCGAACATCGTGGTGCCGACGGCCGGTGGCATCCCGCCGCGGTGCTTGTGCTCATCCTGGTCCTCCTTGCGGAGGGTGCGAACGGCGTCGAGGATGTTGTTGCGGATCGACTCGACGGCGGTCAGGTCACTGCGGTGACGTGCGGTGATCGTGGTGGTGGCCATGGTGATTCCTCTTCTCGGCGGGCGGCGCTGGCCATCCGTTGTCCGGCGGCCTTCACGTGAGAGAAACGGGGTCATCGCAGGGTCATGACGCGACTTTTGTCCACATTGGAGTTACGGCATATCCACACCTGAGAAACAGGGGGCCGAGCCCGTACGCTGCGCGTCATGGCGACGTCCTTGGCGGAGATCACCCGGGAGTGGGGCCGGATCGGCATCATCGGGTTCGGCGGTCCACCCGCCCACATCCGGCTGCTGCGGCAGACCGTCGTCGAGCGCCGCGGCTGGGTGGCGCCGGAGGAGTTCGAGGACGCGATCGCGACCTGCAACCTGCTGCCGGGTCCCTCCTCGACACAGCTGGCGATCTTCACCGCCTGGCGGGTCCGTGGCGCGCTCGGTGCGCTGGTCGGCGGTCTCGCGTTCATCCTGCCCGGCCTGGTGCTGATCCTTGCCCTGGCGGCGCTGTTCCTCGGTGACCCGCCCTCCTGGGTCCTGGGCGCCGGTGCCGGGGCAGGCGCGGCGGTCGCCGCGGTCGCGGTCCAGGCCGGGTGGGCTCTGGTGCCGTCCTCCTACGAGCGGACGCCGTCGCGTCCGCGTTGGATCCTCTACGCCGTCGTCGGCACCGTCGCCGCCGCGATTACCGGAGCGTGGGTGGTCCTCGTGCTCGTCGGCGCCGGGCTGGTCGAGGTCGCGATGCGGCGGCCGTGGCGTACGAACTCCTTCCAGTCGGTCCTCACGGTGCCGATCCTGGCCCAGGGAGCACTCACCGCCGCGGTCGCAGCGCCGCTGGCGTGGACGGCCTTCAAGGTCGGTGCGCTGTCGTACGGCGGGGGGTTCGTGATCATCCCGCTGATGCAGTCGGACGCGGTCGATCGCTACGGCTGGATGAGCGACGCGGAGTTCCTCAACGCGGTCGCGCTCGGGCAGATCACGCCGGGGCCGGTCGTCCACACGGTCGCGGTCGTCGGGTTCGCGGCCGCGGGGCTCCTCGGGGCGCTGGGCGCGGCCGTGATCGCGTTCGGGCCGTCGTTCCTGATGATCATCGCCGGCGGGCGGCACTTCGAAGCGCTGCGCTCCTCGCCGCTCGCGCGCGCGTTCCTCGACGGCGCGGGGCCGGCCGCGATCGGCGCGATCCTCGGATCCGCGGTCCCGCTGGCGATGGCGACGAGCGAGTGGTGGCAGTGGGTCGTGCTCGCCGCCGCCGGCGTACTCCTGCTGCTGTTCAAGCGCGGGGTCGTTCTCACGCTCCTGCTCGCGGCAGGGGTCGGCGTCGTCGTCGCTCTCGCCGGCGGGCCGCTGCCCTGAACCGGTTGTCCGGGGATGCAGGCCTCACCTGCGGTGTTCGGCCCACCAGTCGAGGACGTGGGTGACGTACGCCGCCGGGTTCTGCTCCCACACGAAGTGGCCCGCGTCGACGATGTCCAGCTTGGCGTTCGGCAGCCGGTCGGCGAGGAACTCGGCGTTGGACGGCGGGATCGCGGTGTCGTCACGACCGGTGATCAGCCGGACCGGGGTCTGGATGTCGGGCAGCCGGTCGCGCAGCGTGACCAGCTCGGTCGGGTAGGACCGTACGTAGGCCATCGACTCCGCGAACCGGGTGCCGTCGTAGGAGGCGAGGTAGTCCTCGCGTACATGCTTCGGCAGCGGCGAGGCGGGGAAGATGTTCTCGAGGACGAACTCGATGATCGACCTCCCGTCCTGGTAGGGCGTCAGGTCGGTCGCGGCGACCCACGTCGTGAGTGGCTCGCCCAGCTCGAGCGGGACCGACGACCCGCCGCTGCCGATGAGGATGCTCTGGAACCGCTCGGGGGCAGCGGCCGCCGCGAACAGAGCCGCGCTGGTGCCGATGTCAGGGCCGACGACGTGCACACGGTCGAGGCCCAGCGTGTCGAGCACCTTGACGAGGAAGTCGCCCATCGCGCTCGGCGCGAACAGGTCCGGACGCGACTCGGACCCGCCGAAGCCGGGAAGGTCGACGGCGACGAGGTGGTGCTCGCGCGCCAGCCGTGACCAGATCGGCTCGAAGGCGTACATGCTCTCGGGCCAGGGGCTGAGCAGCAGACCGTGCTCGCCGTTCGGTTCGCTCTCCGCGTAGCGGATCCGGACACCGTCGACGGTGAGGTGGCGCGGGTTGATGGGTGAGGTGGACATGGTGGCGTTCCTTTCTGGTTGGTTCTCCACCAGGCTGCGGCCGCCCCACGGACCTCGCACCAGGGTCAACCCCGGGTCGACACCCCGGGATGCCGACCCGGGGGTCGGACTCTCATCGATGAAGTGGATGACAACGGGCGGCCGGTCTGATGGAGTTCGTTCATGAGCGAAGCGATCGAGTGCGACGTCGTGGTGATCGGCCTCGGACCGGGCGGCGAGCACGTCGCCGGGAGCCTGGCCCGGGCGGGTCTGCGCGTCGTCGGTGTGGACGAGCGGCTGGTCGGTGGCGAGTGCCCCTACTTCGGCTGCATCCCGACCAAGATGATGGTGCATGCCGCGCAGAAGCTCCGCGACGCGCGTCTGGTCGACGGGCGTGCCGGCTCCGCCATCGTCACCGCGGACTGGAAGCCGGTCGCCGACCGGATCCGCGACGAGGCGACCGACGACTGGGACGACCAGGTCGCCGTCGACCGGCTGGTCGCCGCGGGCGGCACCTTCGCCCGGGGGCGAGGGCGGATCACCGGGCCGCGCACGGTCACGGTCACCGCCAAAGACGGCACGGAGACGTCGTACGTCGCGGCGCGGGGCGTCGTGCTCAACACCGGCACCTCGCCGGCCGCGCCGCCGGTTCCGGGGCTCGCCGAGACGCCCTTCTGGACCAACCGCGATGCCGTGCGGCTGACCGAGCTCCCGGCATCGCTCGCGATCCTGGGCGGTGGGGCGATCGGCTGCGAGCTCGCCCAGGTGTTCGCCACCTTCGGTGTCCGGGTGACGGTCGTCGAGGCATCCGACCGGCTTCTACCGCCCGAGGAGCCCGAGGCCTCGGCCGCGATCCAGCAGGCGTTCGAGGACGCCGGGATCACCGTGCTCACCGGAGCCCGTGCCCAGCAGGTCTCCCATGACGGCGCCGAGTTCACGCTCGACCTCGGCGAGAGTGCTGTCACCGCGGAGCGGCTGCTGGTCGCCGCCGGACGCCGTGCGAACCTGGGTGATCTGGGCCTGGAGCACGTCGGCCTCGACCCGCAGACCAGGGTCCTCGACCCGGACGAGCGGATGCGGGTCGCCGACGGTGTCTGGGCCGTCGGCGACATCACCGGCAAGGGCGCCTTCACCCACGTGTCGATGTACCAGGCCGACGTCGTGATCCGCGACCTCACCGGCGTCGACGGTCCGTGGGCGGACTACCGGGCCGTCGGCCGGGTCACCTTCACCGCCCCCGAGGTCGGCTCGGTCGGCCTCACCGAGGCCGACGCGCGCGAGCGGGGCATCACGGTGCGTACGGCGACCGGTGACCTCGGCACCCGTGGCTGGATCGCCGAGGACCCGGGACCGATCAAGCTCGTCGCCGACGCCGACCGAGGCGTCCTCGTCGGCGGCACCGTCGTCGGGGCGGCAGGGGGCGAGATCCTCGGCATGGTGGCCACCGCGGTCCACGCCGAGATCCCGATCGCGACCCTGGCGGACATGCACTTCGCCTACCCGACGGCCCACCGCGGGCTGCAGACCGTGCTTCGCGCCCTGCTCGACTGACCCAGTAGGCGTTCTGACCACACCGGGGGGTCGACCAGGGATCACCCCTGGTTCGACCGCCGCGGCGAGAGAGCACTCTCGGAGATGTCGGCAATCCCGCCGACCAGAAGAAGGAGTGCGAAGCAATGAACACCACTGCAGCCACGGCGCTGAAGCTCGAGGCGGTCGTCATCCCGGTCGCCGACGTGGACCGGTCGAAGAAGTTCTACGACGGTCTGGGCTGGCGCCTCGACGCCGACTTCGAGTTCGACAACGGCTTCCGGGTCGTGCAGTTCACGCCCCCGGGCTCGCCCGCGTCGATCCAGTTCGGCACCAACATCACCACCGCGGAGCCGGGTACGGCCGAGGGTCTCTACCTGGTGGTCTCCGACGTCCAGCAGGCGCGCGACGCCCTCGAGGCCCAGGGCGCCGACATCAGCGACGTCTTCCACCCCGACGTCCCCGGCGCCCAGTTCCGGCCGCTCTCCGGTGACGGACGCCTGGCCGGCGCGGCCGACGACCGCGCGAGCTACGGATCGTTCGCGTCCTTCGCGGACCCGGACGGCAACACCTTCCTGCTCCAGGAGGTCACCACCCGACTTCCCGGGCGGATCGACGCCACCGCGACGTCGTACGCCACGGCGAGCGACCTGACGGAGGCCCTCAAGCGGGCGGCGGTCGCCCACGGCGAGCACGAGGCCCGCAACGGCGGTGAGTACGACGAGGCCTGGCCCGAGTGGTACGCGGCCTACATGGTCGCCGAGTTCCGCGGCGAGCCGCTGCCCGAGTGACCCGCGAGGACGGCCTCAACCAGCCGAGCCCCGTCGTCAACAGGAGCGGTGCGATACCCGCGACGGCGGTGGTCCTCAAGCCTTAGGGTGGCGAAATGGCCGCACGGATCACCGCCATTCGCGGTCGTACCGAGGAGCGGGACCGGCTCGACGACGCGCTGCACCGCCTTCGCAACGGCGAGGGCGGTGCTCTTGTGCTGCGAGGTGAGGCCGGCATCGGCAAGACGACCCTGCTGGACTACCTCTCCGACCGCGCGAGCGGGTGCCGGGTCGCGGTGGTGACCGGGACGGAGTCCGAGCTGGAGCTGCCGTTCGCCGCCCTGCACCAGCTCTGCGCCCCGATGTTCGACCTGCTTCCTCAGCTCCCTGATCCCCAGGAGCAGGCCCTGCAGGTGGCGTTCGGGCACGTCGTGGGACCTGCTCCGGACAAGTTCGTCGTCGGACTGGCGGTCCTCGGGCTGCTGTCGGAGGCGGCGACCGGCCAGCCCGTCCTCTGCGTGGTGGATGACGCTCAGTGGATCGACGAGCCGTCGATCCAGGTCCTCGGCTTCGTGGCCAGGCGGCTGGCCGCCGAGTCGGTGCTGCTGGTGTTCGCCGTCCGCGAGCCTGCGGCGGAGCAGCTGCTCGCCGGCATCCCCGCTCTCCACCTCTCGGGGCTCGGTCACGACGAGGCGGTCGATCTGCTGGCGTCCGCGCTGCCCGGCCATCTCGACGGTCGGGTCCGAGACCGGATCGTCGCCGAGACCCGCGGCAACCCGTTGGCGCTGCTGGAGCTGGCGCAGCGAGGTGCCTCCGAGCTGATGGGCGGGTTCGCGTTCCCCGCGATACATCCCGGCAACCTGCACGACCACTACGTCCGCCGTATCCGCGCCCTCCCCGACCCGACCCGCCGGCTCCTCCTCCTCGCCGCGGCCGAACCCACGGGCGACGCCACCGTGCTGTGGCGGGCAGCGCAGTCGATGGGACTCACCCCCGCCGACTCGGAGCCGGCCGATGAGGAGCAGCTCTTCGAGGTCGGAGGGCAGGCCCGCTTCGGCCACCCACTGATGCGCAGCGCGGCCTATGCCGCGGGGACGCCCGAGCAACGGCGTGAGGTCAACGCCGCTCTGGCCGCGGCCCTCGATGCCGAGACCGAGCCGGAACGCAGGATCTGGCACCTCGCGGCGGCGACCACCGGGACGGACGACGGGATCGCCGACGCCCTCCACGAGGCCGCCGGCCGCGCCCGTGACCGCGGGGGAGTGGCGGCAGCAGCGTCCTTCCTGCAGCGCGCCGCATCCCTCACCGCCGACCCTCGGCAACGAGCCGAGCGGACCCTCGCCGCGGCACAGGCCAACCTCGACGCAGGCAGGTACGAAGCCGCGCTCGCGCTCTGTGCCGAGGCGGAGGCCGACGCCGTCGACGACCTCCAGCGTGCCCGTGCCGACCTCGTGCGCGCGCTCACCGGCCGGGCGGCCACGTCCGGCAGCGACGCTCCCGCGGCGCTTGCCAGGGTCGCCCGACGACTCGAATCCCTCGACCCGCGCCTGGCACGCGAGACCTACCTGGACGCATGGGGAGCAGCCCTGGTCGCCGGTGCCCTGGCCGACCCGGACGGTGACCTGGCCGTGGTCTCGCGGGCTGCCTGCGCCGCACCGTCCCCGAGCACGACCACCCCGCGAGATGCGCTCGGCCCCGGCCTGGCCACTCTGGTCGCGGACGGGACGGCAGCGGCGGCACCCGTGCTCCGCGAGGCGGTGACGTCCTACCTCGGGGGAGACGTTCCCGCCGACGTCTTTCTGCGCCGTGGCGTACTGGTCGCCAACGCGGCCCTGTCGCTATGGGACTTCGAGGCCTGGGACACCGCGACCAGCCGACACGTGGAGCTGGCCCGCGCGGCCGGTGCGCTCGCGCCGCTGGCCAACGCACTCAACGCCCACCGCGTCGTGGCGCTGTGGCGTGGCGACGTCGACCACGCTCGCGACCTCGGCCGCGAGGAGCAACGGGTCAAAGAGGTCACCGGGACCCAGCGGGCGTCGTACGGCGAGCTGTTCCTGCTGGCCTACCAGGGCAACGTCACCCAGGCGGCGCCGGTGATCGCATCAGCCGCCGCGGAGGCGACTGCACGTGGCGAGGGCCTCGGTCTGCAGATCACCGAGCGGGCCACGGCGCTGCTCCACCTCGGCCTCGGCCACTATGAGAGCGCGTACGAGGCGGCGGTGCGTGCCGGCGCCGGCAACCTCGGGCCCTTCACGGCCCAGGCCCTGCCCGACCTGGTCGAGGCGGCCGTACGCAGCGGCTCGATGGACACTGCGACGACAGCGCTGGAGCGGCTGGAGGCCTACGCCGAGGTTCCCGACTCGGACTGGGCGGCCGGGCTGCTCGCGCGCTCCCGGGCCCTGGTCGCGGCGGGCGACGTGGCGGAGCGGTCCTACGCCGAGGCGGTCGAGCGCCTCGAGCGCACCCGTCTGCGCTTCGAGCTGGCCCGCACGCGGCTGCTGTTCGGCGAATGGCTGCGCCGCGAACGGCGGCGCGGCGATGCACGCGTCCACCTCAAGGCCGCCTTCGAGGACTTCGTGGCGATGGGAGCCGACGGCTTCGCCGAACGTACCCGACATGAACTGCTCGCCACCGGTGAGAAGGTGCGCAGACGGACCGCGGACACCCTCAACGACCTCACCGCGCAGGAGAGCCAGATCGCCCACATGGCACGCGACGGCCGCACCAACCAGCAGATCGGCAGCGAGCTCTACATCAGTCCCCGCACGGTCGAGTGGCACCTGCGCAAGGTCTTCGGCAAGCTCGGGATCACGTCACGTCGCGAGCTGCGTGACGCTCTCCCGGACCACTAGGTCGTCACCTGCGCGTTCACGCCGCAGTGATGTTCGTCCGGGCCTAGAGGTAGAGCCCGCCGGAGGAGTCGCCGTGGTCGTGCTGACCCTGCTGCTGGGGCCCACCCTGGCCGGGGGCGGGCTGGCCCTCGGGGGAGAGGCTCACACCCGGCGGCAGGCCCTTGCGGATCTGCTCGAACTGCGCACGGGCTGCGACCTGCTGGGCGTAGATGGCGGTCTGGATGCCGTGGAAGAGCCCCTCGAGCCAGCCGACCAGCTGGGCCTGCGCGATCCGCAGCTCGCCCTCGGACGGGGTCTGCTGCTCGGCGAAGGGCAGCGAGAGCCGCTCCAGCTCCTCGACCAGCTCGGGCGCGAGCCCGGACTCGAGCTCCTTTATCGAGGCCTGGTGGATCTCGCGGAGCCGGTTGCGGGAGGCCTCGTCGAGCGGGGCGGCCTTGACCTCCTCGAGCAGTTGGCGGATCATCGACCCGATCCGCATCACCTTCGCGGGCTGCTCCACGAGGTCGGTCACGTCGCGCTCTTCGTCCCCGTCGGCCTCGGGCGCGGTGGCGTCCTTGAGTACGTCGGCGGGCACCGCGATCGGCTGCCCGTCGGGTCCGATGACCACGACTTCCCCGGTCTGCTCCTGCGTCATGCGCTCAACCCTACCTAGCCCACGGTGGTCAGCAGGATCTTGCCGGTGTGCGTGCCCGACTCCATGAGCCGGTGCGCCTCGGCGGCCTCCGCCAGCGGAAGTACGTCCTGCACGACCGCCTTCACCTCACCGGCCTCGACCATCGGCCAGATGCGCTCGACGACCTCGGCGCAGATTTTCGCCTTCTGCTCGACCGGGCGTCCGCGGAGGTTGGTGGCGATGACCGCGGCCCGCTTGCGCAGGAGGGCGTTGATGTCGAGCTCCGCCTTGGTGCCGCCCTGCATCCCGATGATGACCAGCCGGCCCTCGGGGTTGAGGGCGTCGATGTTGCGGGCGAGGTACTTCGCGCCCATGTTGTCGAGGATGACGTCGGCGCCGCCGTAGACCTTGGCGACCTCGACGAAGTCCTGGTCCTTGTAGTTGACGACCACCTCGGCGCCGAGGGACTTGGCCAGCTCGGCCTTCTCGGTCGAGCCGACCGTGGTGATCACCCGGGCTCCGATCTGGTTGGCGAGCTGGATCGCCATCGTGCCGATCCCACCGGCACCGCCGTGGACCAGGAACGTCTCGTCGGGGGTCAGGCCGCCGACCATGAACACGTTGGACCACACGGTCGCGGTGACCTCGGGGAGCGCCGCGGCGGTGACCAGGTCGACGCCCTCGGGCACCGGCATCACCTGCCCGGCCGGGACGGCGACCTTCGTGGCGTAGCCGCCCCCGGCCAGGAGCGCGCACACCTCGTCACCCACCTGCCACTCGTCGACGCCCTCGCCGACCGCGGAGACGACGCCGCTGCACTCCATCCCGATGATGTCGCTGGCGCCCTTCGGCGGCGGGTAGAAGCCCTGGCGCTGCAGCAGGTCGGCCCGGTTGAGCCCCGCGGCCGCGACGTCGATCACGACCTCGCCGGCTGCCGGTTCCGGGTCGGGACGGTCGGTGACGGTGAGGACCTCGGGCCCTCCGGGCTGCTCGGCTACGACGACGGCTCGCATGCCTCCAACACTAGGGGTCTGGCGTGGGGGTGAGCGGCGGGCTGGCGGCGTGTAACACGTCGTTCGTAGGTCTATCCGGTCGTTCTGAACGACCGGATAGTCGGTGTAACAGCGTGTTACAGCTCGCGCGCGGGCCGCCGCGGCGATTTCCTCAGAGCGACTTCAGGTCCGTCCAGGTGTCGATGTCGCGGTGCTCGTCGCCCTCCGAGGGAACCTCGACGAGATCGAGGTCGGCCAGCAGCTTGCGCAGCGGCATCCCGTGCTGGCCCTCGTGGTCGGGGCGGACCTCGTCGAGCCGAGCGGTGGAGAGCACCAGGGCGAGCTGCCGGCGCTGGTCGGGCCCGACGAGCACGGCGCCGTCGCGACCGAAGGCCGCCTCGCGGAGCCGCGACAGCGTCCGCGGGCGCAGGAAGGGCATGTCGACGGCGACCACGCCGACGTACGCCCTCGGGGTCAGCAGCGCGTCCACGCCGGTCAGCAGGGCGGCGACCGGGCCGCCGAAGCGGGGATCCTCGCGGACGAAGGTCACCGGGCGCTCGGTGTGCACCGGGTCGCCGACCACGACGACCTCCATCGCGTCGACGACGGCGTCCAGCGCCCAGGCCAGCATCGTGCGGCCGCCGAGCTCGATCCCTGACTTGTCGATCCCGTCGAGGCGGGAGCTGCGTCCTCCGGCGAGCAGCACGGCGGCGTACGGCTCCCATTCGTCCCAGGCAGTCATGCGACCACCTCCGTAGCGCGAGCGCCAGGATACGGACGCGGTCGCGTGTATTTCCGACGGCTCACTCGCTGGCGCTCGCTCACACCCGGGGACTCTAGTCTGGAGAGGTGACCACGTGGAACAGCCTCCGGATCAGCCTCGTGCAGCATGCCTCCGGCCTCGAGCCCGACGCCAACCGGTCCCTCCTGGCCGAGCTGACCCCGAGCGACAGCGACCTGGTCGTCTTCCCGGAGGTCTTCGCGCGCGACTTCGGCAAGCCCGGGTCCGACCTGAGCCCCTTCGCCGAGAACCAGGACGGGCCGTTCGGCACCGAGCTGGGGCGGGTGGCCGAGGAGCGCGGGGCCACGGTCGTGGCCGGGATGCTCGAGACCAGCGGTGATCCGGCCGGCCGGCCGTTCAACACGCTGCTCGTGCGGGGCGGGGCGAAGGCGGCGTACCGGAAGATCCATCTCTACGACTCCTTCGGCTACCAGGAGTCCGACGCTCTGGTCGCGGGTGCGATCGAGCCGATGGTGGTCGACATCGACGGCGTGCCCACGGGGCTGATGACCTGCTACGACCTGCGCTTCCCCGAGCTCGCGCGGAGCCTGGTGGATCGAGGTGCCGAGCTGATCGTGCTCCCGGCGGCGTGGGTGGCCGGGCCGCGCAAGGTCGACCACTGGCGCACCCTCGTGCGTGCGCGGGCGATCGAGAACACCGTCTTCATCGCGGCGGCCGCCCAGCCGACGCCTCGCTACTGCGGTCACTCCATGATCATCGACCCGCTCGGGGACGTCCTGGCCGAGGCCGGGGACGGCGACGAGGTCGTCTCGGCGACGATCGAACGGGCCGTGCTCGAGGAGGCGCGGCGCACCAACCCCTCCCTGGTCAACCGCAGAATGTGACGCTGGTCAACAACTCCTCGTCACGGCGGTAAACGGATATCGATGACTCGTTAGGTTCACCCCTTCCCCGGTATCCTCGCCTGTTATGGACCGAGCCCCCCGCCGTCGCGCTGACAAGAGCAAGCGTGGCCGTCGTGCAGCCGGTCGCAGCGAGCCCACACCCGCATACGTGGAGCCGACCTCGAGCGAGGCGCTGGCGTACGACCAGTGGGCGGAGGACGACTGGTCGGCCGGTTATCAGGAAACCGGCCACGACATCGGCCAGGACTGGAACCAGACCGGTTGGGCCGACGAGACGTGGTACGACGACCGCCAGCCGCCGCAGGAGCCGCCGCCCACCCCGGGGGGTGGCCGCCGCATCGCCGGGCGCGCCGAGACCCAGCAGCCCGATGAGCCGACCGGCTACACGGGCAAGCGCGCCCGCCTGACGTCACCGGAGCCCCCGGCTCCCGTCAGCGGTGGCTACGGCGCCGACGGATTCACCGGTGGCTATTCGGACGCGCCGGTCCGGCCCGCGCCCACGCCGGAGCCCGCGCTGAGTGGTCCGACCGCGCCGCCCCCTAGCGCCAGGCAGGCGCCTGCCTACTCCACGACGGGCACCTACACGGTCATGCCCGGCCTGGTGCAGACGCCGCCGCAGACGCCGTCCCACATCCAGCAGCCGGCCTACCAGCCCGACCCTTACCAGTCCGACCCCTACCAGTCCGGCCACCTCGAGCCGGTCCGTGAACCGGTCTACGAGCCGGCGTCGCCCTACGAGTCGGAGTCCTCCGGCCGTCCCACCTCGGTCGCCAAGGTGACCTCGTTCCTCGCCCAGCCGCGGGTGCCCGGCGCAGGCGCAGCCCGCGCGGGCCTCGGGATCATCGAGAGCCTGACCGCCGGCACGGTCCGGGCGATCTGGCTGGTCGCGCTCGCCGTCGGCCTGCTCGGCCTCGCGGTCAGCGCCTTCGACCTGGGTCCGCGGATCTTCGGCGGCCTCGGTGCCGTCGTCGTCGGCACCGCCTTCACCTTCGCGCTGGCCCACCGCACCGGTGGCCGGCCGCTGATCTTCGGCTCTTTGGCAGCAGTTGCCGGTCTCGTCGTGGTGCTCGTGGACAACGAGGCGCTGCGTACGGGTGCGGCGGTCCTGGTCGCGTCGGTGGCTGCGGTCCTCGCGGTGATGGGCACCGTCCCCGCACGTCGCTTCCCGAAATCGATCCGGGAGGCGTTCATCGCAGTCGGCATCGCCGCGCTCGGAAGCTTCGCCGCGCTCGGTTTCGAACCGGTCGTGATGGTCTCCCGCTTCGAGTACGCCACGCTCGCCTGTTCGCTCGCGATCGCCTTCTTCGCGGTCTACCGCCTCGGCGCCGGCCTGCACGGACTCGGCCGACGGGGCGCGATCGTGGTCGGCATCGGCGGTCTGATGCTCGCGCTCACGCTGATCTACGCCGAGATGCTGCGCCGCTACGGAAGCACCGGGCTGCTGGACTCGGTCGACGAGATGCAGCGCTGGTGCCGCATCCACATCGGTGGCTACCCGCACCCGATCCAGGCGTTCTTCGGCGTCCCGGCGCTGGTCTGGGGCACCCACATGCGCTCCCGGCGCCGCCAGGGCTGGTGGGTCTGCCTCTTCGGTGTCGCGCTCACCGCGCCGGTCGCCAGCACGTTCCTCAATCCCGACGTCGGTCTCGCCGAGGCCGCCCTCTCGGTCGTCTACAGCATCCTCGTCGGCCTGGTGATCGCGTTCGTGATCATCCGCATCGACCTGGCGCTCACCGGCTCCACGGCCGCCGGCAGTGGCCGCAGGGCGGCGCGTGAGGCCGATGAGGCCAGCGCCGTACGCCCCGAGCCGGGCCGCACCCACGCGCTGCTCTGACGCCTTGGTCTGACTAGGGATACCGTCGGGTAACCCGTACGTTCTGGGTTATGAGCCGCAGAACCCCCACCACGATCGCTGCCGAGATGGTCGCCAACGTCATGAGCGTCGGCGTGCAGCCCGGAGACAAGGTCGCCGTCGGGGACACCGTCGTGCTCCTGGAGTCCATGAAGATGGAGATCCCGGTCCTCGCCGAGGCGCCGGGCACCGTGGTGGCGGTCAAGGTGGCCGCCGGGGATGTCGTCCAGGAGGGTGACGTTCTCGTCGAGTTGAGCGCCTGAGCCTCAGGCGCACTACACTCGGCGACGTGCCTTCGGGCACATGGAGGGATG
Organism: Nocardioides sp. NBC_00368; assembly: GCF_036090055.1. NCBI lineage: Bacteria > Bacillati > Actinomycetota > Actinomycetes > Propionibacteriales > Nocardioidaceae > Nocardioides > Nocardioides sp. NBC_00368. The sequence goes on from NZ_CP107970.1 coordinate 4,527,981, forward strand.
CCGGAGTGGCCGATCGGAACCGCCTTGAAAGCGGTCGTAGGGAGACCTACCGCGGGTTCGAATCCCGCTCCCTCTGCCAGAGTCAGACCTCTTGCAGGTGCCGATCCACGTCGATCATCAACCGGCGCAGCTCGAGGAGGAGATCCTCGAGATCCGTACGGTCGAGCACATCGTCGGCGAGGACCGCGAGCCGGCTCAGCAGCGTGCCGCGGTCACGCAGCGCGCCGACGTCGTTGAGGGCATGCCACTCCTGACCGTTGTCGAGGATCAGCAGCGCCTCACGTACGCCGCCCAGACGCTGGCGCACCGACCAGCGCCAGAGGCCGATGTTGGCCCCGGGACGGGGAGCAGCGATAGCGGTATCCAGGGCCCGAAGAGCATCCGACATATTGGGAAGCACACCTGTCATGAGCAGATTGTGACCTAGGTCACGTAAAGGAGCAAGCCGATGCGGCTCCGGCCGCCCGTGTCGGTCACAATGGAGAGCGTGTCGTCCGCAGAGCTCACCTACTACCGTCTCGCTCCCACCCTGCAGGCCCGCCTCCTCGGCGCCGCGGTCGTGGGCCTGGCGCTCCTGGTCTTCGCCGGCACGGCCGTCGTGATCGCGGCCCGGATCGACTTCGCGTGGATCTTCGTCCCACTGGTCGTCGGCGTCGTCGCGGTGGCCGTCTTCGGCTGGTGGCTTCGCAACAAGGCGTACGTCCTGCGCGCCAGCGCCCAGGGCTACAAGGTCGCGTTCGTGCGGGGCGCCGGCGTGCGCGAGGCCCGTTGGGCCGACATCCAGGAGGCCGTGACCACCATGCCCGCCGGCACGCCGTGCCTGGAGCTCCGCCTCAAGAAGGGCGGCGCGACCACGATCCCGGTCTCCATCCTCAGCATCGACCGAGAGCAGTTCGTGCGCGACCTGCAGGCCCATCTGAAGGCCACGATCAAACCCCTCGACCAGGCATCCGGGACCACTGAAGCACCCTGATTGGTCCCAGACGCGCTGGTCTTGTAGCCTGTTCGCGCAGTATGGAGGCGTCGCCTAGTCCGGTCTATGGCGCTCGACTGCTAATCGAGTTTGGGGCTTAAACCCCATCGAGGGTTCAAATCCCTCCGCCTCCGCCAGTTTCACTGAGTTTGACCCCCAATACGTTGGGGGTCAAACCCGTTCTGACCTGCAGTTTTGTGCGTTGCAGAGGTTCGTACAGCGGAACGAAGGTTGTTCTTGATCTGCGGCTGGCACCATAATTCGATGCGTAGGCCTCTCGGCGACACGGCGGCCTCGAGACCACGAAGGGAAAACTATGAAGTTCGTACGCTCTGCGGCGGCTCTTGCGCTGGCCTCGGCTGCGACGGTCGTCGTTAGTTTGTTCGCTACGGCCCCGGCTCAGGCCGACACCAGTTGGATCACCAAGGCTGACACCAGCTGGATCGCTGGGAAGGCCGACACCAGCTGGTGATGTGCGGCAACCGATGCCGGTGATCAGTGTTCACATGTTCACCGGCATCAGTCGCGCGGTGGAGGCGTGCTGCCCAGCCTGTCGGTCTCGGCATCGCTGCGGCCGATCTCATAGCCCAGTTGGAATCGCGTGTCCGCGCCGAACTCGTCCTTGAGGTCGGAGACGTAGCCGGCGTACGTTCGTGGACTCACGCCAAGACGTTTCGATGCAGCGGGGTCGGAATGCCCTTCGATCAACATCCGCAGGGTCATGGACCGCTGCTCGCCGGCCACCTCCTTCATCGTCGAGGTGTCCGCCGCGGAGAAGGGGCGGGCTCGTTCCCACGATCGCTCGTAGACGTCGACCAGATAGGCCACGATGGCGGGCTCCCGCACTGCTATGGCCGTGTCGATCCCGTCGGGTCCCGGGATGATCGCCACCCGCCGGTCGAAGATGAGGATCTTGTTGAAGAACTCGTCCAGCGTTCGGACTTCGCCTCCCGCTTGTGAGACCGCGACGACGTAGTCCCGGGTCGCGGAGTGACGGCGGGCTGCATGCTGGTAGAGCGTCCGCATCTTCACGCCGCGCCTGAGGAGCGCGGCATCTTTTCGGGCGGTCTCCGCGAGCACGCTGGGATCACGCGTTGCCTGTGGCTGTGCGGTGAGCGCCTCGAACTCGCATTCCGCGACCAGAGAATCGATGTATGGCTGGATCTGTGGCCGGTGGAGGTTGGTGATCCCGCCGCCACGTTGATCCGCCGGCGTCGAGCGGCGCCAAGCGCTGTGCAGGGCGGTGAAGTCGTTGGCCCACTCGGCCGACTCCTGGAGGAGCCTGATCCCCTCCTGGGTCATGGGGGTGACGACCTGCGCCTGCACGGTCGCGGGGTCGACGGTCAACCAGGTGTCCGGTGCCTCGTCGGGGTGGCGGACGAGTCCGAGCTCCTCGAGAGCTGCCAAAGCGCCCGCGTACTCCCCGTTCTCGCTGACCCGTGGGTCTGACACCGGGATCCCGCCCTGATTCGCGATGAGTTCGAAGAGCTCGATGCCCTTTGCCTCGAGCAGTGCACGCGTCTTGGGCGTGCGTCCCTCGTCGGTCACGTTCTTCTCCTCGCCGGACGGCGTGGGTTGACGCTTGCTCATGCTCCACCTCCCCGATGCTGTGGCTAGCGCCAGATCCTCTCACACGTGGCGATTTCTGGTCACGGACCATCTTCCGCTAATCTTCTACACGTTGCTTCGGTAACGCTGCGCCTGTAGCTCAACGGATAGAGCATCTGACTACGGATCAGAAGGTTTGGGGTTCGAATCCCTACAGGCGCGCAGGACACGAAACCGCCTCTGAATCAGCCGAGATGCTGATTGGGAGGCGGTTCGGCATTTCCGCAGAGATGCGGCGCTCCGGCCAGACACTCAGCCGCCGAGTCTCAGACCGGCCAGGTCAGCGGGTCGAGGAGCAGGTAGAAGTGCTGTCGCTCCTCGTCGAGGTCGGCGCCGTACAGTGCGGCGAACTCGTGATCAGCCTGCCGGGCGGTGAGCTCGTCGGGCCACGTCTCGCGGGCGTTGGCCAGCAGCAGGGCGATGTCGGCGTACGGGTCGGCGACGCCGAGGCGGCCGAGGTCGATCAGGCCTGCGACGCGCATCGTGTCGGGGTCGATGAGGATGTTCGGCAGGCAGAGGTCGCCGTGGCAGACGACTCGCTCACTCTCCTCCTGACGCCGGCGTTGCGGCAGCTCGTCCTCGAGCCGGCCGAGGATCTGTGCCGGCGGAGTCTGCTGCATCGTGACGGGCAGGAACTCGGTCTGGACCCGGTGCTCGGCCACGGTCGTTCGCGCCAGGGGCATCATCGACGCGAGCCCTCCACCGAAGGGGCAGTCCGCCGCAGGTAGGGCGTGCAGGTCACGCACGGTGGCTGCGATCGCCGGCCAGGCGTGCCGGAGTGCGGCGGCATCGAGCTGGCCGGCCGGAACGCCGGGTACGGCACCGGTGATCAGGCAGGCGCCGTCGTCGGTGGTTCGCCAATCGAGCACGGACGTGGTCGGGATACCTGTCTCGACGAGCCAGGCGATCCGGTCTCGCTCGGCGGTGAGGTCGTCCCTGGCTGCGGTGGGGACGAGCTTCGCGTAGCGACCACGGTCACGATCGTGAAGCACGACGGCGCCGGACTCGCCGGTCGTGACCGGCTCCCAGGTCGCGCCGTCGGCGGGCAGCAGTCCGGCTGGAATCGAGGAGATGTCGACCGACATGGATCCATGATCTCTGTGCGGCGTACGCGGGGTCCAACAGCTGACGCAGCTGTCTGCACCCTCCGTCGCCGTCGGGGATCGTTATTACGTCAAGCAACTACACGCTAGCCTCGTCGGTATGGACGATCGGCGCGCAGCAGCAGGGGACGTGGCCCCACTGTCGCCCGAGGAGGAGACTGCCTGGCGTGCGCTGGGGCGGGCGGTCGTGGTGATTCCACGGGTGCTCGACGCCGATCTCATGCAGTCGGAGGGCCTGAACCTCACGGAGTACACCGTGCTGATGAACCTGTCCGAGGCCCCCGAGCGTTCGTTGCGTATGAGTGAGCTCGCCAACTACGTATCGATCTCGGTCAGTGGGCTGACCCGGGTCGTGGAGCGGTTGGAGCGCAGTGGCCTGGTCGAGCGAGTCCGGTCGACGGCGGACGGTCGCGGCCAGCTGGCGTGCTTGACCCCGGCCGGGTTGGCGTGTCTGAAGAAGGCCTGGCCGGTGCATCTCGAGAGTGTGCGCCGCCATGTGATGGATCATCTCCAGGACGTCGATCTGGCCGCGTTCGCTGATGCGCTCGCGAGGATCGCTCAGGCCGAGATCGGCCCGCCGGTTCGCCGCCGATCGCCCCGCTGACTCTCCCGAACGAGCGTCGTCACGTCTCCTGTGTCCTGTCTCCGCCGGCCGCCAGGCGCATCAGGTCGGTGGAGAAGTCGACGTCGCTGATCGATTGCGGTGCGCCCCCGGCGTTGCCGCCGAACTCGTGTCGATGGCGGCCCCAGTTCTGCTCGGCGATCTGGGGGCCGGTCTCGTTGCGTACGAAGATGGCCAGTTCGCCGGCGGCTCGGGCGATCCGGTCGCCCAGGTCCGGTGAGCTCCAGTCGTCGGGGGCGGCGTACAGGGATGTCGGCATTGGGATCGCGCGGAGGAACGCGAACAGCGGTCGGAGCTGCTCGTCGACGACCGTGGCGTGCCGGTCACTGCCTCCGGTGGCAGCCAGGATCACAGGCTTGGCGATGAGCAGATCGTTGTCGAGAAGGTCCACGAAGGACTTGAACAGCCCACTGATCCCCGCCTTGTAGACCGGGGTGCTCGCGATGATCGCGTCGGTGTCGGCGAGGGTCTCGACGGCGGCGGTGACCGGTCGGCTCGGCATGCCTGAGACCAGCGCCTGCGCGACGTCGACCGCGATCGTCGACAGATCGATCGAACGGAACGTCGCCCGCAGGTCGTACGCGCTCAGGGCGTCGGCGGTGCGCTGGGCCGCTCGGTCGGCGAGAAGCCGGGTCGAGGACGGATCGCTGACGCCGGCGGTGAGGACGGCGATGGTCACCTCGCTCATCACAGTGCCGCCGGGAACTGCGCCGCGATGTTCGGGTCGCTGTCGTGGTACGGGGAGGTCCCGGACAGGTTGTCGCCACGGTTCGGGTTCGGCCGGGGCTGACGGGGTTCACCGTCGCCGTACTTGGCGGCGACCAACGAGGCATGGGTCGGTGCCTCGGGGACGCCGGGCGCGCGGCGCGAGGCCATTTCCTTGCGGAGAACCGGGACCACCTCGGTGCCGAGGATCTCGACCTGCTCCAGTGCGACCTCGACGGGGAGGCCGAGGCTGTCGACCGCGAAGAGCTGGCGCTGATAGTCACCGAAGCCCTGCTGGAACGTCAGGGTCTTGTCGATGACCTCCTGGGGGCTGCCGACCGTCAGTGGCGTACCCGTCATCCAGTCCTCCAGGCTCGCTCCGCGGAAGATGGGGAAGGCCTCGAAGTACGGGCGGAACCTCTCGACCGCGTCCTGCGACCGCCGGGCGATGAAGGCCTGGCCGCCGAGGCCGACGATCGCCTGCGCCGCGGTGCCGTGCCCGTAGTGCTCGAAGCGCTGGCGGTAGAGGTCGACGAGTGGCTTGAAGGCGAGATTGGGAGCGAGGATGTGGTTGGCGAAGAAGCCGTTGCCGTAGTACGCCGCCTGCTCGGCGATCTCCGGAGTCCGGATCGAGCCGTGCCAGACGAACGGCGGGACATCGTCGAGAGGTCGCGGCGTCGCGGTGAACCCCTGCAGCGCGGTCCTGAACTTACCCTCCCAGTCCACGACGTCCTCTCGCCACAGCCGGTGCAGAAGGTTGTAGTTCTCCAGCGCCAGGGCAACGCCCTGACGGATGTCCTTCCCGAACCAGGGATAGACCGGGACGGTGTTGCCCCGCCCGAGCATCACGTCGAGGCGGCCTCCTGCGAGGTGCTGGAGCATCGCGTAGTCCTCGGCGACCTTGACGGGGTCGTTGGTCGTCATCAGCGTCACCGATGTGCTGAGGATGATCCGCTCCGTGAGGGCCGCGATGTGACCGAGCAGGGTGGTGGGCGAGGAGGGGATGAACGGCGGGTTGTGATGCTCGCCGATGGCGAAGACGTCCAGGCCCACCTCGTCAGCTCGCTGCGCGATGCGGACGAGGTTGCGGATGCGCTCCGCCTCGCTCTGGGTGTAGCCGGTGGTCGGGTCCCGTGTGACGTCCCCGACGCTGAAGATCCCGAACTGCATGCGTGGTCCTAACGGTGGAAGGGAGCAACTCGACTGCAGGCAATCTACTTGTGCGTGCAAACAAATAGATAGTAGCGTGGGGCCTGCTGACAGGTCGGCGCGGCCGACCCACGCCGATCCGAGACCCCGAACAAGGACAAGAGATGACAGACATCGACCTCGAGGTCGCACATGCGCCTGAGCGCCTGCGCTATGAGGCACGTGTGGGCGGATCCGTGGTGGGATTCGCGGAGTACATCCTCGCCACCGACCTGATCGTGTTCACCCATACCGAGGTCGATCCCGCCTTCGAGGGAAAGGGTGTCGGCTCCGCGATCGCGAGGTTCGCGCTCGACGACGTCCGCGACGGCAGCGAGCGCAAGGTGATGCCGCTGTGCCCGTTCATCAAGGGCTGGATCGGCAACCACCGCGAGTACGTCCCACTCGTGAAGCGTGTGCCCGCGTCGACGGCGAAGGACTGACCATGGCGCGCAAGACCTACACCGGGCCAGTGGTCGATGTCTCCTTCGACGGGGATGTGTGTCAGCACGCGGCTGAGTGCGTACGTGGGATGCCCACCGTCTTCGATACTGCCGCGCGGCCGTGGATCGACCCGACCCGCGCCGATTCGGAGGGAACCGCTCAGATCCTGCGAGACGTGATCGGGCGCTGCCCCTCCGGCGCCCTTCGCGTTGTCGACCACCCTGACGGGTCGTGGTCGGCATGAAGATCACCGTGGTCGGCCGCGGCAACATCGGCGGTGGACTGGCAGATCTGTGGGAGCGCGCCGGCCACGACGTGAGCAGGCTGGGGCGAGCCGGTGGCGACGCCAGTGACTCCGAAGCGGTTCTGCTCGCCGTCCCGGGAGCCGCGGTAGAGGCAGCGCTGTCGTCGGTCAGCGGGCTCGAGGGCAAGATCGTGCTCGACGCCACCAACCTCTACGGCGGTGCTCGTCCTCCGGCCGGGTTCTCCTCCAACGCCGAGTACGTCAGGTCGGTCACCGGCGGGGCCACGGCCAAGGCGTTCAGCACCAACTTCGCGTCGTTGTTCGGCCGGGTCGCCGGTGCACGCGTGCGGCCGAGCAACCTGTGGTCCGGCGACGACGAGGCCGGTAGCGTCGTCAGCCAGCTGAGCCGCGATGCCGGATACGAAGCGGTCCGCCTGGGCGACCTGAGCATGGCCGCCACCCAGGAGGGACTCGCCGGCGCGATCTTCGCGATCTCGCAGTCCGGCCTCGGCGAGTTCGTCTACCGCATGGCGCCGCCGGAAGAGCTCTGACCGACAGCTCCGGGACCGCCGCTGTTCGACGTGCGCAGGTCGTCCGTTGCTAGGTCCGGGCGACCGACGGCAGGCTGAGCAGGACGAAGGCGCCGGTGGCGGTGAGGGTTCGCAGGGTGTGGAAGATCAGCCAGGGCCGCTCGAACGAGGACACGGTGCCGCCGTTCGCCAGGGCGTCGTTCAGCGGCAGGTTCGCCGCGAAGGTGATGACGACGGCGGCGACGGCCAGGCAGGCGGCGCTGACGGAAAGTGGGGTCCGGTGCCAGCCGAGGAGGATCAGCGCCAGGAGCGGGGCGCCGAGGAAGAAGGCCAGGAACACCGGATTGACGATGACCACGTTGAGCCGGTTCATGACCCGTGCGTAGACCTCGTCGGGCTGGCCGTGCAGCGCGGGCATGAACGCGACCAGGAAGGCGATGTAGATCCCGGCGGTGACACCGTTGAGCAGCCGCGCGCTGGTGAGTACGACCTCGCTCATCACTGCTCACCTCTGCCGAGACCATCGATGCTGCGGGCCGCACGGCCCAGGACCGCCTCGACGTCGCCGGTCACGTAGGCGTTGCGCCCGTCGAGAACCTCCTCGAAGAGGTACGCCAGCCCAGCCGCGTCCGCGGCCGGAAGCCCGGCCGCGGTCAGCGTCGCGATGTAGTCCTCGGTCGGCACGGGGCGATAGGCGACGGTCGGCCCGCCGACGGCGCGCGCAGCCTCCTCGAAGGTGAGCAGCTCCGGCCCGGTGAGCTCCAGGACCCGGCCGGCATATCCGGGGTCGAGGAGGGTCGCGACGGCGACCGCGGCGATGTCGTCGACGTCGATGAACGGCTCGGCGACGGTGTGCTCGACCATGGTGAGCGACCCGGCGGCCAGCTCGTCCACGAACGCACCCTCGGTGAAGTTCTGCAGGAAGAAGGCCGAGCGCAGGACCGTCCACTCGGCGCCCGAGGCGATCAGGGCCTTCTCTGCTCGTTCGGCACCCTCCTCTCCGCGACCGGAGAGCAGCACGAGCCGCCGGCAGCCCGCGGCGACCGCTTCGGCGGCGAACGCGCCGATGATCTCGTCCGCGCCCGGCAGTCCGAGGTCGGGCTGGAAGGCCAGGTAGGCCGACTCGCAGCCGGCGACGGCCTCGGTCCAGGTGGTCCGGTCGTGCCAGTCGAACCGCGGGGTGGAGTGCCGGGTGACGCCGCGTACGTCGTGGTCGAGGGCTTGAAGGCGGCGGAGGACGCGCTGGCCGGTCTTGCCGGTCGCGCCGGTGATGAGAGTTGTCATGCCTCTAATCTGCTCGGGAGTGAGCGACGATGGAATACGTATGACTCCAGGCAGAATGCGTTATCGTCTCACCATGTCGTCACTGGATCTCCTGCTGGACGGCCCACGAGCCCAGCGCGCCTTCCTGTTGAAGGCCGTGTTCGCCGGGGAGTGGTCGATCACGGCCGAGGACGAGGCGCCGCTCACGGTCATCGCGATCGCGCGCGGCGAGGCGGTCTTCACCGGTGGCGAGGGGCCGCAGGAGGTGGGCGCCGGTGACGTGATCGTGTGCCGCGGGCCGGCGAGCTACGTCATCGCCGACTCGGCCGACCGCCCCGCCGACATCCGGATCCTTCCCGGCCAGGTCTGCATCGACCCGAGCGGGGCCCTGCTGGACGAGGAGCTGGCGCTGGGCGTACGCACCTGGGGGAACAGCCGTTCGCCGGACTCGACCGTGATGCTCATCGGGACCTACGAGCGCGAGACATCGGTCGGCTCGCTGCTGCTCTCCCGGCTGCCGACGAGTGTGGTGCTGCGCGGCTTCGACACCGCTGTCGTGGACCTGCTGTCGACGGAGCTGGCGCGGGACGAGGCCGGCCAGACGGCCCTGCTCGACCGGCTGCTGGACGTACTCGTGGTCAAGGCGGTGCGTGAGGTGCTCTCCGCATCCCCGGCACTTCCCGCCGACGACGCGGTGGCCGCGGTGCTGCGTGCGATGGAAGAGCATCCTGAGCTGCCCTGGACGGTGGCCGGCCTCGGCGAACAGGTCGGCCTCTCCCGCGCCGCCCTGGCCCGGCGCTTCACCGAGCAGGTCGGTGAGCCACCGCTGGCCTACCTGACCCGGTGGCGGCTCGCTCTGGCCGCCGACCTGCTGCTCGGCACCGACCTGACCCTGTCGGCGATCGCCGCCCGCGTCGGCTACACCAGTCCGTTCGCGCTCAGCGCTGCCTTCAAGCGCCTGCACGGCACCTCGCCGACCTCGTTCCGGACCCGCCACGCGGCCTGACATCTCGCGCGACGGTCCTGGTCCGGCTACTCCTCGCGGAGGATCTTCGGCGGTCCCGCAGGGGTGGCCTCGCCGCGCTCCACGGCGGCGGAATGACTGGCGAGGGCGCGTTCGAGAAGCTCCATGAGCGGAGTCTCGTCGCGGGCGATCTGCAGGTACTTCGGGCCGAGGGCGACGATGATGTCGCGCTCGGCGAGCAGAGCGTTGTGGATGCGCTCGCGCTCGGCTGGGTCGGCGGTGTACTCCGAGTCGAGGTAGGCGGCGGCGTGGCGGCGGGCGTTGGCGATGGCGTTCTTCGCGCGGCCACGCTTGCTGAAGAGGGAGGCCACGACGGTGACGACGAGTACGCCGAGGATGACGCTCAGGGAGAGGCCGGTACTGATCTCGGCCACGTGCACGGGATCGCCGTCGTTGATGAACGGGATGTTGTTCTCGTGGAGCGCGTGCAGGATCAGCTTCACGCCGATGAAGGCGAGGATCGCGGCCAAGCCGTAGGACAGGAAGATGAGCCGGTCGAGGAGGCCGTCGAGCAGGAAGTAGAGCTGGCGCAGGCCCAGGAGAGAGAACGCGGTCGCGGTGAAGACCAGATAGACGTTCTGGGTGAGGCCGAAGATCGCCGGGATCGAGTCGAGGGCGAACAGGATGTCGGTGCCTCCGATGGCCACCATCACGAGCAGCATCGGCGTCAGGATGCGCTTGCCGTTCTCCACCGTGAAGAGCTTGTCGCCGTCGTAGTGCTCACTGACGTGGAACAGCCGCCGGGCCAGCCGGACGACGACGTTCTCCCCGTGGGAATCGTCGTCGGGCTTCAGCATGTTGCCGGCCGTCATCAGCAGGATCAGCCCGAACAGGTAGAACACCCACGCGAAGGTGTTGATCAGCGCGGCGCCCACGAAGATGAACCCGGTGCGCGCGATCAGCGAGAACGTGATCCCGAAGAGCAGCACCTTCTGCTGGTCCTCGCGGGGGACCCGGAAGCTGGTCATGATGATCAGGAAGACGAACAGGTTGTCGACCGAGAGCGCCTTCTCGGTGATGTAGCCGGCGAAGTACTCTCCGCCCATCGCGCCGCCGCCGAAGACCAGCACACCGATGCCGAACAGCAGCGCGATCGCGACGTAGACCGACGACCACCCGGCCGCCTCCTTGAGCGTCGGAGTGTGGGCCTTGCGTACGTGGAAGATGTAGTCGAATCCGAGCAGACCGACGATCGCGACGACGGTGACCAGCCACACCCATGTCGGTGCGCCCATAGTGACAACCCCCTGAGAGACGACCCGAGAGTGGGATCGGCCTCAGCCTAGGCGGAGGTTTTCGGGATGGACAGCCCATCGATGATCTGGGGAACCGCGTCCTCGAGGAGCCGGTCGGCCCGAGGATCGTCGGGGTGAATCGTACGCATCGTGAGGCTGTGCAGGAACACGCCCATCAGCGTCTGGGCGAGCAGGTCCGTCGGCATCGTGGAGGTGCGGTCGAGGCGGTCCAGGGCGAGCCCGACGACCTCGACGAGCTGCTCGCTGAGCGTCGTGAACGTCGCCGAGATGATGTCCCTCGCGTCGGGGTCGCGCAGGCTCTGCAGCACGACCTCGCTCTGCAGGACGAACCAGCGGTCCTGCATGGGGCCGACGGCGTCGAAGGCCGCGCCGATCAGCGATCCGCTCGACTCCGCGTCGGTCTGCTCGCCGACAGCGGTGCGTACGGCCTCGATCAGCCTCTGGGACTCCTCCTTGAACGCCTCGAGGAGCACCTCGTCGACGGTGTTGAAGTTGGAGTAGAAGGCGCCACGTGTATAGCCCGCGGCGCTGACCAGGTCGTCGACGGTGACCCGGCGCGCGCCGCGCTCGACGAAGACGTCGACGGCGGCGGCCAGCAGTCGCGCGCGGGTGTTCGTACGTCGTCGGGGGGCCTTCACCTCGGTCATGTCGCCATCCTCACATACCCGGAAGATACATTTCTGTATTGAATGCATTATTGTATCGAACATGTCCTCCTACCTCTACCGGCTCGGCCGTCTGGTCGCGCGCCGCGCCAAGACCGTGCTGGCGCTCTGGCTCCTGCTCGCCGTGCTGCTGGGTGCGCTGACCATCTCGCTCGGCGGCAAGCTGCAGGACGACTTCACGATCCCGGGCACCGAGTCCCAGCAGGGGCTGGACGCGCTCACCCAGCGCTTCCCCGAGGTCTCCGGGACCTCGGCCCAGCTGGTCTTCGTCGCCCCCGAGGGCGAGAAGATCGACGATCACCGCAAGGAGGTCCGGGCGGTGCTCGACGCGGTCGAGAAGGTCGACCACGTCGCGACGGTCACCGATCCTCTGGCGAAGGACAGCAGGACGGTCAGTGACAACGGCCGGGACGCTCTGGCGACGGTCCAGTTCGACCTCGACCTGGACGAGCTTCCCGAGGGTGTGACCGATGATCTGGAGGAGGCCGCGGAGCTGCCGGCGGGATCCTCGCTGGAGCTCCACATCGGCGGGGACGCGTACTCCGTCACCGGGGTGCACGTCAGCGCGACCGAGGGAATCGGGATCCTCATCGCACTGCTCGTCCTGGCGATCACCTTCGGGTCGCTGCTGGCCGCCGGGCTGCCGATCCTGACCGCGCTGCTCGGGGTCGGGAGCGCGATGGCGGGGATCTTCTCGGTCGCCTCTGTCACCGACATCTCGGCGACCACCCCGACCCTCGCGCTGATGATCGGGCTCGCGGTCGGGATCGACTACGCGCTGTTCGTGATCGCCCGGCACCGCAGCCAGCTCGCTCACGGCCTGGAGGTGGAGGAGTCGATCGCCCGGGCGGTCGCCACCGCCGGCAGCGCGGTCATCTTCGCGGGCGTCACCGTCATCATCGCGCTGTGCGGACTGGTGGTCGCCGGCATCCCGTTCCTCGCCGTCATGGGGTACGCAGCGGCCTCGGCCGTACTCGTCGCGGTGCTGGTCGCGCTCACCGCGGTGCCGGCGCTCCTCGCGATCGCGGGTGAGCGGCTCCGACCGAAGCCTGGGTCTCGGGCCCACCGGCGTGAGGCTGTCGCGGAGGGACGGCCTCACGCCACCACTCTCGGGGCGCGCTGGGTGCGGCTGGTGACCAAGGTGCCGGTCCTCACCGTCGTGGTCTCGCTGCTGGTCATCGCCGTCCTGGCGATCCCGGCGCGCGATCTCGCACTGGGCCTCAACGACAACGGCAGCGCCGATCCGGGGACGGCTCCGCGGGAGACGTACGACCTGATCAGCCGTGACTTCGGGCCCGGCTACAACGCGCCGCTCTTCGTGACTGCGGACATCATCGACACCACCGACCCGATCGGGGTGATGGACTCCCTCGGCAAGGCGCTGGGCGGCTATGACGGGGTGCAGAAGGTCGCGCTGGCCACGCCGAACCGGACCGCCGACCTCGGGCTCGTGGTGATCTACCCGACCACCGAGAAGAGCGACCCCGCGACCGCCGCGCTGGTCAAGGAGATCCGCGCCGACTCGGGTGGGCTGGAGAAGCGGTTCGGCATCGAGGACGTCATGGTCACCGGTCAGACCGCGGTCGCGATCGACGTCAGCGCTCGACTCTTCGACGCGATCCTGCCGTTCGGGGCCGTCGTCGTCGGCCTGTCGCTGATCCTGCTCACGGTCGTGTTTCGCTCGATCGCGGTCCCGCTGAAGGCGACACTGGGCTACGTGCTGTCGGTGGCGGCATCCTTCGGGGTGGTCGCCGCGGTCTTCGAGTGGGGCTGGGGCGCCGACCTGTTCAACGTCGCCAAGGTCGGGCCGGTGATCGCGTTCTTCCCGATCATCCTGATGGGCGTGCTCTTCGGGCTCGCCATGGACTACGAGGTGTTCCTCGTCTCCCGGATGCGGGAGGACTTCGTCCACACCGGGGATGCCAGGCGTTCGGTGGACACCGGGTTCGCCGCCAGTGCCCGCGTCGTCACCGCCGCGGCGGTCATCATGATCGCCGTCTTCGCGGCCTTCGTGCCGAACGGCGACCCGATCGTGAAGCCGATGGCGCTGGGGCTCACCGTGGGTGTGCTGGTGGATGCGTTCCTGGTCCGGATGACGCTGGTGCCGGCCGTGCTCGCTCTGCTCGGGCGGGGTGCCTGGTGGCTGCCGCGCTGGCTGGACCGGCGGCTGCCGGTGCTCGACATCGAGGGTGAGGCGCTCGTGCACCACCTCGAGCACTCCGACTACGTCGCTGCTCACGGCGAGGTGGCGGTACGGGCACACGAGGTCGAGGTGCCGGGGGCGCTCGCGCCGCTCACGATGCAGCTGCGGCCGGGCGGGCTCGGGATCGTCCATGGATCCGACCCGGCTGCTCGATCTTCCGCACTCGCGGCGATCACCGGGCGGCTCGGGTTCTCGGGACAGCTGGTCGTGCTCGACCGGCTGCTGCCGGAGGAGGCGGGAGCCGTCCGTGCTCGCGCCGCACTCGTCGACGATGTCGCGGCCGCCCTCCGGCTCGTGGGCGCCCGCCGCGTCCCGGCGTTGGTCGCGATCGACAGCACCACCTCGCTCGACCCCGGTCAGCTCGCGGCCCTGTCCTCGCTGACCTCGCGAGGCACGACGGTCCTGCTCGGGATGCCGTCACTGCCCGCCGTACCGCAGGTCGCCGACGCCGTCGCGTGTGCCGAGCCTGCCCGCGCTCTTCCTGCGCTCACCGACCCCGCGGCTTCGGCCGCTGATCTGGAGACAGTCCGATGACACGTACGAAATCATGGTGGGGCGGACGCCGCCTGGTGGCCGCCGCGATCCTGCTACCGGTCGTCGTGACGGCGCTCGCGCTCGTCGCGCTCAGCGACCGCACCGAGAACCTCGACAAGGTGCCCGCGGCCGTGGTCAACCTCGACAAGCCGGTGACGACGGGGAGCGGGAAGGACAAGCAGACGATCTACGCCGGGCGAGCGCTCGCCGCGGACCTGGTCTCCTCCTCGGGCGCCGGCTCGTCCGGACCCACGCTGGGCTGGGAGCTCACCGACGAGGAGGACGCGCGCTCGGGCTATGCGGACGGGACGTACGCCGCGGTCATCACGATCCCCGAGGACCTGTCCAAGACGCTGTCCGGCGTGCAGGGCAGCGACCCGAGCGCCGGCCGGGTGAGCGTGGAGGCGTCCGACGCCTCCAGCGAGGTCACCGCCGAGATCGCGCGGCAGGTCGCGCGGCAGTCCGCGTCGACCCTGGGGCGTACGGTCACGACCACCTACCTCGATGGCGTCCGGGACGAGACCGGGAAGCTCAAGACCAGCCTGACCGACGCCGCCGACGGGGCCGACGAGCTCGCCGACGGCACCGCTGCCGCCGACTCGGGTGCCGGGAAGGTCGCCGACGGTGCCCGCGAGCTCACCTCCGGCGCCGCGGGCGCGGCCGACGGCGCCTCGCAGGTCGCCGGTGGCCTCGACTCGCTCGCCGGCGGGACCGCGCGACTCGAGTCGGGTGCCGGATCGCTGGCCACCGGCGCGGGCAAGGCGTCGAAGGGTGCGTCCTCGCTGTCGGCCGGTGTCCGCCAGCTCAGCGGCGGGCTCGACCGGCTGGAGCGGTCGACCGCGGAGCTCCCGTCGCAGACCTCGGCGCTCGCCACCGGCGCCGCTCAGGTGTCGGAGGGCGTGGACGGCTACACCCAGCTCGCCAAGGGCTGGGCCCAGGCGTGCGCGAGCGACCCGGTGCTCGCCGCCTCCAAGCCGCAGCTGTGCGGCGCCACCGCCGCGGCCGTCGGGTCCGGAGGTGCCCAGGCCGACCAGCTCGCCGCCGGGGCGGACCAGGTCGCCTCGGGTGCCTCCGCGCTGTCGCAGGCGGCGCCCGAGCTGAGCGGTGGGATCTCGTCGGCGGCGGGCGGCGCAAGGAAGGTCGCCTCCGGGGCGTCCCAGCTCGCTTCCGCCAACGAGCGTGTGGCCGCCGGGGCGCGGGAGCTCTCCGCCGGTGTCGGGGAGGCGAACGACGGGGCCACCGAGCTGGCCTCCGGTGCGTCCCGACTCGCTTCGGGCACCAAGCGGCTCGAGGACGGCTCGGCCTCCCTGGCCACCGGGGCCGACGACCTTTCCGCCGGGACCTCCTCGCTGAACGAGGGCGCGTCCTCGTTGGCCTCGGGACTCGACGACGGGGCCTCGAAGATCGCGGTCCCCGGTGAGAAGCAGGCCGAGGTCGTCGCCGACCCGGTGCAGGTAGCCGTCGCCTCCGGCACGTCCACCTCGGGGGCGACCCGGCTGGCGCCAGGGGTGATCGCTCTGGCGCTGTGGCTCGGTGCGCTCGCCGTCTATCTGCTCCGCCCGGCCTTCCCCGCCGGACGGCTGCGCGAGGCTCTCACGGCACGCCGGCTCACCTTCGTCGGCCTGTGGCCGGCGGCCCTGATCGGGCTGGCGCAGGCGGGTCTGCTCGTCGGAGCGGCTCGTCTTCTCGGCGCGGATCTCGCGGAGCCGGTCGCGGCGGTCGGTCTCGCGGCTCTTGCTGCGGTGGTGTTCGTCGCGGTCCACCAGGCCGTCGTGGCGCTCGCCGGCCAGCGCCGCGGGTGGCTGATCTCGCTCGCCTTCCTCGCCCTGCAGCTGGTCTCCCTCGGCGGGCTGCTGCCGGTCGCCACGGCGTCCGAACCGTTCGGCGCGCTCGCCGGCATCCTGCCGGTCCCGCTCGCCGCCGAGGCGCTGCGCGGGGTCGTGGTCGCGCAGAGCGGTGCCGCGGTCGGTGCGCCGGTCGGGGGGCTGGTCCTCTGGCTCCTGCTCGCGGTGGCGCTCAGCGTCTTCGCGGCGGGTCGGGCGCAGCGTACGTCTGTGTCGGAGATCCGCAGGGTTGCGGCTGCCGGCTGATCCGCACGTGTAACACGTCGTTCGTAGCACTATCCGGTCGCCGCAACAGGGCGAGAAGTACTACGAACGACGTGTTACAGCTCGTCGCGGCGGCTCAGAGCGAGGTGTCGTGCAGCACGATGTGCTCGTCGAGCGGGGCGCGGCCCATCTCGACGCGGTTGACCGAGGCCTCGGGGTCGGCGGTGCCGAAGGAGATGCCGTAGAGCAGCTTGAGGTCGGCCGGGAGGCCGAGGTGGGCGCGGACGGTGTCGGCGAACAGGCCGTGCATGCCCTGCGGGACGCCGTGGTAGCCGCGGGCGGTGAGGGAGAGCAGGAAGTTCTGGGCGTACATGCCGACGTCGTTGGCCGCGCGTACGACATCGCCGAGCTCCGGCACGAAGAGCAGGGCCACGTGGGGTGCGCCGTAGAAGCGGAGGTTCTCGGCGACGGCCTTGGTGCGCCCGTCGGCGTCGTCGCGGGCGATGCCCATGGCACCGTAGAGAGCGGCCCCGGCACGCTGCGAGCGCTGGACGTGGACGCTGTCGTCGTCTCCGTACGTCGTGGTGAAGTCGGGGCTCATCTGGCCGGCCTCGAACGCCTTGAGCATCGCGGCGCTGAGCTCGTCGCGGGCGTCGCCGGAGAAGACGTGGACCTCCCAGGGCTGGGTGTTGCTGTGCGACGGGGCGCGCTGGGCGTCCTCGAGCACACCGCGGATGTCGTCGGCGGGCACCGGGTCGGGCAGGAAGGCCCGCGCGGACCGGCGAGCTCGGATCACGTCCGTGAAGGTGTCGACGGCGGTAGCGCTCACAAGAAGGGTTCCTCTCAGGTCTGCCGAGGGCTGATGACCTCGATCCACTCCTGGCCAAAGACGGAGGGACTCTCCGGTATTCCCGTGGGCGGCGCGAAGGTGGCTCATCACACACTCCGGGGACCTACCCGGTTCGGGTGATACCCGGGGGCCGGACGGGAGCCTTTACCGCCGCGAGTCGAAGACTCGAGGTCCGACCTATCTGAGGGGGAAACCCATGATCCGAAAGCTCGTCTGTGCCGTCGCGGCGGGGGTCGCCGCGGCGGCGCTCTGGTCGATGCCGGCCTCGGCTGCGCCGTTGATGCAGCTCTCCGGCGCGATCTTCACCACCGACGTCTCCGGCGCGCCCGTCAACCTCAACCACTACGCCGCCAAGCAGGACGTCTATCTCAACGGCGGTCCCGGCATCAACGCGCCCGATGACGCCGCCGGCCTGCCTGCCGGGATCTACGCCTTCCAGGTGACCGACCCGTCCGGCAAGACGCTGCTCTCCACCGACGCCGTCGAGTGCCGCCTGGTCCAGGTCGACGACAGCGGCCGCTTCGTCAGCGTCGCACCCAGCGGTGGTTGCGCGCACGCGACCGGCACCGACGCGGAGGACGGCGGCATCACCGTGCAGCTGTTCCCCTTCCTCGACACTCCGAACAACGGTGGCGAGTACAAGGTCTGGCTGACGCCGTACGACGCGCTCGACCCCACCGCGCCCGGCAACCGGCACGGCTTCGTCCCGGCCGACAGCAAGACCGACAACTTCAAGGTCCGAGCCCGGGCGATCGTCGAGATCGACACCCGTTTCTCCCGGCACGGCGGGCCGTTCATCGACGGTCTGGCTGCCCACTGGACCGACACCCTGGGGGCGCACAACGTGAAGTACTCCGAGTACAACCCGGCCGTCCTCGCGTTCCACGAGGCGCACGTCGAGGCTGCGGAGGCAGGGTTGCACAAGATCACCGTGACCGACCAGGTCGGCTGCGAGATCGATGACGTGCACCACGCCGGGCAGACGTTCGTTCCCGACGCGAACGGCTCGGTGACCGTCCCGGTGCAGGTCAAGAAGCACATGAGCGGAGATCACACCTACTGGGTGGACGTGCACTGCGTCTGACCTCTGAATCGGTCACCGCGACCATCAACCTAGCATTTGCTTGGTAGGCGCTCTAGACTGCCGGACATGGCAGTCGAGATCGACTTCAGCGGCAAGGTGGTCGCGGTGACCGGTGGCGCCCGCGGGGTGGGCGCCGGGATCGTCGCCCGGTTCCTCGAGGCCGGCGCGGAGGTCGAGATCTGCGGCCGGACGGCTCCGGCCGATCTTCCCGTGATCGACGGCCGCAAGCCGGTCTTCTCCCAGGTCGACGTCCGGGATCCCGAGCAGGTCGCGGCCTGGATCGCCGCCATCACCTCACGGCTCGGTCGGCTCGACGTGGTCGTCAACAACGCCGGCGGCGCCCCCTACGCCGACTTCGCGACCGCGTCGCCGCGCTTCCACGAGAAGATCTCCGCCATCAACTTCCTGGCCACCGCCTACGTCTGCCAGGCGGCGTACGAAGCGCTGAAGGCCTCGCGCGGATCCATCGTCAACATCAGCTCGATCTCGGCACGGCGGCCCAGTCCCGGGACCGCGGTCTACGGCGCTGCCAAGGCGGCCGTGGAGAGCCTGACCGGGTCGATCGCGGTCGAGTGGGCTCCGGACGTACGCGTCAACGCCATCTCCTGCGGGATCGTCGCGACCCCCGGGTCCGAGGACCACTACGGCAGCGCGGAGCAGCGGGCCGCCGTGGCCGCGACCATCCCGCGCGGCGTCTTCGCGACCCCGTCGGAGATCGGGGATGCCTGTCTGATGCTCGCCTCGCCGCTCGCCACACACATCACCGGCGCCGTCCTCGCCGTCGACGGCGGCGGGGAGTGGCCCGCCTTCCTCCAGCACACCCCCAACTCCTGAGGAGAAACCGTGCCCGAAGCAGTCATCGTCTCTGCCGCCCGCTCGCCGATCGGCCGCGCCTTCAAGGGGTCGCTGAAGGACCTGCGGCCGGACGAGCTGGCCGAGCAGATCGTACGCAGCGCCCTCGCCGCGGTTCCGCAGCTGGATCCGGCGCAGCTCGACGACCTGATGATGGGCTGTGCCCAGCCCGCGGGGGAGCAGGGCTACAACATCGGTCGGGTCGTCGGCGTACGCCTCGGCCTGGATGCGGTCCCCGGCACCACCGTCCACCGCTACTGCGCATCGTCGCTGCAGACCACCCGGATGGCCTTCCACGCGATCCGCGCGGGCGAGGGGGACGCGTTCGTCTCCGCCGGGGTCGAGTGCGTGTCCCGCTACGAGCGCGGCAAGGCCGACGGGATGCCGGACACCAAGGCCGAGGAGTTCCTCAAGGCCGGCGAGCGCGGTGCCGCCCGGGTGGCTGCGGGGACGGCGTGGGCCGATCCGCGCGAGTCCGGCGAGCTGCCCGACTACCACCTGGCGATGGGCGAGACCGCCGAGAACGTCGCCGAGATGTGCGGCGTCACCCGGGAGGCGCAGGACGCGTGGGGCGTACGTTCCCAGAACCGCGCCGAGGCCGCTGCTGCCCGAGGTTTCTGGGAGCGGGACATCACGCCGGTGACGCTGCCGTCCGGTGAGGTCGTCTCCACCGACGACGGGCCGCGGGCCGGGGTGACCCTGGAGAAGGTCGCCGGCCTGGCGCCGGTGTTCCGGGAGAACGGCACCGTCACCGCCGGCAACTGCTGCCCGCTGAACGACGGCGCCGCCGCGCTGGTGATCATGAGCGACTCCCGCGCGGCGGAACTGGGGATCCAGCCGCTGGCCCGGATCGTGTCGACCGGCGTCTCCGGTCTCTCGCCCGAGATCATGGGGCTCGGGCCGGTCGAGGCGTCTCGCCAGGCGCTCGCCCGTGCCGGACTCTCGGCGTCCGACATCGACCTCGTGGAGATGAACGAGGCCTTCGCCGCCCAGGTGCTGCCCAGCATCGACCAGATCGGTCTCGACCCCGAGCGGGTCAACGTCAACGGCGGCGCGATCGCCCTCGGCCACCCCTTCGGCTCCACCGGTGCCCGCCTGACGACGACGCTGCTCCACGGTCTGCAGGAGACCGGCGGCCGCTACGGCCTGGAGACGATGTGCGCCGCCGGCGGCCAGGGCATGGCGCTGGTCATCGAACGGCTGTCCTGATCCCGCCGAATCGGTAGAAGCGGCGCGCCGAGACTGTAGTTGTGGGCGACGAAACTGCAGTTTCGTCGCCCACAACTACAGTCTCGGCGGGTCAGACGCTCCGCCGGCCGAGGTGGATGACAGCGACCGTGATCCGGCGCTCCTCGACCACGTAGACGATCCGGTAGCGGCCGACGCGGAGGCGGTAGCGGTCCTTGCCCCAGGCGTACGCGCCGACGTCACGCGGGGTCTCGGCCAGGGAGTCGACGGTGTCGAAGACCTGGATCAGGCCGATCGGGTCGTCGTCGACGTACGCCTCGGCCGACTGCAACGCCTCGTCGGCCCAGACGACTTGATAGGTCACTCGCCGAGCGGGCGGTCGAGACCGAGGGCGCGGCGGGCCTCGGCATGCGGGGTGTAGCGGACCTCGCCGAGCTCGCGGCGCAGCGAGTAGCGCGCGATGGCGAGATCGTCCTCGAGATCCTCGATACGCCGGTCGTGGTCGTTGAGGTAGGCGCGGATGGCCTCGCGGGCGATCTCCTGCTTGGAGCGGTTCTCCGACCGGGCGCGGTCGGTCAGCAGCCGGTCGTCGGCCTCGCTGAGTCGCAGAGTCATAGCCATGGACCCAGCGTAACCCGAGGTGGTATCACGCGGTATCGTACGCGGGTCGGAACGTCGAGTTTCAGCCTGGGGGATATCCGAACATGTCGCTGACCGCGCTCTATCTGCTCGTCGCACTGGGAGCGGGGCTGGTCGCGATGTTCTTGAGACTCCCGCCCCTGGTCGGGTTCCTGGCCGCCGGGTTCGGGCTGCACGCCGCGGGCGTCGGTGAGGTGGAGGGTCTGCACACGCTGGCCGACCTGGGCGTCACGCTGCTCCTGTTCGGCATCGGCCTCAAGCTCGACGTGAGATCGCTGCTCCGGCCCGACGTGTGGCTGAGCACCTTCGCCCACCTCGGCTTCAGCGTCGTCATCGGCGTCGGGCTGCTGGCCGGCATCGCGCCGCTCGGCTTCGCGCTCCTCGCCGACGCCGACCTCGGCGAGATGGCACTGATCGCGTTCGTCCTCTCCTTCTCGAGCACCGTGTTCGCGATCAAGGTCCTCGACGAGCGCCGCGACAACAACACCCTCTACGGCCGGATCGCGATCGGTGTGCTGGTCATGCAGGACATCGTGGCGGTGGCGTTCCTGACCATCTCCAAGGGCCACTGGCCCTCGCCGTGGGTCTTCGCGCTGGTGCTGCTCCTCCCGGGCGCGTGGCTCGCCCACCGCATCTGGGACCGGATCACCTCCGCCGAGCTGACCGCGCTCTTCGGCCTGGCGATCGCGCTCGTGCCGGGCTACTGGCTCTTCGAGACCGTGGGGCTCAAGGGCGACCTCGGGGCACTGGTGGTCGGCGTACTCCTCGGGTCGCACGCGAAGGCGCCGGCGCTGGCCAAGCTGCTGTTCAGCACCAAGGAACTCTTCCTCATCGCCTTCTTCCTGAGCATCGGGCTGACCGGGGTGCCGTCGCTGGAGGACCTGGCGCTGGCCTCCGTGCTGCAGATCCTGCTGCCGCTGCAGGCCGCGGCGTACGTCGTGATCTTCGTCCTCATGGGGCTGCGCTACCGCACCGCGACGCTGGCCTCGTTCACCCTGACCAACTACTCCGAGTTCGGGCTGATCGTGATCGTCATCGCCTCCGCGACCGGGCTGGCCTCGGCGCAGTGGCAGACCGTGCTCGCGGTCGCGACGTCGCTCTCGTTCCTGGTGGGCGCCGTCTTCAACGCCTACGCCCCGAAGCTCATCAACCTGCTCAACCGGCTGCTGCCGGAGCGGAGGCCCGAGCGGCTCCAGGAGGCGGACCGGCCGATCAACCTCGGCGACGCCAAGGCACTGGTCGTCGGGATGGGCCGGGTGGGCCGTACGACCTACGAGGAGCTCCGCGACACCCAGGGCTACCACGTGCTGGCGGTCGAGCACGACTCGGTGCGGGCGGACGCGCTCAAGGAGGAGGGCTTCGACGTCGTCGAGGCCGACGCCACCGACCAGGACTTCTGGGAGCGGGTCAAGAAGGGCGCCGGCATGGAGCTGGTCGTCCTCACGATGCCCTTCCACGGCGACAACCTGCTCGCCATGGACCTGCTCCACAAGCTCGGCTTCAAGGGCACCGTGGCCGCCATCGCCCTGCGCCCCGAGGAGCGCGACGAGCTCAAGAAGCGTGGCGCCCACGCCGTCCTGAACCTCTACGCCTCGGCCGGCTCCGACCTCGCCGTGAAGGCGATCCGGGTCAACCAGGAGCGCCAGCTCTCCGGGTGAGCTGTGAAGCCGAGAGCGACCGGTAGGCCACTCTCGGCTTCACAACTCGGGTCAGCCCAGCAGGTTGAAGCCCGACAGTGCACCCAGGTAGGTGCGGGTCACGCCGGTGCCGGTGCTGTTGCGCTCCAGCGCGTAGATGTAGCTGCCCGACCGCACGATCAGGTCGCCGCCCGAGCCGGCCCGCAGGTCGCGTACGCCGAGCACTGCGTCATAGCCCGACAGGTTGATCGACAGGCTCTGCGTGGAGACCAGGCCGCCGGGCCCGTTGCTCTCGTGGACGACGGTGCTGGTGCCGTTGACGAAGAGTACGTCGGGGGTGTTGCTGCTGTTCCAGCGCCCGACACCGACCAGGCGGGTGCCCGCTGCCGAGGTGCGCATCACGATCGAGGCGCCGACATTGGTCGAGCCCTTGCCCGGCCACAGCTTGATCGTGCCGCCGGAGACGCGGCCCATCAGGTCCGGGTAGCCGTCGCCGGTGACGTCGCCGACCGCGTCGATGACGCTGACCGTGCCGAGGCCGGTCGCGATCGTGACGGGGCTGGCGAACTTGCCCGTGCCGTAGCCCCGGTAGAGCCGGACGGAGCCGTCGGACATCTTCGCCAGGAAGTCGCCCTTGCCGTCGCGGTTCCAGTCGCCGGCGTTCATCAGCGCGGTGGCACTCGTCAGGGTGATGCCGCTGTCGACCGGAGCGGCCAGGCTGACCCGGCCGCTGTTCGGCTTGACGTAGAGCGTCGAGCCGGACTTCATCACCAGGTCCGGGAGGCTGTTGCCGACGAGGTTGACCGCGCCGACGAGGGTGCGGTTGACGTCCGCGTACGGCCCCAACGGCTTGCCGAAGCCCGAGCCGGAGGCCGGGTAGATCCAGCCGCGGTTGGACGAGTCCCGGCCGATCAGGTCGCCGCGGCCGTCGCCGGTGAAGTCGCCGTAGCCGCTGATCTGGACCAGCGAGGACCACGACGGGCTCTGGGTCGCGAGCTTGACGGGGGAGCCGAACGTACCGCTGCCGGAGCCCTTGAAGTAGTAGAGAGCACCGGACTTGCGGCCGATCAGGTCGCGCCTGCCGTCCTTGTTGACGTCACCGGTCGCGGCGAGCTTGTCGAAGCCGCTCAGCGAGCGCGTGCTGCCTGCCCGGGTGAATCCGCCGGAGCCGTTGCCGGTGTAGCGGACCAGGTAACCCTTCGCGTTCTTGCCGACCAGGTCGTTGGCCGAGGTGCCGCCGATGTTGCCGGTCGCGGTGATCTTGGAGACCCCGGAGAATGTGCTCCTGCCGAGGTTCTTGAAGACCGCCGCGAAGGTGCCGTCGCCGCGGCCCTTGCGGATGCCGGCCGAGCCGTCGGTGCGGACCTGGATCAGGTCGGCCTTGCCGTCGCCGGTGATGTCCGGGGTGACGACCGCCTCGCGCACGGTGCTGCCGACCGTCGTGGACGTCCTGGTCGAGTTGAACCCGGCGAACCCGCCCGTACGCAGCGTGAAGATCCGGCCGTCGGAGGCCCGGCGGGCCACGAAGTCGGAGTGGCTCGTGCCGGTGATGTGGGACTCCAGGTCGCGACCGCTCCAGCTCTTCTGCAGGCTGGCGGCGAGCGTACGGATGTTGGGGAGCTTGGCCTGGAGGTTAGCCCCCGGGCAGACGGTGGTGCCCGCGTCGCGGTGGCCCTGGATCGCGTGCGGGAACGTCGTCTTGGTGCCGTCGGTCTTGGTCAGGGTCACATTGGTGGCGTTGGCGGTGACGCCGTGGAGCGAGAGCTTCCAGGCGTAGAGAGAGCCGTACGCCTGGACCATCGCGTCCGTGGGCTGGTTCTGTGTCGCGCCGGTGTCGTCAGGGCAGCCGGCCGCGACCGTGTCGAAGCAGCCGAGCGCGGACGCACCGAAGCTGTCGTAGTTGTAGCCGCTGGTGTGGGCTCCCTCGACCGGCAGCGCTACGCCGCCGTGGCGGCCCTCCCAGATGCGGCCGAACTTGTCGACGAAGAAGTTGTAGCCGACGTCGCGGTAGCCGCGGGTCTTCACGTGGAACTCGTAGATGCCCTGGATGATGCTGGGGACGTCGGTCTCGGTGTAGTCGTTGGTGCCCGCGGTGTGGTGGACGAAACCGCCGTGGATCTGGCGGTAGCTGGGGGCCGTCTGCTCGCGGATCGTCTCGTCGGCGCCCCACTGCGCACGGCTGTAGATCGTCGGGCTCGAGGTGTAGGTGGACGCCACCAGGTTGAGGTCGGAGTCCTTGCTGCCCTTGTGGGTGCTGGTCGCCCGGGGCTTGTCCTTGTCGGTCTCGATCTCGGGGAGCTCCTCGACCGTGTCCGAAGGCTTGCCGGGCTCGATCACCGCGAGCTCGAGGTCGGCGGGGATCTCGGCGGCGTCGGGGACGATGATCCGGGTCTGCACCTGGTCGACGTGCCCGGCCAGGAACTCGTCGGTACCCGGGCGGACCCCCTTCGCCTCCGCCGTGCCGGCGTCCGGACCGTGGTCCTCGACGTCGACGACCATGGGGCTCCACGACGACCACACGTCGTCCTTCAGGGTGCGGATCTCGGGGCGTACGCCGTCGGCGATGGCGCCCGACCAGGTCACGCCCACGACACCGAAGCCGGTGACGTCCTGCGGGTCGCTCTTGATGACGTCCGTGCGGGGCTTGTCGACCTTCGTCGCGTGCTCGGTCGCCTTGCCGGTCGAGGTGGTCAGTGAGATCTCATCGACGTGAGACTCCACCGGGCCGGCGGGAAGGGTGGACGGCTCCCTGTTCGCGGCGTCGAACGCGGCCAGCGGGCCGGACGTGGTCGGCTCGGCGGTGGCGGAGTTCAGCGTCAGCGGGATCGCGACTGCGGCCACGCCGAGAACGAGGGTGGTGCCGGAGATGGACGCGATCGTGGCGCGTCGGGGCATCGAAGGCCTCCGTGGGGGAAGTAAAGAACGGGCTGAGGAAACCTATACCCCCGCGGGGTCGGGTGTCTCACCTATATCGAGGTGTCACGCAGATCCGTCTTCAGCACCTTGCCGCTGGCGTTGCGCGGAAGGCTGTCGACCAGCACGTACGTCCGCGGCTGCTTGTAGTTGGCCAGGCGGTCCTTGAGCCAGGTCGCGATCGTGTCGGCGGTCAGGTCGTCGCGTACGACGACGAAGGCCTTGCCCACCTGACCCAGGCGCGCGTCGGGGATGCCGATGACCGCGGCCTCGACGATGCCGGGATGGCCGGCGAGGGTGTTCTCGACCTCGGCCGGATAGACGTTGAAGCCGCCGACGGTGAACATGTCCTTGATCCGGTCGGTGATCTTCAGGCAGCCGTGCTCGTCGAGGTAGCCGACGTCACCGGTGTGGAGCCAGCCGTCCTCGTCGATCGCCTCGGCGGTGGCCTCCGGGTTCTCGAAGTAGCCGAGCATGACGTTGTCGCCGCGGATCCAGACCTCGCCGTCCTCACCCGGCTCCGCATCCGTGCCGGACGCGGAGACGGTGCGGATCTCCAGCCCCTCGACCGCCGGACCGACCACCTTGGCGACGTGCTCGGGGTCCTCGCCGGGGCGGGTGGTGGTCGCGACCATGCACTCGGTGAGCCCGTAGGCGCCCTTGACCTCGTCGATCCCGAGGACGTCGCGCATGTCGGCGAAGAGGCTCTCGGGAACGCTCGCGGCGCCGGCGATCGCGAAGCGCAGCGAGGAGAGGTCGTACGTCTTCAGGTCGGGGTGGTTGATGAGCGTGGTGAAGATCGTGGGGGCGCCGGGGAGGACGGTGATCCGCTCGTCCTGGATCAGCTTCAGCGCCTGGGTCGGATCGTAGGTCGCGACCGGGTAGACCGTGCTGCCCGCGGTGAATGCGGCGATGAAGCCGGCCTTGTAGCCGAAGCCGTGGAAGAACGGGTTGACGATGGCGTAGCGGTCCTCGGGGGAGAGCGCGGCGCCGCGCGCCCAGACGTCGGCGACGCCGATCGTCTGACGCTGGGCGCTCATCACGCCCTTCGGCTTCCCGGTCGTGCCGGACGTGAACAGCAGGTCGGCGAGGGTGTCGGGGGTGACGGTCGCTTTGGCGTCCGAGAGACGCTTTTCGGTCGTGTCGTCGCCTCTCGCCAGGAACTCGTCCCAGCCGCTCGCCAGGTCGACGACGGTGAGCAGATGCTCCGGGAGCGGGCCGGCGTCGTGGAGCATCTGGACGTAGTCGGTGCCGAGGAAGCCGTTGACGGTGATCAGTGCGGTGGCGCGGGACCGCTCCAGGATCTCGCGCGCCTCATGGCCCCGGTAGCGGGTGTTCAGCGGCACCACGGCCGCCCCGATCGTCTGCGCGCCGAGGACGGCGACCGGGAACTCCCAGCGGTTGGGCGCCCAGATCGCGACCCGGTCGCCGCTGCGTACGCCGCTGGCGAGGAAGGCGCGCGCGGCCTTCTCCGTTGCGTCGGCGAGCTCGGTGTAGGTGAGCGTCGTGGGGCCGTCGACGATCGCCGGGTGGTCGGCGTACGTCTGCTTGGCCCTCTCGAGCAGGGCGGGGATCGTGCGCGGGGTCACCCGGGCAAGCGTAGTTGAGCAACTGCTTGTTTGGTAGCCTTCATCCATGACTGACACGGGGGTTGCGCCGAGAAGGCGGGGGACGGCGTCGGGGTCGTCGCGGCGGGCCGAGCTGCTCACGCTGGCGGCCGAGATGTTCGCGACCAAGGGGTTCTCCCAGACGACCGTACGCGACATCGCGGACGCCGCGGGGATCCTCTCGGGCTCGCTCTACCATCACTTCCGCTCCAAGGAGGCGATGCTGACCGAGGTGCTGTCGGGCTTCCTCGACGGGCTCAACGCCCGGTTCACCGAGATCGTCGAGTCCGGCGTCGACCCTCAGGCCGACCTGGACGGGCTGATCGCGGAGTCGTTCCGGACGATCCACAACGAGCGCCTCGCTGTCGCGCTCTACCAGAACGAGGCATCCTTCCTGGCGACCGTCGAGGGCTTCGAGTTCGTCGCCGAGCGCTCCCGCGACAACGAGGCGCTGTGGATCCGGGTCATCGAGGCCGGCCAGGCCTCGGGCGTCTTCCAGGACTCCCTCGACCCCGCGCTGACCTACCGGTTCATCCGCGACGGCGTCTGGTCCACGGTCTCCTGGTATCGCCCCGGCGGGCGGCACACCCCCGAGACGCTCTCGGAGCAGTATCTGAAGCTGCTCCACGCGGGCATCCTCGCCTGACCGGGCGGACCCCAGGGATACCCGGTCGACCGGGTATTCCTGGGGTTGACGGGCACTGAAACACCCGTCAACCCCACCAAGTGTCCGTCCAGTAACCACCGGCGTCTCAGGTTTCGGGCACCTCGCGGTGGCGGAGACCCTTGGGGTCCTCAGCCTCGATGATCTCCAGCTCATCCGCCGTGGGCTCGCGGGTGAGGGGTGCGTCGGTGGCGTCGATCGGGAACCCGGTGGCGTCCTGCAGTTCCTCGGGGGTCACGCCGGGGTGGATCGAGACGACCTTGACGAGCCCGGAGTCGTCGTAGCCGAAGACGGCGAGGTTGGTGACGATGACGCCGAGGTCGTGGAAGCGGCCCGCGGTGCCAGCCGCGCGGTCGTTGCCGACGCCGCTGGCGACGTCGACGCGGTCGACGAAGATCCGGGCGGAGTGCTTGGCGACCCAGTAGTCGACACGGTGGTTGACGGTGTTGCCCGGCGCGCCGCGTACGCCGATCAGCTGGCGCTTCGGCTGTCGCCAGTCGCCGATGGAGGAGATGTTCTGGTTGCCGTAGCGGTCGATCTGGCTGGCGCCCATCATCGAGTGCCGGCGGCCGCTGGCGACGATGTCGAAGATGCTGCGGAACGGCACCCAGGCCTCCGGAGTGCCGCCGGCCGCCGCGGTCTTCAGCAACGGAGGAGCCTCGGCCATCATGAACGCCTCGCCGTCGCTGAGCGCGAGCTCGGGGGTGTGGGTGGCCTTGGCCAGACGTACGCCGATCGCCGGGACGATCCCGACGGCGTGGGCGAGAACCTCGCCGGAGCCCTTGAAGGCGTCGGAGACGGCGGCTACGCATACGTCGGCCCGAGTGATGGTCTGGGTGGTCACAGGTAGCGCTCCTCGAACTCGGTCCAGTCGCTGTCGGACTCTGACTTGGCTGCCGCCACGTACGCCTTCTGGAGCTCCTCGTCCCGCCCGTAGTCGGGATCGCAGCTGGTGAAGTGGGCGCCGCCCGGTGCCTCGACGACGTGGTTCACGAAGATCCGCGGGACCAGGAGGGTCTGCGGCGGGGCCTTGGCGGTCAGGTCGTCGGTGGAGACGATCTGCTCGACCGACATGATCGTGGTGTCGGCGGCCATCGCGAAGAGGTCGTCGAAGTAGGGGTCGGGGCCGAGGTACTGCCCGTTGCCGGCCGCGTCGGCGCGGTTGAGGTGGATGAGCGAGACGTCGAGGCGGAGGCCGGGGACGGCGACGTACTCCTCGTCGTCGTAGGGCGACTTCACCGTCTTGAGGTCGGGGTTCATCGCCATCACGTCGCTGCCGAGGCCGGCGCGGATGGGCTGGAAGCTGAGCCGGTTGGCGCCTGCTCGCAGGCCGGCGACGAACATGCCCTCGTCGTACTCGTTCGTCTCCGGGATCTCGCCCCGCTCCCGGGCGCGGGTGAAGTTCGGGTCGAGCGGGATCGAGTCGAGGCTGACGAAGCCGTAGACCAGCTTGCGGATCTTCCCGGCGCGGGCGAGCAGACCCACGTCGGGGCCGCCGAACGCGACCACGGTCAGGTCGGTGATGTCGCTGCGGAGGATCTCCTTGACCAGCGCCATCGGCTTGCGGCGCGAGCCCCAGCCGCCGATGCCGATGGTCATCCCGGACTCGAGCTTGCTGGCGACCTCGGCGAGGGGCAATGTCTTGTCGAGCGGGGTCTTGTTCACGTGTCTCCTCGGAAGAGCTGGGCGGTGGCGTGAGCGCGCTTGAAGTAGAGGTGGGCGTCGTGCTCCCAGGTGATCGCCACGCCACCGTGGAGCTGGATCATCTCGGCCGCGACCTGCGAGAACGCGTCGGAGCACCAGGTCTTGGCGGCGTGGACGAGACGTCGATCGGGCGCGGGCTGGGTCAGTTCCCAGGCCGCCGCCCAGCTCATCGTCCTGGCCGTCTCGACCTGGACGAGCAGGTCGGCACACCGGTGCTTGAGCGCCTGGAACGAGCCGAGCGGGCGGCCGAACTGGTGACGCTCCTTGAGATAGGCGACCGTACGCTCCAGCGCCTCGCGTGCGGCGCCGGCCTGGAGGGCGGTCATCATGGTGGCGCCGACGGTGGTGACGTACGCCGGGTCGACCGTGCCGACGGGGTCGCCGGGAACGTCGACGGTGACCGTCGCGAACCTCCAGGTCGGGTCCATTGCGGGGGCCGTGGTGACCGTGACCGCCGAGGGATCCACTGCGTGGACCTGGTCGCCGCGCAGCACGAGAAGGATCTCCGCGTCGGTGGCATCGATGACCAGCTCGGAATCCGGGACCATCACCGCGGCTGTGGCGCCGCCGGCGATGCGCTCCAGCAGCTCACCGGCGGCCGGGGTGCCCGCGGCGGTCAGGACCTGCGTCGCCAGCAGCGTTCCGACGAACGGCGACGGCGTGAGCGTGGCGCCGAGCTCCTCGAGGACGAGATGCGCCTCGATGTAGGTGCAGCCGACCCCGCCGTACGCCTCGGGGACCGCCAGCGCGGTCACCCCGATCTGCTCGGTCAGCGTCTGCCACAGGATGGTGTCGTAGCCCTCGGGCGTGGCGATCGCCGCCCGCAGGTCCATCGACGCCGCGCGCTTGGCGATCAGCGTGTGCACCGTCGCGACCAGGTCGGTCTGCTCCTCGGTGAGCGCGAACCTCATCGCGCCTCCACCAGTGATTCGAGGATCCGCGCACGGTGCTCGGCCGGGGTGCCCCAGGCACCCACCAGTGCGCGCACCTTGAGGATCCACAGGCTCAGGTCGAACTCGCGGGTGTAGCCGATCGCACCGTGGACCTGGAGCGCGGTACGCGAGGCGAGGTACGCCGCATCTCCGGCGGCGACCTTCGCGGCCGAGACCGCCCGGGCCGCCGTCGGGGTGCCGGCGTCGAGCTCGACGGCCGCGTTGTGCACCAGCGGGGCGGCGAAGTCCAGGGCGACGCGTACGTCGGCGAGCAGGTGCTTGACCGCCTGGAACTCACCGATCGGGCGCCCGAACTGCGTCCGCTGCTTCACGTACGCGACCGAGTCATCGAGCAGCCTCAGTCCGGCGCCGAGGAGCTGGGCCGAGCAGGCGAGCGTGCCGAGGTCGAGCGCCGGCGCAGGGTCGATCGTGGCGATCTCCTCGCCGGGCGTGACCTCGAAGAGCCGCCGGGTCGGGTCGACCGACGTCCGCTCGGCACCGGGTTCCGCTCGGCACAGAGTCGCGCCGAGTGCGTAGGTCCGCTCGGCGACATCGGCGTCGAGCGCCCGTTTCCCCGGGGCCACCGAGACCAGCGCTTCGCCCGAGGCCAGCCGCGCGAGGAGGTCCCCCTCGGGAGTGCCGGGCAGGAGTCGCGGAGCGACGGCGACGGACTCGATCCAGGGCCCGGGAACGCCGTGGTAGCCGAGCCGCTCGAAAGCGACGGTCAGGTCTACGGCGGACGCACTCAGGCCGCCGTTCTCCTCCGACACCAGCAACCCGGTGACACCGAGCTCGGCGAGTCGTTGCCACAGCTTCAACCCCGCCGAGTGGTCACCGGTCGCCCAGGCGCGCGACGCCGCCGGGACGTCGGCGGCACCGAGGAGGTCGTCGAGTGCTTCGGAGAAGGCGTGCTGCTCCGGCGTACGTCCGAATCTCATCGGCCACCCCTCGGGAGTCCGAGCACGCGCTCGGCGACGATGTTGCGCTGGATCTGGTTGGTGCCGGCGTAGACCGGGCCGGATAGGGAGAAGAGGTAGTCGTCGGCCCACGGACCGGAGAGCTCGGCGTCCGCGCCGAGCAGCGAGAGCGCGGTCTCGTGCAGCGAGAGGTCGAGCTCGGACCACCACAGCTTGTTGATCGAGCCCTCGGCGCCGACCGAGCCGCCGGCCTCGACGTGGGCGACCGTGCCCCAGGTGTAGAGGCGGTAGGCCTCCGCGCCGATCCAGGCGTCGACGACCTGGTCGCGCAGGTGCGACTGCGGGTCGGTCGCCCACAGGTCCAGCAACCTCTCCGCGGCTGCGCAGAACCGACCCGGCGACCGCAGGGAGAGGCCCCGCTCGTTGCCCGCCGTTGACATCGCGACCTTCCAGCCGTCTCCGACGCCGCCGAGCACGTCCTCGTCGGGCACGAAGACGTCGTCGAAGAAGATCTCCGCGAACCCCGGGGTGCCGTCGAGCTGGTCGATCGGGCGGACGGTCACGCCGTCGGTATGGAGGTCGAAGAGGAAGTACGTCAGGCCTCGATG
The DNA here is from genome assembly GCF_036090055.1 of Nocardioides sp. NBC_00368. Lineage (NCBI taxonomy): Bacteria > Bacillati > Actinomycetota > Actinomycetes > Propionibacteriales > Nocardioidaceae > Nocardioides > Nocardioides sp. NBC_00368. The sequence goes on from NZ_CP107970.1 coordinate 4,559,986, forward strand.
CCGCTCCGCGGACGGATCGCTCCGGAAGAGGCCGAAGCCGCGGTCGGCGAAGGGCGCCCGGCTGCTCCAGGTCTTCTGTCCGTTGAGCTTCCAGCCACCCTCGACCCGCGTCGCGGTCGCGCGGAGCGAGGCCAGGTCGGAACCGGCCTCGGGCTCCGACCACGCCTGCGCCCAGACGAGCGTGCCGTCGGTCATGTCGCGCAGGTAGCGCTCCTTCTGGGCCTCGGTCCCGTGGCCGAAGATGATCGGCGCGAGCAGCGAGATGCCGTTCTGGCTGATCCGCGTGGGGGCGCCCGCGAGGTAGTACTCCTCCTCGAAGATGACCCACTCGGTCAGCGACGCGTCCCGGCCGCCGTAGGTCTCGGGCCAGGTGACGACCGACCAGCGACCGGAGGCCAGCGTGCGCTCCCACTCCCGGTGTGCCGCGGCGCCCTCGGCGGTGTCCATCGAGGGCAGCCGGCCGGGGTTATTGGCGGCGAGCCACTCGCGGGCCTCGAGCCGGAAGGCCTCCTCGGCCTCGGTGAACTCCAAGGTGCTCATCGCGCTCCTCGCTCGCTGTAACACGTCGTTCGTAGGACTGTCCGGTCGTTCTGAACGGGCGAGTAGTCCGACGAACGACGTGTTACAGCGGCGCTCGTCGGCCGCAGCGGGCCATTCTCGGCTTTCACGACTTCATCGCCTTCGCGTCCATCCCGGCGAGCGAGTCCTTGCCGACCTCGGCGTTGTGCGCGTGGGCGGCATGGTGGAGGCCGAAGACCGAGTCCATCCCGGCGCGCATGCCCATCAGGTCCTCGGCCTGGTTGACCGCCTTCTTGGCCAGGGCGAGCCCGAGGCGCGGCATTTCGGCGATCCGGCCCGCCAGCTCGAGGGTCTCGGTCTCGAGGTCGTCACGGGGTACGACGTGGTTGACCATGCCCCAACGCTCCGCCTGTGAAGCGGAGAAGCGGCCGCCGGTGAAGAGCATCTCCTTGGCGGCGCGAGGGTTGGTGACCCACGGATGGGCGAAGTACTCGACGCCCGGGATGCCCATCTTGACCACCGGGTCGGAGAAGAAGGCATCGTCGGAGGCGACGATGAAGTCGCAGGACCAGGCCAGCATCAGGCCGCCGGCGATGCAGGCCCCCTGCACCATCGCGATCGTCGGCTTCGGCAGCTCGCGCCAGCGGCGGCACATGCCGAGGTAGACCTCGGACTCGCGCGCGAACCGACTGTCCACGCCCGACTTGCCGACGTGGTCCCACCACATCACTGCCTTGCGCTCGAAGCTCTCGTCGACGTCGCGGCCCGGGGTGCCGATGTCGTGGCCGGCGCAGAAGTGCTTGCCGTTGCCGCCGAGGACGATCACCTTGATCTCGTCGTCGTTGGTCGCCCGGGTGAACGCCGCGTCGAGCGCGTAGGTCACCTTCGAGTTCTGGGCGTTGCGGTATTCGGGGCGGTTCAGCCGCACCACCGCGACGGGTCCGTGGGTCTCGTACGTCACGACACTGGTCTCGGTGGGAGTGGCGCTCATGCCGCAGACGCTACCAAACAAGTGCTTGGTTTGGTAGGTTGTCCGGCATGGACCTGACCTACTCCGCCGAGGACGAGGCGTTCCGTGCCGAGGTGCGCGAGTGGCTGGCCGACCATCTGGCCGGCGAGTGGGCGGCGCTGCGTGGCACCGGGGGCAACGGGCGCGACCACGAGTCGTACGAGGGTCGGCTGGAGTGGAACCGCTACCTGGCGTCACACGGCTGGACGTGTCTGGGCTGGCCCGAGGAGCACGGCGGGCGCGGCCTGCCCCTGTGGCAGCAGGTGATCTTCCACGAGGAGTACGCCCGGGCGGATGCCCCGACCCGCGTGAACCATCTCGGCGAGGAGCTGCTCGGGCCGACGCTGATCGCGCACGGCACCGCGGCCCAGCAGGAGCGGTTCCTGCCCAAGATCGTCGCCGTCGAGGAGCTGTGGTGCCAGGGCTACTCCGAGCCCGGTGCCGGCTCCGACCTGGCCGGTGTACGCACCCGCGCGCGGCTGGACGGCGACCGGTGGGTCGTCGACGGGCAGAAGGTCTGGACGTCGAACGCCCATCTGTCCGACTGGTGCTTCGTCGTGTGCCGCACGACGCCGGGCTCCGAGCGCCACCACGGGCTGTCCTACCTGCTGGTGCCGATGGCGCAGGACGGCGTCGACGTACGCCCGATCGAGCAGCTCACCGGCACCTCCGAGTTCAACGAGGTCTTCTTCGACGGCGCCGTCACCGCAGCCGACATGGTCGTGGGTGAGCCCGGCGACGGCTGGAAGGTCGCGATGGCGACCCTGGGGTTCGAGCGCGGGGTCTCCACCATCGGCCAGCAGGTCGGCTTCGCGCGCGAGCTGGAGACGGTGGAGGAGGCCGCGCGCGCCAACGGCACCATCGACGACCCCGCCATCTCGTCCAGACTCGCCCAGGCCCATGTCGGGCTGGAGGTGCTCCGGCTGCACGCGCTGCGGACACTCTCTGCGTACGACTCCGGCTCCTCGGGCCCCGAGGCGAGCGTCTCCAAGCTGCTCTGGGCCCGGTGGCACCGCGACCTCGGCGAGCTGGCGATGGACGTCCTCGGCCCCGCCGGGCTGACCACCGGAGAGGACTACGCGCTCGACCGGCTGCAGTCCCTCTACCTCTTCTCCCGCGCCGACACGATCTACGGCGGCTCGGACGAGATCCAGCGGAACATCATCGCCGAGCGCGTCCTCGGCCTGCCACGAGAGGTCCGTGCATGAAGCCGGAACAGCCCACCCCCGCGTACGTCCCCGGCCACTCGCTCCTCGAGGGGCGGGTCGTCGTCGTGACCGCCGCCGCCGGTGCGGGGATCGGGGCGGCGGTCGTGCGGAAGGTGCTCGAGGAGGGTGCGAAGGCGGTCGTCATGTCCGACACCCACGAGCGGCGGCTCAAGGAGTCCGTCGATGCGCTCGGGGAGGAGTTCGGTGCAGACCGGGTCGCCGCCGTGACCTGCGATGTCACCCAGGAGGACCAGGTCCAGGCGCTGCTCGACGCGGCCGAGCCGTTCGGCGGCGTCGACGTGATGATCAACAACGCCGGCCTCGGCGGCACCGCGTCGGTGCTGGAGATGACCGACGAGCAGTGGTCGAAGGTCCTCGACATCACCCTGACCGGGACGTTCCGGTGCATCCGGGCGGTCGGACAGCGGTTCGTGGCCGCCGGGAAGCGTGGCGTGATCGTCAACAACGCCTCCGTGATCGGCTGGCGTGCGCAGGAGGGGCAGGCGCACTACGCCGCGGCCAAGGCCGGGGTGATGGCGCTGACCCGCTCGGCCGCCGCCGACCTCGCGCCGCACGGGATCCGGGTCAACGCGGTCTCGCCTTCGTTGGCGATGCACCCGTTCCTGGAGAAGGTCACCTCGCCCGAGCTGCTCGTCGAGCTCAAGGGCCGCGAGGCCTTCGGCCGCGCCGCCGAGCCGTGGGAGGTCGCCAACGTCATGGTCTTCCTGGCCAGCGACTACTCGTCCTACATGACCGGCGAGGTCGTATCCGTCTCCAGCCAGCACGCCTGATCGAGAGGATCACCGATGCCTGAGGCATTCATCATCGACGCGGTTCGTACGCCTGTGGGGAAGCGAGGCGGGGCGCTGGCGGGGATTCATCCGGCCGATCTCGGCGCCCACTCGCTGGCCGCGCTCGTGGACCGCACCGGGATCGACCCGGGGGCCGTCGACGACGTGATCATGGGCTGCTGCGACACCATCGGCGGACAGGCAGGAGACGTCGCGCGGACGGCGTGGCTGGTGGCCGGGCTGCCCGACCACGTACCCGGCGTGACCATCGACCGGCAGTGCGGCTCCTCGCAGCAGGCGGTGCACTTCGCGGCGCAAGGGGTGATGTCGGGGACGCAGGACCTCGTCGTCGCCGGTGGGCTGCAGAACATGTCCGCGATCCCGATCTCGGCGGCGATGCTGGTGGGACAGCAATACGGGTTCACCACGCCGTTCGCCGAGTCGCCCGGCTGGGTGAAGCGCTACGGCGACCAGGAGGTCTCCCAGTTCCGCTCCGCCGAGATGATCGCGGAGAAGTGGGACATCTCCCGTGAGGACATGGAGGCCTATGCGCTGGCCTCCCACCAGCGCGCCAAGACCGCGATCGCCGAGGGGCGGTTCGACCGGGAGATCGTGCCGGTCGGTGATTTCGCCGTCGACCAGTGCCCGCGCGAGACATCGCTGGAGAAAATGGCCGCGCTGGAGCCGCTCGCTCCCGGCGGACGGATCACCGCGGCCGTCGCCTCGCAGATCTGCGACGCGTCCTCGGCGCTGCTGGTGGCCTCGGCGGCGGCCGTACGCACCTTCGGCCTCACCCCGCGAGCTCGGATCCACCACCTCTCGGTCCGCGGTGACGACCCCGTCTGGATGCTCACCGGCCCGATCGAGGCGACTCGTCATGCCCTGGTCAAGACCGGCCTGACGGTCGACGACATCGACCTGTTCGAGTGCAACGAGGCCTTCGCCTCCGTCGTGCTGGCGTGGATGAAGGAGCTCGACGTCCCGCATTCGAAGGTGAATGTGAACGGCGGCGGCATCGCCCTCGGCCACCCCATCGGCGCCACCGGAACCCGGCTGATGACCACCCTCCTCAACGAGCTCGAGCGCACCGGCGGCCGCTACGGTCTCCAGACCATGTGCGAGGGCGGCGGTCAGGCGAACGTCACCATCATCGAGCGGCTCTGAAGGTTGGCCTGACCGACCGGGTCAGGCGGGCTGCAACCTGAGCGTGCGGCGCTCGGCGGCGGGGGAGCCGGGGGTGGGGAACCAGCGGTGGATGACCGCGGCCTGACCGGCGGTCCACAGGCCGCTGACGACCCAGTAGACGAGCAGGGCGAGGGGGACGGTGCTGCCGGCGAGGAGCATGCCGCCGGCGGAGATGACGGGCATGAGTTCCTGGATCCGCAGCATCGACTCGGGCATGTCGGCGCGGACCATGTTGGGCAGCACCCACAGCCGCTGGCTGAGGTAGCTGACCGCGGCGGCGGTGGCGGCGAGCCCGAGGGTGATCACCAGGTGGGTGGTGTCGCCGGACAGATAGCCGTGGCCGGTCAGCGGCGTGCCGAGGAAGGTCGCGGCGCCGAGTGAGTCGACCAGCGAGTCGTTCATCGCGCCAACCGGGTTGCTCCGGCTGACGTCGGAGAGCAGGTGGTAGAGCGCCAGGAAGATCGGCAGCTGGGCGAAGGCGGCGAGGATGGCGAAGCGGGGTACGCCGTGCTCCTCGTTGATCTTCCGCCGCTCCTCCATCATCGCCATCATGTCGGCCTGGCTGGCGCTGCCCTTCGCGGTCTTCTTCTGATACTTCTTCGTCAGTGCCTGGAGCTGTGGGCGGGCCCGGGCGGAGGCGTGAGCGTGGCGTACGCCGCGGATCGCGAGCGGCAGGAGGACGAGCCTGACCAGCACGACGACGGCGGCGATGGCCAGCAGCCAGCTGACGTTGGGGCCGACGGAGGCCAGGACGTGGTGGGCGCCGGCGAGGACGGCGGCGAGGGCGTGCGACAGCGGGGCGAGAACGGACATGGGTGTGCTCCTGAGGGTGAGTGGGTAGGCCTGACGGGCTCGCCGGTGGGCGAGGGGTCAGACCTGCTCAGGAGCGCGCGGGCGCCGCGGGGAGCAGACCGGGTCGGTGACCCGGGCAGCGAGATGGTGCGGTCCGTCGGATACGTCCGGAGGGACCGTCGAACGGGCCCTGACCAAGGCGAACGCGCTGACGCCGTGGAGCGATCCGACCGCGACGGCCGCGAGCGCGGTCGAGACGGCGATGGTGAGCAGCGCCTGCTCGGGGTCGACGCTCATCAGCGCCGGGAGCATCAGCGTGAAAAGTGCGACGAGCGCGATGCGTACGCGGCTCGTCTCGGTGTTCACGCAGGTCAGTCTAGCGATCGTGGTCAACCGGGTCGTCAGGTCAGGTCGCGCCGCATCAGCACGCGCGGGTGACCGGCCAGGACGGAGGTCGTGTCGGCGGCCCAGGTGAAGCCTGCCGCCTCGAAGTTCTTGCGGATCCCGGCGTACGCCATCGTCAGGTCGACCTTCGCGCCCTTGTTGTCGAGCGGGTAGGCCTCGACGGCCGGCGCGCCGCGGTCGCGCGCGAACTCGACCGCGCCCTCGATGAGCGCGTGGGAGATGCCCTGGCCGCGATGGCCCGGCCGGACCCGGATGCACCACACCGACCACACCGGCAGGTCGTCGACGTGGGGGATCTTCCGGTTGCGGGCGAAGGTGGTGTCCGCGCGTGGGGCGACGGCGGCCCAGCCGACCGGCTCGTCGCCCTCGTAGGCGAGCACGCCCAACGGGCCGTCGGCCAGCAGGCTGCGCACGAACTCCCCGCGCTCCTGGCCGCGCATCTTGTTGTTGATCGTCGAGGGGATCCGGTAGCTCAGGCACCAGCACACGCTGGCGTCGGCACGTTTGGGGCCGACCAGCGTGCGTACGTCCTCGAACACCTCTGCCGGGCGAACCTCGATCACCATGGGTCCAAGACTGCTGCTCAGGCGCGGACCGCGTCCACATGTTTGATGCGATCGACGGCGCCGGCGATGATCCGGTCGACGAGCTCCTCGCAGGTGGGGAGGTCGTCGAGGAGGCCGACGACCTGGCCGCTGGAGAGCATCCCGGCATTCGTGTCGCCCTCGACGAGCCCGGCACGGAGGAGCATCGGGGTGTTGGCGGCCAGGACGACCTCGGCCCAGGTGCGGTCGCCCCCGTGGACCATGCTTCGGCCGTCCTTGATCAGCGTCCGCCAGGGCAGGCCGGACATCTCCTTGAACTGCCTGGTTCGCTTGAGCGTGCGCAGCAGCTTGGCGGTGATGCCCTCCTTCTCGAGGGTGTCGATGAACTCCGTGCGTAGCAGTCGGTGCGGCATGCCGTCGGCCTTCGTGGTGACGACGGTGCCGTCGAGGCCGAAGGTCAGGTAGCGCTTCCGTACGTCCTCGGGGACCGCGGAGTCTGCGGTGAGCAGGAACCGCGTGCCCATGCCGATGCCGGCCGCGCCGTAGGCCATCGCCGCGGCGAGGCCGCGGCCGTCGAAGAAGCCGCCCGCGGCGACGACGGGGATGTCGACGGCGTCGAGGACGCTCGGCAGGAGCAGGGTCGTCGGGACCGCGCCGGTGTGGCCGCCGCCCTCACCGCCCTGGATCATCACCATGTCGGCACCCCAGCTCGCCACCTTCTTGGCGTGCTTGGCCGCCCCGATCGACGGCATCACGACGATGTCGTGCTCCTTGAGCCTGCTGATGAGTTCGGGCTTGGGGGCGAGGGCGAAGCTCGCGACCTTCACGCCGTGGTCGATGAGCAGCTGGCAGCGGTCGGGGGCGTCGGAGGCGTCGGCGCGCAGGTTGACGCCGAACGGCTTCTCGGTGCGCCCCTTGACCTCGACGATCGCCTTCTCGAGCTCGTCGAGGGTCATCGTGGCCGAGGCGAGGATGCCGAGGGCGCCCGCGTTGGCGGTCGCCGAGACCAGACGCGGGCCGGCGACCCAGCCCATCCCGGTCTGCACGATCGGGTGGTCGACGCCGGCCAGCTCGGTCAGCGGCGTACGGAACGTCTGTGCGGTGCTCATCGGCCGTCCTTCACGAAGGCGTCGCGGCGCTCGTCGGCGACGCCGGCGAGGTTGAGCTCGAAGGTGAAGCCCTGCTCGAAGCGGTAGGAGGCGTTCACGTCGACCGGGTCGATGCCGTTGAGGGCGGCCTTGGCGGCGCGGATGACCTGCGGATCCTTGGCAGCGATCTGCCGGGCGACCTCGAGAGCGGTCTCGTCGAGGTCCTCGCGGGGGACGACCTGATGGACCGAGCCGAGCTCGTGGAGGCGCTGGGCGGTGATGGTCTGGGCGGTGAAGTAGAGGGTACGCAGCATGTGCTGGGGCACCAGCCGACTCAGGTGGGTGGCGGCTCCGAGGGCGCCGCGATCGACCTCGGGTACGCCGAAGAAGGCGTCGTCGCTGGCCACGATCGTGTCCGCGTTGCCGACCAGCCCGACCCCTCCGCCGAGGCAGAAGCCGTTGACCGCGGCGATGACCGGGACCGGGCACTCGTAGATCGCCTTGAAGGCGGCGTAGCAGCCGCGGTTGGCGCCGAGGATGCCCTCGAACCCCTCGATCTGCTGCATCTCCTTGATGTCGACGCCCGCGTTGAAGCCCTTGCCCTCGGCACGCAGGATCACCACCCGGGCGCCGTTCTCGGCGGCGGTCGTGACCGCGTCGGCAACCTCGAACCAGCCCTTCACCGGCAGCGCGTTCACCGGCGGGTGGTTCATCGTGACGACGGCGATCTGCTCGTCGGTGATCTCGGTGGAGATGCCCATGGCGTCCGTCCTTGAATGTGCACTGCCTAACCTAGCGATTGCTTGGTAGCCTAGCAGTTGCTTGGTTCAAGCTGGCAAGGACGACGTACGCATCGACGCAGGGAGCACTCAATGACCGGACTGTTGGACGGCCGGATCGCGATCGTCACCGGAGCGGGGCGGGGGATCGGCCGGGCGCATGCGCTCGAGCTCGCCCGCCATGGCGCGAAGGTGGTCGTCAACGACTTCGGGGTCTCGCTGGCGGGTGAGGGCACCGGTGAGTCGCCCGCCGACAAGGTCGTCGCCGAGATCGTCGCCGCAGGCGGGGAGGCGGTTGCCAATCCCGCCGACGTCGCCGACTTCGCGGCGGCGGAGGCCCTGGTGCGGCAGGCGGTCGAGACGTACGGAGGGCTGGACATCCTCGTCAACAACGCCGGCTTCGTGCGCGACCGGATGCTCGTCAACACCTCCGAGGAGGAGTGGGACGCGGTCATCCGGGTCCACCTCAAGGGCCACTTCGCCACGCTGCGGCACGCGGGTGCGTACTGGCGGACGGAGTCGAAGGCCGGTCGTCAGCGGGAGGCCCGGATCGTCAACACCTCCTCCGGCGCGGGCCTGCAGGGCTCGATCGGGCAGGGGACCTACTCGGCCGCCAAGGCGGGGATCGCGGGCCTGACCCTCGTCGCTGCCGCCGAGATGGCTCGCTACGGCGTCACCGTCAACGCCATCGCCCCGGTCGCGAAGACCCGGATGACCGAGGGCGCCTTCGACACCTCCGCGATGGCGCTCCCCGAGGACAACTCACCGATCGTCGCCTGGCTCGCCTCCGAGGACGCCCGCGACATCACCGGCCGGGTCATCGAGATCGACGGTCCGCGGATCACCGTCGAGAACGGGTGGGCCCACGGTCCTTCCGCCGACGCCGGCGCCCGCTGGGAGGCCGCCGACGTCGGGCCGGCGCTGCGTAAGCTGCTCGCGCAGGCGCCGGAGCCGGAGCCGGTCTATGGGAGCTAGTCACACCAGCCCCACGAGTACCCGGTTGACAGGGTATTCCTGCACTTCTCAGGCAATGCAACGCCAGAGAAGTGCAGGTTTCACCGGTTGACCGGGTACCCCAACGCCTCAGCCGAGCTCCCCACACACAGTCGCCGCGATGTCCGCGAGGGGGACGTCGAGCGGCTCGGCGGTGGGGTCGTCGGAGCGGGTGAGGGCGGCGATGACGATCGGGGCACCGTCGGGGGTCCAGGTGACACCGACGTCGTTGCGGGAGGCGTAGTCGCCGCCGCCGGTCTTGTCGGCGAGGCGCCAGCCGGCCGGGACCCCGGCACCGAACCGCGTGACGGTCGACTGGTTGGCCAGCATCCAGGTCATCAGCTGGTCCCGGTCGCCACGGTCGAGGGCGTCGCCGAGCACGAGTCTCGTGTACGTCTTCGCGATGGCTCGCGGCGACGTGGTGTCGCGCGGGTCGCCCGGGATCGCGCTGTTGAGGTCGGGCTCCCAGCGGTCGAGCCGGCTGATGGTGTCGCCGAGGGACCGTGCGAACGAGGTCACCCCGGCCGGGCCGCCGATGAGCTGGAGCAGCTCGTTGGCCGCGGTGTTGTCGGACCGCGTCATGGTCGCCTCGGCCAGCTGCGCGACGGTCAGGCCGTTACGGACCGTGAGCGAGGTGATCGGCGAGTTGACCACGACATCGGTCGCCTCCCAGGTCAGGCGCTGCTGCAGCGTACGCGCGGGCAGGTAGTGCAGGATCGCGGCCACGAGCAGGGTCTTGAACGTCGACAGCATCGGGAAGCGCTCGTCGGCACGGTGCTCGATGACGCGTCCGGTCCGCAGGTTCTTCGCCCAGACGCCGAGGTGACGCTGATGCTTCTGCTCGAGAGCGGCGATCGATGGGCTGTCGGCGGCGTACGCGACGGAGCTGCCGACACCGGTCGCGGCGACGGCGGCGGCTGTGGCGGCTCCGCCCAGAAGGGTGCGGCGGCTGAGGATCGGGTGAGTCATGCGGGCATCGTGACCCCGCTGCCGCGACGGCGTCCAAGGACGATCACGCATGGACGTATGCATCGCCGACATGGGACGAGGTGGAGGCGATCAGCCATCCTGTACGCGTGGACCTACTGCTTCACCTTCGCGGCTTCACCGCGGTCGCCGACGAGATGAGCGTCTCCGAGGCGGCCCTGGAGCTGGGTGTCGACCAGCCGCTCCTCAGCCGTCGGTTGCGTGCCCTCGAGCGGGAGCTCGGCGTGGAGCTGCTCGACCGCAGCCGGCGCCAGATCGCGCTCACCCCGGCCGGTGCGGCGCTGCTGCCGCGGGCCCGGCACCTGGTCGACCAGGCCGACCATCTGCTGCGGAGCATCCGCCGCCAGGATCGGGAGCCCTTCGTGGTCGCCGTGCCGTCCGGCTGCGACCCGGCGCCGCTGGCCCGGTTGGTCGCGCTGCTGGAGGAGGAAGGCGTCGACGTACGCCTCGCGTTCTCGACCGACGAGACGCCCGAGTCGGCGGCCTGGACGGTCGAGGCGTGCGACCCCGACGCGGCCACCTGGGCCACCCCGCTGGGTGCGGCCACCGCGCCGGGGACCACGCTGAGCCCGGTGTCGTTGGGTGCGCTCCGGCCCCGCCGCGGCGGAAAACGTACGCAGGTGCTGGCCCTCCCGCGAGACCTGGACGAACCCGACGGGCGCCTGCGGCAGCAGGCAGACCGGGCGGGCATCGGACCGGCCACCCTGCGCCGCGCGCCGCACCCGCTCGCGGTGGCCGAGACCCTTGCGGGACGCGGCACTCTGATCTGCGCGCGGCACGAGGCGGTGACGTACGGGCTGAGCTGGTCGCCCTTCGCCCACCCGGTACGCCGCGGCCATCGGCTGGTCGAGCAGCCGCCGGTGCCGGGACCGCTGGCCGCCGGCCCGGTCCGGGACCGGGCGCTCGCGCTGCTCGGCGCGAGCATCGGAGCGTCCGAAGCAGGTGCCGAGTGAGCCCGCTGGTCGGCAGCGACCGAGGTCTGATCGATCTGGCCGAGATCGCCGCCGAGCGCTTCCGGGACCTCCGGGTCCGGGCCGCCTTCCTGGCCCGTGACATCGACACCGGCCTCGAGGTCGGGATCGGCGTCGACCGGCCGATGCCGCTGGCGTCGGTGGCCAAGGTGCCGCTGGCCCTGGTCGTGGCCGACCGGATCGCCCGCGGTGAGATCGACGGCGCCACGATGGTGACGCTGGCCGCGGCGGAGCGGAGCTACGGTCCGTACGGCATCTCCGCCTTCACCCACGACGCGACCTGCTCCGTCGCCGACCTGATGCTGATGATGCTCGGCCTCAGCGACAACGCCGCCGCCGATGCTCTCTTCGATCTCGTCACGCCGAGCGACGTCGACGAGCAGCTCGCCGAATGGGGCGTCGAGGGGCTGCGCGTGCGGCACCGGATGCAGCCGATGTACGACTACGCCACCCGGGTCGCCGGCCCCGACTTCGCCCTCGCCACCCAGCTCGCGGTCGAGGGGCGGCGGCCGGGTGGGCGGCACGTCATCGACTCGCTCGACGTCGAGCGCGCCACGATCGGCTCGCCGCGCGCCTGCGTCGACCTGCTCGAGCGCGTCTGGCGGGACGAGATCGCCAAGCCCGAGGCGACCGAGATGGTGCGACGCCTGATGGGCAAGCAGGTCTTCACCCACCGGATCGCCGCGGACCTGCTCGCCGACGACATCCAGCTCGCCGGCAAGACCGGCGGATTCCTCACCCTGCGACACGAGATCGCTGTCGTCACCCACCCCGGCGGCCGCGTCGCCATCGCCGTACTCACCGACTCCGACCGCACCGCCCGGATCCAGAACGACGTCGACCTCGCCATCGCCGCCACCGCCCGCGACGCCGTCGACGCCCTCGCCTCCCGCCGAGCCTGACCGCGGAGGCGTCAGGTACGTCGGCCGAGACGTCACTCCCGTCGGCCGAGATGGCATCCCTGTGCCACCTCGATCGACGGGAGTGACGCTTCGGCCGATCGGGCTGACGCTTCGGCAAATAACCAGATGGCAGCCACCCCCTCGCGGTGGTCCAATTGGCCGGTGCCCGCCCTGCCCGGTTTCCTCAACAACCTGATCCCGCCGACGCCGTTGTCGAAGCGTCTGGCGACGCAGTCGCTGCTCTTCGCAGCGGGGGACGGGACGTTCAACACCGCGGCCGCGTTCTACCTGGTCGCCTTCGTGGGCCTGAGCCCGGCGCAGATCGGTGTGGGCCTGACGGTTGCCGGGATCGCGAGCTTCCTCACCGCCTACCCGATGGGCCGGCTGGCCGACGTCATCGGTCCGAAGCGGATCTGGGCGATCAGCGCCCTGATCAGCGCGTTGATGTTCGCGACGATGCCGTTCATCCACGGCTTCTGGGCCTACCTCGCCGTCATCGTCGTCTTCGAGGTGGTCAACAACGCGGGCGGCGCCGGCCGGAACGCGTACGTCCTCGACGTCCTCCCCGACAAGGAGCGGGTCGAGACGCAGGCGTTCATGTACTCGAGCCTCAACCTCGGCTTCACCATCGGTGCCCTGATCGCCGGTGTCGCGCTCGCGCTGGACACCGACACCGTTCTCAAGTGGGGTGTGCCGTTCTTCGCGCTGGTGATCGGGATCGCCAACTCGGTCTGGATCACCCGGCTGCCGAAGGCGCCGCACGAGGAGCGCCGCGCGGCCGGCGAGGTCACCGAGAAGCTGCCCGGCCCGGGCGCGCTTCGCAACGTCGGCTGGCTCCTGGTGACGACCTTCACCGGCACGCTGTGGTCCAACCAGGTGCTGCTGCACACCGTGATCCCGCTGTGGCTGGTCGAATACACCGACTCGCCTCGCTGGCTGCTGGCGTGGCTCTTCGCGACCAACACGGTGCTGTGCATCATCCTCCCGGCCTACACCTCGAAGGGCGTTCACAGCGTCGGCGACGCGTTGCGGCGCGTCTGGTGGAGCAGCGGGTTCTTCGTCGCCGCCTGCGCGATCACGCTGGTCACCCACGACACCCGCGGCATCCTCACCATCTTCCTGGTCTGGGTCGGCCACGTGGCCGTGACCGGCGCCGAGCTGGCCATCGGCTCCGCCGGCTGGGCCTTCCAGGCAGAGCTCATGGACCCGGCCAGACGAGGTGAGTACGAAGGTGTCGCCGGCATCGGTCGCCAGCTCGGCGGCGCCTGGGCCCCGGCCCTGTTCACCTTCCTCGCGATGGGCTGGCACCCCGAGTTCTACAGCGGTGCCGGCTGGATCGTGATCGGTGCGATCATCGTCGCCGCGGCGGCCGCGATGGGTCCGTCGACCCGGATGGCCGTACGTTTCAAGGAGACTCACTTCCCGCGCGAGAACGAGCCGGAGCCGGCCGCCGCCTAGCTCGACCCGGGGGATCGGCGCAGGACCCCGGCGATCCGGTCGCCGAGGTAGGGCGCCAGCGTCTCGGCGTAGAGCGGCGAGATGTGGAAGCCGTCGAGGTAGACCTCCAGGTTCCCGACGACGGGCGAGCACCGCCTCTTCGCGCAGAAGTAGGAGGTCAGGTCGACGTGATGGGCGTTCGTCGCGAGCCGGGTGGCGCCCAGGCTCCCGTCGTCGCGTACGACCCTGCTGCGCCTCCGCGAGCACTCGGTCGAGGCCGCCAGCCCGTGGTCGTCGATGCACGGCTGGACCACGCGTGCGAAGAGTGCGCTGCTGCCCTCGAAGATGGGTGAGTCCTGCACCGCGATCACCGGCACCGACGGGTCCGGTCTCGTCGCCCAGGCCTCCGCCATCCCACGGCTGAGCGCTTCGACCTCGCTCTCGCCGGGAGAGGCCTCCACGCTCACCAGACTGGAGTGGACCACGACGTAGGCATCGATCCCCCTCTCCGAGGCGACGTACGCCGCCAGCTTCCGCTTCCACCGGTCGCACAGCTCGACGCTCGCCTCGGGCGTGCCGACGCGGTCCCGGGCGTTCCAGTGGCAGCCGGCCCGCCCGGCCACGTCGATGCGCCAGCCGCGGCTCTCGGCGATGGCGCGATAGGCGGGCACGAACTGGTGGTTGTGGGAGTCGCCGATCGCGAGCAGCCGCCGCGTGTAGCCGGTCCTCGGGCCGAGCGTGCACACCCTCAGTGCGACCGGCCGCTCCTTGTTGGACCAGCACGCCGACCCGTCCGGAGCCTGGTAGCCCAGGCTCGCGTCGATCAGCGTCGAGGGGCGCCGGCAGTCGGTGAGCGCCGGGTCGAGCGCGGCGGCGCCGATGCAGCCCGCGTAGCGTTCGGCGGCCTCGACCGCGGCCGCCTTCCGGGCGGCGTCCTGCCGCTCCACCTCACCGGTGACCACCAGCGTGCCGCCCACCACCAGCGCAAGCACCGCGGGAACCGTCACGAGCCGCACCACGCCGGTGAACGGCGCCCCGATCCGGGTGACCGGCCGCTCGACGTACCGATGGGTGAGCCAGGCCAGCGCCGTCGACCCGGACAGGACCACGGCCGCGGCGACCAGGCTCGTACGGGTCGCGTACGTCCAGCTCAGCCACGCCACCAGCAGCGGCCAGTGCCACAGGTAGAGCGGGAAGGAGATGTCGGCGACGAACCGCAGCGGCCTGACAGCGAGGAGATGCTGCGGGCCCCAGCGGGCAGAAGACCCGGAGCCGATCACGACCAGCAGCGCCCCGCCGACCGGCCACAGCGCCCACGGGCCGGGGAAGAGCGCGGCCCCGTCGAGCACGAACCCCGAGCTCGCGACGAGCGCCAGCCCGAGCCAGGCGAGCACCGGCCGCGCCCCACCCGGCGGGCGGAGCCGGTCGAGCCCGAGCGCCAGCAGCGCGCCCGCGCCGAGTTCCCAGAAGCGCGCCCAGGAGTGGAAGTACGCCACCTGCTGGTCGGCCGCCCCGAGCCGCCATGCGAAGACGAACGACGCGATCGTCGCCACCGCCACCACGACGGTCATCACGAGCCGGAGCCGGTGCCGCGCCAACCATCCGAGGCCGACCACGACCAGCGGCCAGGCCAGCAGGAACTGCCCCTGTACCGCCAGCGACCAGAAGTGCTGCAGCGGGCTCGCGCTCGGCCCGGCGGCTCCGTAGGCGAGCTGGGAGCGGATCATCTCCCAGTTCAGGACGTACGCAGCCGAAGCAGCGATCTCCCGCAAGGTCGAGCTCCACATCGACCGGGGCATGACCGCCACCATCAGCACCGCCGTCCCGGCGAGGACGACCAGCATCGGAGCCGAGAGCCGCAGGAACGTACGTCCGTAGTGGTCGGCAAGGTGGAGCTCCGACGAGGTGACCCGCCGGACCAGCGACCGGGTGACGAGGAACCCGGTCAGCGCCAGGAAGACGTCGACACCGCCGGAGACGCGGCCGTTGCCGAAGAGGTGGAAGACCACCACGAGCGCCAGCGCCAGCCCCCGCAGCCCGTGGATCTCGGCGATGCGCTGAGACGACGGCGGCTGCGGCATCGGGTCACGGTAAGGGTGGCCGGTGACCCGGGGGAGAAGGCCAGGTTAAGAGCCGAGGACCTGCTCCAGATAGGGGTTGCCGAAGGCGCGGGACGGGTCGAGCTTGTCGCGCAGCGCGACGAAGTCACCGAACCGCGGATAGCGCTCGGCCAGGTCGGCGGCGGAGAGCGTGTGCATCTTGCCCCAGTGCGGGCGGCCACCGGCCTCGCCGGCGATCCGTTCGAAGGCCGCGAAGTACTCCGCCCGCCACGGCGAGGCCGGGGCGGTGTGGATGGCGATGTAGACGTTCTCGCGTTCGAACCCGGTGGACAGCGGGATGTCGTCGGCGCCGGCGACCCGGACCTCGACCGGGAAGGAGATGTGCCACGAGGACGCCTCGACGGCCTGCCGCAGCGAGGCGAGGACCTGCATTCCGGCGGCCCGCGGGACGGCGTACTCGCTCTCCACGAACCGCACCTTCCGCTCCGAGGTGAAGACCCGGTAGGAGATGTCGGTGAACTCGCGCGGCGAGAGGGCCGAGGCGGCGAAGCGCGCCAGCGGCTTGACCAGGCCGGGGACACGGAGACCGAGGCCGACGGTCGCGCCGAACGCGGTGTTGGAGAGCAGCTCGTCGTCGAACCACCCCCGGACCGGGCCCACCGGGGCCAGCGGCGTCTCCGGCAGCGGCAGCCGGGTGTTGTGCTTGGTCAGCACCCGGGTGGTGTGCGGGAACCAGTAGAACTCGAAGTGGTCGGTCCCCGAGGAGTGCTCCTCGAAGCCGCTCATCACGTCGGCGAGCTCGCCGTTGCCCTCACGCGCGCTGAGCGCGAACAGCGGCTCGGTCTGCAGCGTGACCTCCACGATGATCCCGAGCGCACCCAGCCCCACCCGGGCGAGGTCGAAGACCTCGGGATTCTCCGTCGCCGAGCACGAGAGGACGGAGCCGTCGGCGAGGAGCAGCCGGAGGCCGCGTACCTGCGTCGCCAGGCCGCCGAAGCGGGCCCCGGTGCCGTGGGTGCCGGTCGAGATCGCCCCCGAGATCGACTGCTCCTCGATGTCGCCGAGGTTGGTCATCGAGAGCCCGAGCGCCTCGAGCGCACGGTTGAGCACCTTGAGGCGGGTGCCGCCACGGACCGTCACGAGCCCCGTGGTCGAGTCGGCTCGTACGATCCCAGAGATCCGGTCGAGGCTGACCTGGACGTCCACCGGCGAGCCGATGGCGGTGAAGGAGTGTCCCGCACCGATCGGCTTGACCTTCCGGCCGGCCTCGGTCGCGGCCACCACGACCGCCGCGAGCTCCGCCTCGTCGCGAGGCGCGATGACCTCGACCGATCCCGCGTGCTGGTTGCCCGCCCAGTTCTGCCATTCGCTCACGCGGGCAAGGGTGTCGGGTCGGAGGCGTGCGGTCAACGACTTCGCTCAGATCCGTCCAGCCCGTACCGCGGCACAGTTCGTCATCTGCCGTTGACGCGGGCGCCGCACGGGGCATAGACACTTGGGTCGTGGTCAAGCCCTCTATTCAACGCTCCCACCATCTCTCGGCCCAGCAGCACGAACGGCTCGATCGTGCGACCGCCGCTCTCGACGGTCCCGTCGGGGCCGTCGACCTGGAGGCGTTCGACGCCAACGCCGACGACCTCGTGCGCCGAGCCGCCGGCACCCCGATCCGAGTCGCCAGCAAGTCCGTACGCTGCCGGGCGCTGATCGACCGCGTGCTCGCCCGTGAGGGATATGAGGGGATCCTGGCCTTCACGCTGCCCGAGGCGCTGTGGCTGGCCGAGACGCACTACGACATCGTGATCGGCTACCCGACCGTCGACCGGGCCGCGCTCGCCGCGCTCGCGAAGGACGAGGAGAAGCTCGCCCGGATCACGCTGATGGTGGACAGTGCCGAGGGGTTGTCGCTGGTCAAGGCCGCGATCGGCACCCCGGTCGCCCCCGTACGCGTGGCCATCGACCTCGACGCCGCGCTGGTCATCGCGCACCGCATCTGGCTCGGCGCCCGCCGCTCGCCGGTCCGCACCCCGGAGGAAGCCGTCGCGCTGGCCCGGATCGTCGCCGAGGACCCTGACTTCCAGCTGGTCGGGCTGATGGCCTACGAGGGCCAGGTCGCCGGCACCGTCGATCGTCCGCTCGGCGGCAACCCGCCCGCCCCGGTGATCCGGCGGATGAAGAAGGCCTCCATCGCCGAGATCACCGAGCGCCGCGGGAAGATCGTCGCGGCCGTGCGCTCCCTGACCGATCTCGAGTTCGTCAACGGTGGCGGCACCGGCTCGATCGAGTCCACGAGGGCCGACACGTCGGTCACCGAGATCGCGGCCGGCTCCGGCCTCTACGGTCCGACCCTCTTCGACCGCTACGACGGCTTCACGCCTCACCCGGCGGCCTACTTCGGGCTGAGCGTCGTGCGTCGTCCCGCGCCAGGCATCGTCACCGTCGCCGGGGGCGGCTGGATCGCCTCGGGCCCGCCGGGACTCGACCGGGTCCCGAGCCCCACCTACCCCTTCGGCCTGGAGTACGTCGCCACCGAAGGCGCCGGGGAGGTCCAGACCCCGCTGCGCGGGCATGCCGCCGACGAGCTCGCGATCGGCGACAAGGTCTGGTTCCGCCATGCCAAGGCCGGCGAGGTGTGCGAACGGCTCGACACCCTCCACCTGATCGAGGGCGACTCGATCATCACCGTCGCACCGACGTACCGCGGTGAGGGCCAGACCTTCCTGTGACCTGCCGGGTCACTCGCCCAGCAGCTGGAACCAGCTCTCGGTGACCAGCTCGCACATGCGGTCGTGCTCGACACCCCAGAACCCGTCCGACCAGCGCTGGAACAGATAGTCGAGCTGGCCGACCGCCAGTGCGCCGCGCAGCCGCCGGCTGTCGGCGTCGAACCGGTCCGCCTTGTCCAGACCCGCGCTGACGTCCTCGATCGTCTCGTCCGTCCAGGCGTCGACGATATGGCTGAGATCGGGATCGACGGCCTGGGCTGCCCGGGCGACCGTGACGATCGGACGCACCCCCGGCCACCGGGCCATGGCCTGCCGGATCCAGGAACCGAGCTGCTCGCGGGTGCCGGCCGCCACCGCATCGGCGAGGCCGCCGAGCGAGCTGCCCTCGGGGGAACGAATCTGGATCAGCTCGTCCTCGAGGCGCTCGGCGACCAAGGCCTTGATGACCTCCGACTTCGAGGGGAAGTAGGCATAGAACGTCACCCGGGTGGTGCCCGCCGCCGAGGCGATCTCATCGATCGTCGTGGCTGCGTAGCCGCTCGCGACGAACCGATCCATCGCTGCATCCAGCAGGAGCTGGCGAGTCATCGCCCTCTGAGCCGCACGCTTGGCCATGGCGTCACGATAGGCGACGCCGGGACCTCTCTGGAGATTTCCAAGTTTTCTCGAAACCCGGTGTCCGGCCGACGGGCCGTCGGTAGGTTCGGTCCCGATGGACGATCATGTGACCTGGGCGGACAAGGGCTTCATGGAACCGGGGGAAGCCGTCGATCTCACCACCTACGCAACCTCCGGCCGCAACCTCTTCGACGGCTCGTTCACCTGGCCGGTGATGGCGCTCAAGAAGAACGCGCTGGAGCACAACATCGCGACCCTCGCGAAGTTCGCGGAGGAGCACGGACTGTTGCTCGCCCCGCACGGCAAGACCACGATGGCGCCGTCGCTCTACCGGCGGCAGCTCGACGCCGGCGCGTGGGCGATCACGGTCGCCTCGCCCAGCCAGGCGCTGGTCGCCCGCCGCGCCGGCGTACGCCGGGTCCTGGTCGCCAACGAGATCCTCGACCACAGCGCGCTGAGCTGGGTGGCCTCCGAGCGTGCGGCCGACCCCGAGTTCCTCCACCTGCACTGGGTCGACTCGGTCGAGGGCGTCGAGGCGGCGGCCGAGGCGTCGGCCCTGGTGGGCGTCGAGGACCGGCCGCTGGCCGTGTTGATCGACCTGGGCTTCCCGGGCGGACGTACCGGCACCCGCTCCGTCGAGCAGGCGGTCGAGCTCGCGCGCGTGGTCGACTCCACGCCCGGCGTACTCCTCGCCGGGGTGGCCGGCTACGAGGGCGGACTGGAGACGGCCGAGGAGGTCGGCGACTACTTCGACCGTCTCGAGGAGCTCGCCTCGATCCTGTTCACCGAGGGCCTCGTCGCCGCCGATGCCATCGTCTCGGCGGGCGGGAGCGCCTTCTTCGACGTCCTCGCCGAGCGCTGGTCCGCGGGCTGGCCCGAGGGGATGACGCCTCGCAAGGTGCTGCGCAGCGGGACCTACCTCACCCACGACCACGGCCTCTACGCCGCCACGACGCCCTACAACCGCATCGCGGGGAGCCTGGACCCGGCCATCGAGGTGTGGGCCCAGGTCGTCTCGGCCCCCGAGGACGGGCTGGTCATCGTGGGTATGGGCCGGCGGGACGTGCCCTACGACAACGGCATGCCGATCCCGCTCACGGTGCGGCGCAGCGGCTTCGGCGGTGCGGAGGAGCTGGCGGGCACCGTCGAGAAGCTGGGCGACCAGCACGCCTTCCTGCGCACCGACGCCGGCCTGCGGCCGGGCGACCTGGTCAGCTTCGGGATCTCGCACCCGTGCACGGCGTTCGACAAGTGGCGGCTGATCCCTGTCGTCGACCTCGACTACACGGTGACGGACCTGGTCCGGACGTACTTCTGAGGCGTCCGCCGAGGCGTCACGCGATGTCGGAGAGACGCACTCTGACCTGGTAGAACGCGCCGTGGTCGGTGGCCCGGCGGGCCGACGGACCGGAGTAGACCTGGTAGCGGTCCGGACGCAGCGACGGGCTGAGGAAGGCCTGGTCGATCGGCGCCCGGGGGCCGGTGGCGCAGCCCTCATGCTTCGCGAGCGGGCTCACCAGGCCGGTCCCGGGCGAGGTCAGGTCGCACAGGATGTCGTTGCGCTGGTTGAAGTCACCGGCGACGACCATCGGCACCTCGGCGCGCGCGACCACGTCCTTGACGATCTGGGCATTGATGTCGCGCCATCTCTTCTGTCGAGGAGCCGAGGGGATGCTCGCAGGGAAGTGCACGGGAAGCACCCCGAAGCGCTCGCCCGAGGAGCGCTCCTCCAGCACCACCACGGGCGCGCTGACGCGGGCACCGTGGCGGTAGTACATGGCAACCGTATCCTTGCTGACCAGCCGGAACGCCGATCTGCGGTAGAAGACCGCGTCGTCGGTGGCGTCGGGCGTCGAGACGAGGGCGTACTCCCGTCCGAAGGACTCGAAGGCCTCCCGCTGCGGCGCCTCCACCTCCGCGAGGACGCCGAAGTCGACAGCCGTACGCCGCAGGTGGCCCACCACGATCCGCATCCGTGGCACGCCGTCGAGCCGGCCGGCGGCAGCGCCTCCGGGAGCCGTGTGGTGGTCGGCCCAGGCGTTGAGCCAGGCGAAGCGCTGGAAGCCCGGCTGAACCGGTGCCGCCTGGGTGACCTCGACGGTCGGGCCGGCGGCCGCCGTCGTCGGGACCAGGAAGCTCAGGGCAGCGCCGAGGACGCCGCACAACGCGACCGCGGGCACGACGGCGCGCAGCAACGCTGCCCGACCTGGACCCGAGGAGATCAGTGTGGGGGACACGCCTACTGACGGTATGGGCGGGCAGTGTGCGCACGGCCAAACGCGTTCGAATACCGCGAAACCCCAGATGAACGACCAGGGAACCGGGTCCATGAGCGACCGGACGGTTCCGTGACGACCCGCGGCGCCTACAGGTCCATGAAGATCAGAGCGCCCGCGATGTCGGCGGTGCCGTAGTGGAGGTAGTCGTCGACGGTCGCCTCGGGGACGCCCTTCTGCGCGGTCACGAAACCGACGACGACCGCCTTGGAGGAGTCCTTGGCGACCCACTTCCCGATCACGTCGTCCTCGATGAGGCTGCCGGTGGGCAGGTCGATGTCGGTCTCCTTGACCGCCTCCGCGGCCGCCGTCGCCTTCGCCTCGCTGTCGAAGACGTAGATGACCCGGAGCATCCGCAGCTTGCCGCCCTCGGCGTCGTGGATCCCCATCGCGGCGTAGCGGCAGCCCTTCCGGTCCAGGGCAGCCGACGCGATCGCCCCGCAGTCTGGGTAGTCCTGGGAGGCCACGTACGTCGCGTTCATGCTCACGTCGCCGAGCTTGAACTTCCAGTCACCCTCGAAGAGGTCCGCGGCCAGCCCGCCCGGAGCCGGAGCCGCGGAGGACGGGTCCGGCGACGTGGTCGGGGTCGCGGTGACCGTCACCGGCCCCGGCCCTCCGGTCGGGTCATCCTCGCCTCGGAGGATGACGATCGCCGCGGTGATGATCACGCCGATGATCAGCACACCCGCGATCGCCCCGAGCCCGATGACGATCGGCCACGGGTTGTGAGGCTTCTGCGGCGGGGGCGGACCTCCCGTGCCGAACGAACTCTCGTTCGGCGGCCAGCCGGCCTGCGGCGGCCCGGGCTGGAGGTTCGGCGCAGGCGGCATCGCCCCGTACCCGTCCGGTGGAGGCGGTGGTGGTGTCGGTGTCGTCATCGGTCCCCTGCCCGAGTAAAGAATCCCGTGGGAGAAGCGTTTCCCCGCGGTTCCGCAATTCTCTCCTACGTCCCCGCCACCGCTGCTACTTTCTGCGATGCGCCAACGGGTGGGCGCCCGCTGGCCCCTCACGCTCCGCACAAAGGATCCTCCATGGCTTCTCGCCCGACCACGTACGCCTCCGACCGGGTGAGCCCGTAGATGGAGACCAGGTGGAAGGTCCTCGTCGTCGCCGGGGCGGTCGTGGCCATCTGGGTGGTCCTCGAGCTGCTCGGGTTCATGGCAGACGTGGTCATCGGGGGCTTCTTGCGGAGCTATCCGGTGGCTCTGGCGGTCGTCGCGTTGGCGGTCGGCTACCTGCTCGGTCGCGACAGCAGTCGCTGAAAGACAGTCCGGGACGTTCCCGTCCTTCTACCCGCAGGTAGTGGACCAGAACGCCCCGGACTACTCGGTCTAACCCGCGATCAGCTCCACCGGGATGTTGCCGGCGGTGGCCTTCGAGTACGGGCACAGGGTGTGCGCGACCTCCATGAGCGCCCGCAGGGTGACGTGGTCGACGCCGGTCGCCGAAGCCCGGAGGACCGCGCTCAGGTTGTGGTCCCCGTTGTCTGCGGTCACGGTGATCTCGGCGGTGACCTCGGTGTCACCGAGCCGGATCTGACGGTCGGCGGCGGCCTTGCCGAGTGCACCGCGGAAGCACGCGGACCATCCGGCGCCCAGGAGCTGCTCCGGGTTGGTGCCGGCGCCGTTGCCGCCCAGCTCGACGGGGTAGGCGTGCAGGACGTCGAGATTGCCGTCGGGGGTGGTGCTCCGGCCTCCGTTGCGGCCCTCGCCGACCGTGGTGACGACGGCCGTGTAGCTCTTGCTGGTCATCGATGGTTCTCTTTCTCTTCCGATCCCTGGCGGTCGCCAGGGAGGTGTGTGGGTCGCTCAGGCGCCTACGGCGGCGGTCCGGCTGGACGCGCGGCGGCCGAGGCCGGCCTGGACGACGATCGCGAGCGCGGCGACGGCGATGAGGACCCCGGCGTACAGCTCGAAGGTCGGGATCAGGCCCCATCGCTGAGCGAGCTGGCCGGCGATGATCACGGGAACACCGAAGGAGAGGTACGCGACGGTGTAGATCCCGGCGAAGACGCCGGCCCGGTCCTGGGGCCGGATGTGTGGGGCGACGAGGCGGAGCTGGCCCCCGAAGGCCCCGCCGAACCCGAGCCCTCCGAGGACCGCCCCGAGCCAGAGGATCGGGAGTGACGTCGTGAGGACGCCGGCGACCACGACGACCATGCCGATGAGCACGAGCACCTTTCCCGCGATCGTGCTCCGGCGGGCGGGATGCCGGGCGAAGTAGAAGCTGGCGATCGCTGCGACGAACGGTCCGAGGAAGGCGGTGAACCCGGTCACCAGACCGCCATCCAGGCCGAACTGGAGACGCAGGACCGATGGTGAGAGTCCGAGGAAGAAGGCCGGGGTCATCCAGGCCGCGACGTGGACGGGAATCCCGGCCAGGAACTCGGTCCGGATGTTGCTGGGCACGCTGATCCGGGGTGCCAACGACTGCCAGGCGCCCGGTCGCGGGTCGGAGGTCTCGCTGGTGAACACGACGAAGACCATCGCCAGCACCATCACCAGCGAGAGCGTGCCGAACACCAGGGTGTTGGCGTCCGGGAGGAGCTGCACCGCGGCACCGGTCGCGAGCGCGCCGAGGGCGAGACCTCCGGCGACCGACGCCGCTGCCAGCCCGCCGGCGAGCATCTTCATGTGGGCGGGCGCGTGCTCGACGATCGCTGCGCTGAAAGCGCTCGTGGCGAGGCCGGTCGCCAGCCCCTGGATCGCACGGGCGACGATCACCCAGCCGATGTCGGGGGCGGCGAGGAAGGCGACCATCGAGATCAGCTCCCCGGCCAGGGCCGTGACGAGGACCGGCCGGCGGCCGAGATGGTCGGACAGGGAGCCGCCGACCAGGAGCGCCACGAGCAGGCCGAGGGCGTAGACCGAGAAGGCGAAGGTCAGGGTGCCGGCCGAGAACCCCCACTCCTGCTGACGGAGGGCCAGCAGCGGCGTCGGGGCGCCGGCCGCGAAGAAGAAGGCCGCGAAGATCGCGGCGAGCCCGGCGAATGCCGCCGTAGGGCTGAGGGTGCGTGACATCGGAGGACTCCTTAGACAGATCGGTCTAACTTCATGGGTCCATTTAGACAGATCTGTTCAAGCAAGTCAAGCCGTTTAGACAGACTTGTCTGATATTCTTCTTCCATGAGCACGAAGAGGCCATCCGCACGGCAGCGTCTGCTGGAGACGGCCGACCGCCTGTTCTACGCAGAGGGCGTGCACACGGTCGGCATCGACAGGATCATCGAGGAGGCCGGCGTCGCGAAGGGTTCGTTGTTCTACAACTTCTCGGGCAAGGACGAGCTGGTCGCTGCCTACCTCGAAGGGCGCCATCAGCGCCGGCGCGAGCGCACGGAGCACCATCAGAATGCCGTGTCCGATCCGGTCGAGAAGCTCCTCGCGAGCTTCGACGCTCTCGACGAGGTGGCGCATCTTCCGACCTATCGGGGCTGTCCGTTCGCCAACGCGAGCGTCGAGGCAGCGGCAGGCAGCGCGGAGCTGGCCGCGCTGAAGGCCTTCCGCGGCTGGCTGCGGGAGATGCTGCTCTCGCTGGCGGTCGAGGCCGGCTACGACGATCCGGCCGCGGTCGCCGACCGGTTGCGGCTGCTCTACGACGGAGCCGTGGCCAACTCCCAGCTCGACTCGCACCCGGAAGCCGTCCGGCTGGCCAGGGAGCTCGCCCGGACGGTGTTGGAGTCCTCCCCGCGTACCTGAGACACCTGAGATACGCAGCGGGCCCGGACGCCACCGCGTCCGGGCCCGATCTCGTCGCTCGTCAGGGGGCGACGGGGTAGTGGCTGGAGATCGCGATGCGGTTCCAGGCGTTGATGGCGATCGCGACCCAGGTGAGGGCGGCGATCTGCTTGTCGTCGAGGATGCTCTCGACATCCACCTTGGGGGCGGCGGCGGTGTGCAGGTCGCCGATGCGGGTGATCTGCTCGGCGATGGTGAGGGCGGCCTGCTCCTCGGGGGTGAAGTACTGCGACTCCCACCAGGCGGCGACGAGGGCGAGACGGTCGGTGGTCTCGCCGTTCTTGAGGGCGTCCTGGGTGTGCATCCGCAGGCAGAAGGCGCAGCCGTTGATCTGCGAGGCGCGGAGCTTGACGAGGTCGACGGTGAGCCGGTCGACGCCGGCGACGGTGATGGCCTCCTCGACCGCCTCCTCCACGGCCATCTGGGCCTTGTACGCAGCGGGGAACAGCTTGGTCACGTTGACGTTGGCGAGCATCGTGGTCCTTCGGGTCTGGCCCGCCACAGCGCGGGCACTCATCAGGTTGACGAGGTGGCGCCGACGGATGTGAGGTCGCCACCTCACATTCACACTGTCTGGCTCGTCACACTGGGTGAACCCGGAGGAGATGCGACGATGCCTGACATGGACGACCTGGGCGAGGTGATGATCGAGCGCCGTCGCCTGATCGCGCTCGCCTACCGACTGCTCGGCACGCTCGAGGAGGCCGAGGACGCGGTCCAGGAGACCTACCTGCGCTGGTACCGCCTCTCCGACGACGAACGGGCGGCGATCGACAACCCCTCCGGCTGGCTGAGCCGCGTCACCAGCCGGATCTGCCTCGACGTACTCAAGTCGGCGAGAGCCCGCCGGGAGAGGTACGTCGGCCCCTGGCTGCCCGAGCCGGTCAGGCCGGGTTTCCTGGCGGCCCCCGAGGATCCGGCCGACCGGGCGACCCTGGACGACACGGTGAGCACCGCGCTGCTGGTCGTGCTCGACGCGATGACCCCGGCCGAGCGGGTGGCGTTCGTGCTCCATGACATCTTCGCCGT
Organism: Nocardioides sp. NBC_00368; assembly: GCF_036090055.1. Lineage (NCBI taxonomy): Bacteria > Bacillati > Actinomycetota > Actinomycetes > Propionibacteriales > Nocardioidaceae > Nocardioides > Nocardioides sp. NBC_00368. The sequence goes on from NZ_CP107970.1 coordinate 4,586,037, forward strand.
CCCGTTCGGCGACGTCGCCGAGGTGGTCGGCCGCTCGCCGGCCGCGGTGCGGCAGCTCGCCGCCTCGGCACGACGCCGGGTCGCCCAGCAGCGCGACGACGTCGCGCCGCTGCCCGAGCACGACGACGTGGTCCGCGCCTTCGTCTCGGCCACCGCCGGCGGCGACCTCGGCCGGCTGGTGACGCTGCTGGACCCGTCGGTCACGCTCCGTTCCGACGGCGGCGGCCGGGTCAGTGCGGCGCGCAACCCGATCGAGGGGCCGGAGAAGGTCGCCCGGTTCCTGCTGGGCGTGCTCACGAAGCGGCCGACCTGGACGATCCGCACGGAGGCCACCGCCGACGGCCTCGGGTTCACGCTCGTCGAGGACGGCGCTCACCGAGGCGTCGCCAACCTCCGGGTCGCCGGCGGCCGGGTCACCGACGTCTGGATCGTCCTCAACCCGGACAAGCTGGCCCGCTGGAGCTGACCGCTGCCCCCGGAGGCGGTAGTCCAGGGAGTTTCCGTCGGTCTACTCGCTGGTAATAGACCGGAACTCCCTGGACTACCCCGACAGCCAGGTCACAGCCACGGCCCGAGCTCCGGCGCGTCGACGAGGCCGTGCGGCCGCCCGGCGAGCCAGGCGGCGACGTCGGGCAGCGAGCCCGCGACACCGCGCAGGTCGTCGTCGGAGAGCCCTCGCTTCGTACGGATCTCGCCGGCGAGGGCGAGCAGGAAGTCGTCGGGGAGGTCGGCGAAGGTGATTCCGACGCCGAGGTCGACGGCGTGGATGCAGACCTCACGGGCGCGCATCCACGGGACGTCGCTGGCCTTGCGGGTGACGAGCTGCGCGGTGATGATCTCGTGCTCCCATTGCGAGGCGGTCAGCCGGTCCATGGCCGCGTCGAGCTCGCCGGCGCCGCGGAGATACCACTCGCGGAGCTCCTCGGCCGGCCGCGTCGCCGCCGCCTCGATGTCGGCGTTGCGCTGCTCGGTGGAGGCGTACATCCGCTTCTCCACGCCGGTCTCCGCCCAGGAGATCAGGTTGCCGAGGGCATCGGCGTTGGCGGCGACGTGGCCGATCAGATGCTTGCGGGTCCAGCCCGGCAGCTGCGAGTCGGCCTCGAAGTCGGCGGCAGAAAGGCCGTCGATGGCGCCGGTCAGCAGGGCCGTGCCCTCCCTGGCCCAGCGACGGGAGTCGTCGAACGTACGCGTCGGGGTGGTGCCGATCAGGACGGACATCGTGTTCAGCCTTTCACGATCGTGTTGGTGAGGGTGCCGATGCCCTCGATGGTGATCTCGACGGTCTCCCCGCCCCACAGGAACTCCTGAGGTGCGCGGGCGTGCCCGACCCCGCCGTTGGTGCCGGTGAGGATCAGGTCGCCGGGGCGCAGCGTGGTGATCGTGGAGATGTAGCGGACCAGGTCGACCGGGTCGAAGAGCAGGTCGGAGGTGTTCGCGCTCTGCTTCTCGACGCCGTCGACGGTCAGCCTCGCGGCCAGCTGCGGACGTACGCCGCCGGGCAGCTCGTCAGGAGTCACGACGTAGGGGCCGACCGGTGTGGTGGCCTCCCACATCTTGCCCTGCAGCCACTCGCGGGTGCGGAACTGCCAGTCGCGGACCGAGTAGTCGTTGGCCGCGGTGAAGCCGGCGATCGCTGCGGCGGCCTGCTCCTCGTCCGCGTGCCGCACGGTCGAGCCGATCACGATCGTCAGCTCGCACTCCCAGTCGAGCTGCTCGGTCTCGGCGGGCTTGGCCACCGCGTCGTTCGCGCCGGTCAGGGTGTCGGCGAACTTGGCGAACAGGACCGGGTACTCGGGCAGGTCACGGCCCATCTCCTCGATGTGGCTGCGGTAGTTGAGCCCGACGCAGACGACCTTGCTGGGCCGGGGCACGACCGGCGCGAAGTCGGCGCCGTCGGCCGGATAGGTGGTCGATCCGGTCGAGGACGCCCGGGAACTCCAGTCCTCCTCTGCGAGGAGGTCGCCCACGGAGGCGTAACCCAGGTCCACGTGCTGGTCCCCGTCGAGCCTGACCGCGCGGGTTCCCTTGGCCGTACGGATGGTGGCGAGCTTCATCGTCTGGTGTTCCTCACTTGTCGAGGGGAGGGCTTCGGAGACGTGGCCATTCTCACAGCGCCGTCCCGAGCTCGGGCAATCTCCTGCGGAGGCGAGCGATAGATGCCAGGTTTGGTGTGATCAGGAAGAGGTGGGATGGACAAGCCGCTCAAGACCCGGCCCCCGTACGCGATCACGAGCGTCGACCACGCACTCAAGCTGGCGACGATCCTTCAGCTCGAAGGCCGCTTGACCGTCTCGGAGGCAGCGGCTCGGCTCGACGTCGCTCGCTCCACCGCCCACCGACTGCTCGCGATGCTGGTCTACCGGGACTTCGCGGTCCAGGACGAGGACAAGGTCTACCGGGCCGGACCGGTGCTGGAGCTGGCCGCCCACTCGCGCTCGACCGCCTCCCGGCTCCGCCAGGTGGCGCTGCCGCACCTGCAGCGCCTGGTCGACCTGCTCGGCGAGTCCGCCAACGTCGCCGTGCGCGCGGGCGACACCTGCCGGTTCATCGCCTCGGTCGAGTCGCCGCAGTCGCTCAAGGTCGGCTCCCGCGAGGGCATGGTCTTCCCCGCCCACCGCACCACCGCGGGCCTCCTGCTGCTGGCCCAGATCTCCGAGGACGAGCTCGCCTCGCTCTACAGCCGGGAGAGGTACGCGGACCACCTGGCCGATCGCCCGGACCTCGAGGCGCTGCGCACCGAGCTGGAGCGCGTACGCCGCAACGGTTTCGCCTTCAACGACGGCCGCTCCGAGCGGGGCGTGGTCGCCGTCGGGGTGCCGGTCCGTGGCGCCGGTGGCGACGTCGTCGCCGGGATGTCCATCTCCATGCCCAGCGTCCGCTACGACAAGGAGTCGCTGCCGAGCATCGTCGCGACCCTGATGTCCGGTGCGGCGTCCCTGGAGCGTGACCTGAGTCAAGGGTGATCTGCGTCAACTTGATGCCGGTAGCGTCGGTTGGCGAGTTAACCTAGAGGCCGATGAGCAATACTCCCCCCTCCATCGACACCAAAGCATCGAAACCGGCCGGCATCGACTGGCTAGCCACCACCGCAGGCGCTCTTGCCGCCGTCACCTCCGCGCTGCTGCTCTCCACTCTCGGAGCCGTGGGCACCCTGATCGGGGCGGCGATCGGCAGCGTCGCGGCCACCGTCGGCTCCAACCTCTACACGCAGTGGCTCGCCAAGACCCACCAGAAGGTGACCAGCGTCCAGGCGATCGCCCGGTGGCGGTCGGCCGGGCTGGCCGGCGCACGGAGCGAGGCTTCTTCGGAACCCGAGGCCGAGACGGGGGACGGGAGCACCGCGACCGAAGCCACCGAGGTCACCGACACCGAGCCGATGCCGTCGTGGCGGGAGCGCCTCGAGGCGCTGCCCTGGAAGCGGATCGCTCTGCTCTCGCTGGCGATGTTCGTGGTGGTGGTCGCCGTGATCACGGTCTTCGAGCTCCTGGCCGGGCGCAGTGTCAGCTCGATCGTGGGCAACGGTGACGGCGGCACGACGCTCTCCCGCGTGACCGGCGGCGGATCGGACGCTCGCGACGAGGGGCCGGGCGAGGACCCGTCGAGCGGTGCCACCGCGACGCCGGAGGAGTCCGCGAGCACCACCACCGAGCCCTCGGAGGAGGCGCCCCAGGAGTCGGAGTCGCCCGCGACGGGGGACCCGAGCGCCGAGCCGTCCACCTCGACCGGCCCGAGCGCGACGCCGTCGGAGCAGCCGAGCGAGAGCGCCGGCACGTCCAGCGAGCCGTCGCCCACGGCAGGAGCCTCCTCGGAGGCCACCGACCCGGCGACTCCCTGAGCCGGGGTCACATCCGGAAGAGGATCTCCGCGCCGAGGTCGGTGTTGCCGTAGGAGGTGTACTCCTTGCCCTTGGCCACGGTGATGCCGTCGTTGGCCGTGACCATGGTGTAGACGACGTACTTGCCGTAGTCCTTCACCTTGAACCAGCCCTGGGTGTATCCGGGCAGGGAGGCTTCGGTGGGCGGGATCACGTGTCGTGGCTCGATCCGCGCGGCGGCCTTGCCCGCGTCCTCGACGGTGGTGAAGTCGTAGATGAAGTGGGTCATCCGCAAGTTGCCCTGCTGAGCCTTGTAGGAGACCCGGACGGCGTAGTCGCAGCCGAGGTCGCGGATGGCGCGCTTGAGCGTCGCCTTGCAGCCGGAGTAGTCCTTGCCGCTGAGGTAGCGGGCCTTCAGCGTGACGTCGCCGTAGGTGAACTGCCAGGGCCGGGGGACATCGGCCTTGGAGAGGTGCTCGGGGCCGATGGTCGAACGCGAGGTGGCGCCGTCGCTGGGGTCGGCCGGGGAGCTGGTGTCGGGCCAGCCGGGTCCGCGGCTGGACTCGCCGCTGACGTCGGACCTGCCGCCACCCGGGCTCGCCGATCCGGTCGGTGCCTTGCCGGCCGAGGGCGTGTCGCTCGACGTCGGCGCGCCGGCGGTCGTGGCCGCGTCGTCGCCGCGCGTGAAGAGGGCGTAGACGACCACTCCGCACACGACCACGAGGCCGAGCGAGACGGCGATGGTCAGGAGCTGGCGCAGCGGGCCGCCGCGCCCGGCGCGCTCCTTGCGGGCGTTGAACGCCGGCCGGTCGCCGCCGAGGTCCTCGGAGAGCCCGATCAGGCGCTCGTTGTAGTCGAACGGGGCAGGCTGATTCTGCGGCTCCTCGTCAGGCGCGCCCGAACCGGGGGAGCCTGGGGGCGGCGGATACGGCATGGGGTTTGTCTACCATCTATCGACGGTCGCCACGCCGAAGGTTTCGAAGACGGACGAATTCCGGTCCGATTCACCGTTCGAGCGGCGAGATGAACATGGATACCCACCGTACGCGGCCCGGGACCCGGGCACCTACAACTTGGCCATGCTTACCCAATCCTCTTCGTCGGGCCGTGTGCCGGAAACCCTTCGGGAATCGCGTGTTGCTGCACTGCAGGAATTCGAAGAACCAGTCTTTGCAATGCAGATTCTTGGGGAATCGAATGTGCTGCGGGGCAAGGGAAAGAACACGAAACTCAGTTACCCGTTCCCGGTAAGCCGCGAAACCCGTGGTTCCGGGGCGGAAGCCCGCAACAAGCGGGCCTTTCCCCCAGGAGGAGACGTATGAGGTTCGAACGCACCACTTTCCGTCCCCGCACCGTCGCCGCGCTCGCCGCGGGTGTGGGTCTCGCGGCCTCCGCTGCCGTCGCCGTCCCGGCAGCCGCCGCGGACGCCGAGTTCAGCAAGGCCGAGGTCGCATCGGTCAGGTCGGCCGTCGCCGAGTCCGCCCCGGTCGGCTCGTCGTGGTACACCGACCCGGCCACCAACAAGATCGTCGTCACCGTCGACGAGACCGTCTCCGCGGCCGAGATCGCCGAGGTCAAGGAGGCTGCCGCGGAGAAGACGAGCCAGGGCGACGAGGCCGTGACCGTCAAGCACACCAAGGGCGAGTTCACCCCGCTCATCGGCCCCGGCGACGCCATCTACGGCGGCGGCTCGCGCTGCTCGCTCGGCTTCAACGTCAAGGTCGGCGGCGCCGACTACTTCCTGACCGCGGGTCACTGCACCAACGCCGTCTCGACCTGGTACGCCAACTCGTCGAACACCACGCTGCTCGGCCGGACCGCGGGGTCGAGCTTCCCGGGCAACGACTACGGCATCGTCCGCCACGACACGTCCATCTCCAAGACCGGCGGCTTCACCGCGGGCACCGCCCGGGTCGGCCAGAGCGTCACCCGTGACGGCTCGACCACCGGCGTCCACAGCGGCACCGTGACGGCGGTCAACGCGAGCGTCCGTTACGCCGAGGGCACCGTCAGCGGCCTGATCCAGACCAACGTGTGCGCCGAGCCCGGTGACTCGGGCGGCGCGCTCTACTCCGGTTCGACCGCGCTGGGTCTGACCTCGGGTGGCTCCGGCAACTGCACCACCGGCGGCACGACCTTCTTCCAGCCGGTGACCGAGGCGCTCAGCGTGTACGGCGCCACGATCTACTGATCGAGCACGGCTGATCCCGCACGGCTGATCCAGTGCAGGTACGCCGCGGGGTGGAGTGGTTTGGTCCACTTTGCCCCGCGGCGTACGAAATTTCGTCGAACAACGAAAGTTTTTTGCCAACGACTGGCCGATGAGGCATCTACAACGCCATACTCACTGTGGTCGTGTTCGGGCACACTGCGGTGGAGGAATGTATGAGGTTCACCAGGTCACGTAACCGTCTGCTGGCAGCAGCAGCCGGTCTAGGTCTGGCGGCTAGCGCCGCGGCCATGCCGGCGGGCGCCGCGCCACCGGAGCAGAGGCACAGCGCGAGGGCGCTCGCGGCCGTCCACTCCGCAGTGGACTCGGCGGTCAACCGGTCGGCGCTCTCCGGCATCGCGTGGTACACCGACGAGGCCACCGGCAAGGTGGTCGTCACGGCCGACTCCACGGTCCCCGCATCCGCGCTGAGCAGGCTGACCGATGCCGTCGGCGTCGATGCCGACGCGATCACCCTCAAGCGTGCCAAGGGCGAGTTCAAGCCGTTCGTCGGCGCCGGCGACGCGATCTACGGCTCGGGCTACCGGTGCTCGGTGGGCTTCAACGTACGCAGCGGCGGCAACCACTACTTCCTCACCGCCGGTCACTGCGCCGACGATGTCGAGACGTGGTACACGAACTCCGGCGAGACCACCCGGATCGGGCCGACGGTCAAGGCGAGCTTCCCGGGCAACGACTACGCGCTGGTGCGTTACGCGAACACCTCGCTCACCCACGCGGGCGGCTACACCGTCGGTGACGCCCGGGTCGGCCAGAGCGTCACCCGCGACGGCTCGTCCACCGGCGTGCACTCCGGCCGGGTCGAGGCGCTCGACGTCTCGGTCCGCTACCGCGGCTCCGGCACCGTGCGCGGCATGATCCAGACCGACATCTGCGCCGAGTCGGGTGACTCCGGTGGTCCGCTCTACGCCGGTTCGACCGCCCTCGGGATCACCTCGGGCGGCACCGGTGACTGCTCCTCGGGCGGGACCACCTTCTACCAGCCCGTTCGCGAAGCCGTCCGCGCCTACGACGTCAACATCTACTGATGGTCGCCGCCCCCGTCGGGGGCATGGTGACGCCACATGGGACGAAGTGGTCCAGACCACTTCGCCCTATGTGGTAATGATTTCGGGGTAACGGTGAAATTTTCTTTCTCCGCATGGCCGACCGGTTGAGCCGCCGACATACTCCCAGGAGGTCGTGCTCGGGCACATCGCGGTGGTCGGGCACTCCTGGCGCCTGCAACCACGCGGGTGCCTGGTCGTTTCGTAGGAGGAACACATGAGTTTCACCACGTCCCGCACCCGCCTGGCCGCAGTCGTGGCCGGTCTTGGCCTGGCAGCCACCGCTGCCGTCATGCCGGCTGCCGCCGCACCAGCTGACAAGAAGCTCGGCCCGAAGGCGCTGGCTTCCCTCAACTCCGCCGTCGACAAGTCAGGTGTGTCCGGCATCGCCTGGTACACCGACGAAGCCACCGGCAAGGTCGTCGTCACCGCCGACTCCACCGTCTCGAAGGCAGAGCTCGCCAAGGTCACCAAGGCTGCCGGCGCCGACGCCGACGCGCTCACGGTCAAGCGCACCAACGGCACGTTCACCACGCTGCTCGGTGCCGGCGACGCCATCTACGGCTCCGGCTACCGCTGCTCGTTGGGGTTCAACGTGCAGAGCGGCAGCAGCTACTACTTCGTCACCGCCGGTCACTGCGGTGACGAGGTTCCGACCTGGTACGCCAACTCGTCCCAGTCCACCCTGATCGGACCGACGGTCGCCTCGAGCTTTCCGGGCAACGACTACGCCCTGGTCCGCTACGACAACAGCTCGCTCTCGCACCCAGGTGGCTTCACGGTCGCCGATGCGTACGTCGGCGAGCGGGTGACCCGAGACGGCTCGACCACCGGTGTCCACAGCGGCATCGTCCAGGCGCTCAACGTCACCGTGCGGTATCAGGGCTCGGGTCGGGTCGGTGGGCTGATCCAGACCAATGTGTGCGCCGAGCCCGGTGACTCCGGCGGCGCGCTCTACGACGGCACGAAGGCGCTCGGCATCACCTCGGGCGGCTCCGGCAACTGCACGACGGGCGGAACGACCTTCTTCCAGCCCGTTCGTGAGGCCGTCAACGCCTACGGCGTGACCGTCTACTGAGCGTTCGGCGAGCCTGAGTCGGCGCAAACGGACCGGAGCGAAGCGAGGACCGTATTGCGCCGACTCAGGGCGAGCAGACGCTCAGACCGCAACCGGAATCAGGGCCGAGCCTGCCGACTCCTTGATGAGCCGGGCGTACGCGTCGAAGAGCCGCTGCTCGGACAGACGCTGCCGGTTGCGGAAGATGCGCTCGAAGTGCTCCTCGCGCTGGGCGAAGGCGACCTTCCAGGTCTCGGCCATCTCGGCCGGGTCGAAGGACGCGACCAGGCGCTGGTCGCCGACCATCGCCGGCGCGTCCCCGACCGGCGTGGTCACCGGGACCGCGCCGCAGGCCATCCCCTCGAGCAGGCACAGCGGGGCGGCCTCGCCGAACGCCGAGGTGAGCGTGATCAGGTCGGCGGCGTTGTAGAGCGGCGCCATCTGGCTCTGGATCCCGAGGGCGTGCAGGTTGGTCCCCAGGGCCGGCCACGCGCCCAGCTCCTCGGCCACGAGTGCTGCGAAGGCCGGGTTGTCCGCGGTCATCCCGGCGCCGCACATGACGAGGTGGGCGTCGGGGTGCTCGTGGACGAACCGGCGCGCGGCGCGGACGAAGAGCGGGATGTTCTTCATCTCGTCGAAGCGGGCCGCGATCATCACGACCGGCTGCTCGCCGGTCACGCCGAGCTCGGCGCGCTTGCTCGCGCGCAGGTCGGCGTCGGTGCGGAACTTGTGGAGGTCCACGCCGTTCGGGAAGACCGGCAGCCGCTCCAGCGGGATACCGGTGGCCTCGTGGTAGGCCCGCTGCGTCGACTCCGCGCAGCACACCGCCGCGGTCAGCAGCCCGGCCCGGTCGAGGTCGATGAGCTCCTGTACGCCGGCCCCCTGGTGCTCCGGGTCGGAGCGGTGAAGGCAGGTGATCAGCGGAGTGCCCGACGTGCCGACCCTCCCCAGCACCGTGAGCGGCTGCTCCTTGAGGGAGAGCACGACGTCCGCCTTCGCCACCGACTGCGCCACCCGCTTGAGCTGGCTGGCGGTGATCGGACCGGTCGGCGTACGCCTCAACGCCCGGACCGGAACCCCGGCCGAGGTCAGGCGTCGGTAGGAGTTGTCCGAGGAGATCCGCTGGGCGGTGAACTCGCGCTGGACGCGGTCGCTGAGGCTCAGCACGCTGTGCCGTTGCGGCGTGGTGGCATCGAGCGCGCGGACGACGGCGGTATGCAGGATCCGGGCGCCGCCGGCGAAGAAACCTTCGTACAGGGAGAGGACGGAGGGGCCGTCCTCGAGGTATGCCACGTTAGACATGTCGACCTCACTGATCCGCAGGGCAGCATCGCCCGAGCGTTGGAGTTGGTGGGGCTACGGCAGAGATATGCGGCTTTGCAGGTGATCGTCGCTGATCGAGCGTCAGCCAGCGGGCCCGTTTGAACGAGTTCAGGGCAACATCGGGTGCCTTCGGCATCCGGGGTGGACGCTAACGCGTCGGGATGAACATCCCAAGGCGTCGTCGGCTCGGGACGCGTGATTTCACTTGTTCGTCATCTTCACGCGCGCATCGTAGGGAGGGACGGAGGATTTCTCGAAACCGGCGGGGATCCGGAGTCGATTTACGCTATCGGATGTGGCGTGCGTCACGCTATGCGTTCACCGAGATTGTTCGGTGAACGGATGGCGCGGGTCTCGGACGCGCTGCCGAATAGAGGCGCAACGGTGGCCGGATCCCGCTACCTTCGAGAACCATGACGACCGAGGTGACGACGTACCGCTATGTCCGTTTCGCGCTGTGCTGTCTGCTTCTGGGCCTGGCGGTCTCCGTGGGTGCCGAGACGATCGTGAGCGGGGAGTGGCAGACCTCCATCTCGTCCTACTACTACACCCCCGCAGGCCCGGTCTTCACCGCCGTCCTGTGCGCGCTCGGCGTGTGTCTGGTGGTGCTGCGGGGTTACACCGACGCGGAGGACACCGCCCTCAACCTCGCCGGGCTCTCGGCGCCGATGGTCGGCTTCGTGCCGACACCCGAGATCGGGCAGGAGATCGACAAGGCGGCGATCGTCAACAACGCCTGGAGCTATCTGGCGGTGATGGCGATCGGCTGGGTGGTCGTGTTGATCTTCGGGCTCCGCAAGCGGGCCGCCGCAGGTGCCTGGCCTTCGCGCTGGGGCCTGATCGGTCTGGTCTCGGTCGCGGGGGCGTGGTTCGTCGGTGTCGGCTGGCTGCTGATCGACCAGGAGAGCTTCGCGGCCAAGGCGCACGGGCTCGCGGCGATCTTCACCTTCACGCCGTTCGCGCTGGCGGTCGTGCTCAACACCGACTGGGGCGTGCGGAAGATCGCGCGCGAGGCGGACAAGGCGCGCACCCGGCTGGACAAGACCTACTGGGTGCTGGTCGTGGCGATGGTGGTGCTGCTGGCCGCCGGCATCGTGCTCGGCCTGGTCGGGTGGCACCTGTGGCTGCTGGCGACCGAGGTGTCGCTGCTGGTGTGCTTCGCGATCTTCTGGGTCATCCAGAGCTTCGACCTGATGGACCCGGAGCGCGACGCTGCCACCACCCGTCCGCGGGACCCTCTCACCGGAAGTCGATGAGCAGGTCGTCGTCGCCGTTCTCGGGGTCGGTGACGACCCGGGGGAGGCGTACGGCGGTGTCGGTGCGCTTGGCCAGCGGCACGGTCGGCCGGTCGGTCTCGTCCACCTCGTCGGCCCTGTCCGCGCCGACCACCTGAGCGCGCGGGAGCACCTGGGTGCGCCAGGCTCGGCAGTGGTAGGGCAGCTGCATGCCGTCCATGCCGCGGCCGTAGTCGTCGTAGAAGGCCAGCACCTCGCGGCGCTTGTGGTCCTGGGCCTCGCGCTTGAGGACCGCGACGTTGGAACGCGACAGGACCAGGTCCTGGATCGAGTGGCGGTCGACGACCTGCCAGTGCCGGAACGTCTGGGACTCTACGGCGGAGAAGAGCCCCGAGTCGTCGAGGATCTTCGTCGGGTCGAAGTCGCTGTCCTGCTTGCCGATCAGTCGGCCCAGCTTGCGCACCCAGGGGATCCGCTCGTCACGCTCGTTCTGGATCACGGCGAGTCGTCCGTCCGTACGCAGCACCCGCCCGACCTCCGCCAGCGCCCTGGCGTGGTCGAACCAGTGGAACGCCTGCCCGACGACGACCACGTCGTAGAGACCGTCGCCGGTCGGGATCTGCTCGGCGGTGCCGCTGGTGGCGCGTACGTCCGGGAGCTTCTCGGAGAGGATGTCGAGCATCGCGTCGTCCGGGTCGGTCGCGAAGACGTCGTGGCCCAGGCCGACGAGCACCTCGGTGAGCTTGCCGGTGCCGGCGCCCAGCTCGAGGATCGAGCACGGCTCCTCGCCGACCAGCCACTTCACCGCGTCGACCGGGTAGGACGGGCGCCCGCGGTCATAGCTGTCCGCCACGCTTCCGAAGGAGCGTGCCGGGTCGGGGTTCGCTGGGTCCGTCATCGTGGCCAGGGTAACCCCCGCTTAGGCTTCCTCGTGTGAAGGACGATCCGCTTGCCCGGTTGGTGTCGCTCGAAGGTGTGGCCTCCGGCTTCGCCGCAGCCCGTGACGGCATCGACGTGATGCTGCGTGACCGGGGACTGCGACGTACGTCCCCGGAGACCACCGCCGAGTCGCTGCTGCGCGGTGCGCACGCGTCGGCCGTGCTGGAGGGGTCGTCCTCGTCCTTGGGCGAGGTCCGTGCCTCCGGCGGGGATGCGATCGCGCAGGACGCGGTGCGGCTCTCGACCGAGCTGCTCTCGCTGGTGCCGGTGGTGAAGCAGGCGCCGCTGCAGGCGTTCGCGCGAATCCACGCTCTCGCGGCGGGGGCGTCGTTGGAGGCCGAGGAGCTGGGGCGTCCGCGCTCGTCTGTGGCTGCCGAACGGTTGCGGCGTCTGTCCGACCTGCTGCTCGCACCGACGTCCGCGCCGGCGTTGGTCGTGGCGGCGTTCGCGCACGCCGATCTGGCGACGTCGGCGCCGTTCGCGTCCCACAACGGGCTGGTTGCGCGTGCCGCAGAGCGGCTCATCCTGGTCGCGCGCGGCGTGGACGAGAAGTCGCTCGTCGTGCCGGAGGCCGGCCATCTGGCGCTGCGGGCCGCCTACGAGTCCAACCTGCGCGGCTTCCGCGAGGGCGGCCAGGCCGGGGCGCACTCGTGGCTGCTCTATGCAGCCGAGGCGTACGCCGCCGGGGCCGAAGCCTCGCCGCTGCGCCTGGACGCGGCCGAGTAGCGGGGAAAACCGATGGTGGCACCCGGTGGGTTGTGAACACCGGATGCCACCGCGGACACGAGGCCTTCTGGTTACCAAGCGTGCAAGGTCTGGTCACTGCGTCGGGATTTCTCCCCGGCTACAGCACCCCATCAGATGGGTGGATCGCCGCGTGGGTGCCTGGCTCTCGTGTACGTCTTGTTACGACTCTGTTTCTACGCTGATCGGCGGCCATATTCAAGGCTGGAATTTCTGCAGGATGAGGAGGATCATGGCGCTCCTGCAGAATCGGCGTCAGGCGCCGAGGCGACGGCGCTTCGTGCCCGCCCAGATGACCCCGCCCGCGATCGCCACGGCGCCGCCGACGGCCAGCGCGGCCAGTGTCGGCGTGGACGGGGTGAGCACGCGGCTGCGCAGGGCGACCGGCTTGTTGAAGACCAGGATGTCCCAGCCGCGCTCCTTGGCGACCTTGCGGAGGTCCTTGTCGGGATTGACCGCGAAGGCGTGACCGACCTCCTCCAGCATGGGGGTGTCGGTGATCGAGTCGGAGTAGGCGTAGGACTGCTCCAGGTCGTAGCCGAAGCGCTCGGCCAGCTGCTGGACCGCGCGGGCCTTCTCCTCGCGGTAGGCGTAGAGCGCGATCTCGCCGGTGTAGCGGCCGTCCTCGATCTCCATCTGGGTGGCTACGACATGGTCGGCGCCGAGCATCGCGCCGATCGGCTCGACCAGCTCGGTGCCGGAGGCGGAGACGATGATGACGTCGTGGCCCTGGGCGTGGTGCTGCTCGATGAGCTGCACGGCCTCCTCGTAGACGAGCGGGTCGACCACGTTGTGAAGGGTGTCGGCGACGATCTCCTTGACCGTCGCGACGTCCCACCCGGTGACCATCTCGGAGAGCGCCTTGCGCATCTTCTCCATCTGGTCGTGGTCGGCCCCTCCGACGACGTAGACGAACTGCGTGTAGGCCGAGCGGATCATGGCCGCTCGGGTGATCAGGCCGCCGGCCTGGAAGTGCTTGGAGAACGCAAGCGTGCTCGACCTCGCGATGATCGTCTTGTCGAGATCGAAGAACGCAGCGATGCGTGTCATGCGGACATGGTAGACGCCAACTGGGCGGGCCGATCACCATCCACAGGGCGGGTCCGGGACCGGGTTATCCACAGGCCCCCGATTTTCGGGTGGAATCGTCGGTACCTCGGCGGATCCTGCTGCCATGACCTCGGAACCTCTCGTCATCACCTCGGACTCGCTGCTGGCCGCTGAGGCGGCCCGTCTGGCCGCTGCCTCGGGCGTCACCGTCGAGGAGTGCACCGACGCCGCCGGTGCCCTGCGCCGATGGCAACGACCACCACTGATCCTCGTCGGCGCCGATCTCCTGGTGGAGGTGGCGTCGTTGCGTCCGCCGAGGAGGGACGGGGTGTACGTCGTGGGTTGGGGCGCGACCGGTGAACCGCTGCTCCGGGCCGCCCTCGAAGTCGGCGCCGAGACGCTGTTGGAGCTGCCCTCGGCCGAGACCGTGGTCGCCGGGTTGCTCGCCGACGTCGGCGACGGCGAGGGCGGCGACGGCATGGTCGTCGGCGTGCTGGCGGGATCGGGCGGGGCCGGGGCGACGACGTACGCCGCGGCCCTGGCCAGCATGGGAGCCGACCGTGGGTCGACCCTGCTGATCGACGCCGACCGGCTCGGGCCCGGTGCCGGACGAGTGCTCGGCCTCGACGAGATGCCGGGGGTGACCTGGGGAGATCTCGGTCAGACCGCCGGGCGGCTGGGTGCCCGGGCGCTGCGCGAGGCGGTGCCGCACGTCGGGTCGCTGGGCCTGCTGGGCTGGCCGGGCGGCGACGTGGTGCCACCGAGGGCCGATGTCGTGCGCGAGGTGCTCGCCGCGGCTCGGCGAGGGCACGACCTGGTCGTCGTCGACCTGCCCCGGGAGTCGGATCCGGGGGCGGAGGCGCTGCTGAGCGGTTGCGACGTCGTCCTCGTCGTGGTCCGGGGCAACGTCACCGGGACGGCGTCCGCCGCGCGGCTGATCTCCCGGCTTCCGGAACGGGATCGGGTGCGGGTCGTCGTCCGCGGTCGCGCTGCCGAGCCGGAGGCGGTCGGGCGTGCGCTCGGCCTTCCCGTCATCGCCTCGATGGCTGACCAGCGCGGGCTCTCGGAGGCGATCGACCTTGGGCTCGGGCCGATCCGCTCCAAGCGGGCGCCGCTGGCTCGTGCGGCGGCCGAGGTGCTGGTGCGCTGCCGGCTTCGGAGCGGGGTGATGGCGGCATGATCGGCGCCGTCGGGGCCGTCGACATCGCGCCCCAGGTCGTCGACCTGGTGCGCGACCACCTGGCGCGTACGCCGGGAGAGCTCACCCCGCACCGGGTCCAGGAGGCGCTCCGGGCCGAGGGGCGGATCGTCGGCGACGCGACGGTGCTCGGAGTCTTCGAGATGCTGCGTCGTGATGTGGTCGGGGCCGGGCCGTTGGAGCCGCTGCTGCGGCTGCCCGGAGTGACCGACGTCCTCGTCAACGGGCCCGACCAGGTCTTCATCGACCGTGGATCCGGCCTGGAGCACGCACCAGTGGCGTTTCCCGACGACGACGCGGTCCGGCGGCTGGCCCAGCGGCTGGCGGCCGGGGCAGGCCGCCGGCTCGACGACGCCTCGCCCTACGTCGACCTGCGGTTGAGCGACGGCAGCAGGTTCCACGCGGTGCTCGCGCCGCTGGCGCGACCGGGCACGGTGATCTCGCTACGAGTTCCGTCGGCGCGGGCGTTCACGCTCGACGAACTTGAGACCTCGGGGATGGTGGTCCCCTTCGTGGCGGATCTGCTGCGACGGCTGGTGCTGGCGCGCGCTGCCTTTCTCGTCTCCGGCGGCACGGGCACCGGGAAGACCACCTTGCTGGCGTCGCTGTTGTCGCTGGTGCCGGCGGAGGAGCGGCTGGTGCTCGTGGAGGATGCCTCCGAGCTGCGCCCGGACCATCCGCACGTGGTCGGTCTCGAGGCGCGCCCGGCCAACATCGAGGCCGCCGGCGCCGTCGAGCTCCATACGCTGGTCCGTCAGGCTCTCCGGATGCGGCCGGACCGGCTGGTCGTGGGCGAGGTGCGGGGTGCCGAGGTCGTCGACCTGCTCGCTGCGCTGAACACCGGGCACGAGGGCGGCTGCGGCACGCTGCACGCCAACTCAGCCGCCGACGTCCCGGCCCGGGTCGAGGCCCTGGCGCTCGCGGCCGGTCTCGGCCGGGACGCGGCACACAGCCAGTTCGCCTCCGGGGTGGACGTGGTCGTGCATCTGCGGCGGCGTGACGGTCGCCGGGCGTTGACCGAGATCGCTGTCCCGCTACGCGGCGCCGACGGGCTGGTCCGGATGGAGACCGCCTGCTCGGTGGCCGCCGACGGCGAGGTCGTTGCCGGGCCCGCCTCGAGCCGGCTGGAGTCGCTGTTGGGAGGGGACCGGTGAGCGGGGTCGGTCTCGGGCTGGTCGCCTGCCTGGCAGGTGCTGCCGCAGCGCTGATGATCCGCCCGCGGGCCGTGGTCGGATCGCGGGCGTCTGCCCGGCGGGTGCCGCGGTGGTCGTTCCTCCTGGTCGCGGTCATCCCCATCGTCTTCCCGGGCAAGATGGTCGTCGCGGCTGTCTTGCTCGGGATCGCCACCTTCGGCGGCGTCGCGCTGTGGCGGCGCCGCCGCGAACGGATCGAGGCGGGACGTACGGCTGACCGCGTGGTCGAGGCCTGCGAGCAGATGGCCGCAGAGCTGGCCGCCGGACATCCGCCCGGACCGGCGCTGTCCCAGCTCGCGGCGGAGTGGCCGGTGATCGAGCCGGTCGCGGAGGCGCAGCGGATGGGTTCGGACGTTCCCGCCGCCTGGCGTGAGGTCGCCGAGGTGCCCGGGGCTGGTTCGCTCCGGGTCGTCGCCGCGGCCTGGCAGATCGCTCACCAGACCGGAAGTGGTCTCGCGGATGCGCTCGACCGGGTCGCGCTCGATCTGCGCGCCGCGGCGGCCACCCAGCGGGTGGTCGACGGCGAGCTCGGGTCGGCCCGCTCCACCGCCCGTCTGATCGCCGGTCTGCCGGTAGCTGCCCTGGCGATGGGCAGCGGAGTCGGCGGTGACCCGCTGGCGTTCCTCTTCGGCTCGCCGGTGGGCCTGGCCTGTCTCGGTCTCGGACTGCTGCTCGGTTGGTTGGGCCTGTGGTGGATCGAGGGCATCGCGCGCGGGGTCGAGGCGAGATGAGCACCTGGGTCGTGGCCGTCGCGCTCGGGCTGGCAGCGGCGTTGCTGCCGGCACCGACCTCACCTCTTCCCGTACGTGTCGCGGTTCTCGAGGATCGTGGCGATCCCGCGGGCTGGATGATGCGTTGGCGCCCGTTGCTCGCGCTGCTCACCGCCGGCGCCGTCTACACCTTCGTCGGGGGCGCCGTGGGTGCCGTGCTCGCCGCCCCGGCCGGGGTCGTCTGCTGGCTCGTCATCGGCCGCGTCGAACCCGCGGAGGTCCGGCGCGAGCGCGAGGCTGCCAAGGCCGATCTGCCCGCGTTGGTCCGTCTGCTCTCCGCTGCGCTGTCCTCCGGCGCGGCGCCTGCCGAGGCGTTGGTGGCGGTTGCGGCCGCGCTGCCCGGACCGGCTGCCGCCCGGCTCCTGCCGGCGGCATCCCGGCTCCATCTGGGAGCCGATCCGGAGAAGACCTGGCGCACCCTGGTGGACGATCCCGCGCTCGCGCCGCTGGGCCGGGCGCTGGCCCGGGCCCAGGCGACCGGTGCCCCGGTCGCCACGACGGTCGAACGTCTCGCCGACGACCTCACCAGAAACGCGCGCGCAGAGGTCGAGGACCGGGCTCGCTCGGTGGGTGTCAAGGCCGCCGTCCCGCTCGGCATCTGCCTCCTTCCCGCCTTCCTGCTGCTGGGCGTCGTCCCGGTCGTCGGCGGGCTTCTCTCCAACCTCGGCATCTGACCCATCGCCGAGGCGTCACCCGCGTCGGCCGAGGCGTCACCGACGTCGGTCGAGTTGGCATCCGACTGCCGACTCGACCGACGTACGTGACGTCTCGCCGCTCCTGTTTGCCCTGATCAGCGGGCCGATTGCCATCCACAGGGTGGGTTCGGGACCGGGTTTTCCACAGCCGGCGACAAGGTGGTCGCGAATGTCGGTCGAGCGGGTCATTGTCGTCCGTGAACGGCCGTACGGACGGCCATCGATCAGAGGAGACCAACCATGGCCAAGGCACATCTTCGTAAGAACGAGAAAGGGATCACGACGGCCGAATACGCCGTGGGCACGGCGGCCGGCGCGGGGCTCGCCGGCCTGCTCTACAAGCTGCTCACCGGTGGCTTCGGCAACGACCTGCTCAACCGGCTGTTCCAGCACGTGCTCAGCCTCCTCGGGATCTGAGTCGTGGTCCGTGGGCAGCGCGGCGGGCGCAGCGAGCGGGGCGCAGCCACCGCCGAGCTGGTGATGGTCATCCCGCTCCTGGTGGCCGTGACCGTCGGCCTGGTGTGGCTGCTGTCGGTGGGGGCGGCGCAGATCCAGGTCGTCGACGCGGCCCGGGAGACCGCGCGTGCCGTCGCCCGAGGCGACGACAGCGGCTCTGCCGCCGCCCGCGGACGTCGGGTCGGGCCTGCGGGCACGCAGGTGACGGTGAGCGCAGGCGCGGAGGAGGTCGTTGCCTCGGCGCAGGCTCGGGTCACCGGACCCGGCGGGATCTTCAGCTGGATGCCGGGCGTGACCGTGCGCGGTGAGGCGGTCGCCGCAACCGAGGCGATCCAGGGGGAGCGGTGAGCGCGATTCGCGCCGGGCAGGACGAACGCGGCTCGGCGGCGCCCTTCGCGGTCGGTGCGATCGGGCTGCTGCTCTTCCTCGGTGCGGCGCTGGGCGTGGTGGGCGCCGTCTTTGTCGCCCACCGCACGGCCCAGTCCGCAGCCGATCTGGCGGCGTTGGCGGGGGCCAACGCGCTCCAGATCTCCGAGGACGCGTGTGCGGCGGCATCGGCGGTCTCCGCCCGCAACGACGCGACCTTGGAGTCGTGTGAGATCGCGGGAGAGGACGTCACCGTCACAGTGCGGGTCGAGGGACCGCGCTGGCTCGGCCAGCCGGGAGATCCGGTGGCCGAGGCGAGGGCCGGGCCGACCGAGACTCCGCCGGACTAGTTGTTTGCGTCGTCCTTCGACTCAGGCGTGACGTCCTGCAGCGACTTGGCCAGCTTCCGCATCTCGCGCTTCTCCTTCATGTTCCTCGCCTGGAGCTTGCCGCCCCATTTGGTGAGCCAGAGGCCGAATAGGAGGAGTACGCCGGCGACGAGGCCGATCACGAAGATCGTGGTCCCGCCGACCGGAAGACCGAGCAGAGTGGCGGTCGGATCCTCGAGGTCACCGTTGCCGGTGGTGAAGAGGCCGAGAACGATGAGAGCTGCTGCAACGACGATCAGCACGAGGCCCAAGATCAACATTTCCCCAGGGTAGGCCTATTTCTGGAGGAGGAGACGCAACAACACGATCGCGCCCTGTTTGTCGAGGGGATTGTTCTGGTTGCCGCACTTGGGCGACTGCACGCAGGAGGGGCAGCCGTCGTCGCACTCGCAGGCTTCGATGGTCTCCAAGGTGGCACCGAGCCACTCCCGGGCGGCTCGGAAGCCACGCTCGGAGAACCCGGCACCACCGGGATGGCCGTCGTAGACGAAGACGGTGAGCATGCCGGTGTCCGGGTGGGATGCGGTGCTGACGCCACCGATGTCCCAGCGGTCGCAGGTCGCGATCAGCGGGAGCAGGCCGATCGAGCAGTGCTCGGCGGCATGGGCGGCGCCCGGGATGTCCGCATCCTCCAACCCGGCGGCATCGAGGGCCGACGCCGGCACGGTCCACCAGACCGCAGACGTGCGCAGCGTACGTTCGGGCAGGTCGAGGAGCTCCTCGCCCAACACCTCGCCGCTCGGCTGCCGCCGACGCAGGAAGGAGACGACCTGGTGGGTGACGTCGACGTCGCCGTAGGCCAGCCGGCACTCTCCCCAGGCGACCTGCTCCCGCTCGGCGACGATCGAGATCTCGGTGATCTCCCGGGCGGAGGTGGAGTAGCCGGGGTCGTCGCGGGAGATCACCGCGACGTTCTCCTCCAGGTCGAGCTCGTGCACCAGATAGGTCTCGCCTCGGTGGACGTAGACGGCGCCGGCGTGTGCGCTCGCGTGCGAGCTCGCGGCGTCGACCGTGCCGACGACGCGGCCGGTCGCGGCCTCGATCAGCTGCACCTGGGACCCGCCCGAGGAGCGGATGTCGGCGAGATCGGCGGCACGGCGGCGGTCGGTCCAGTACCAGCCACGAGGCCGCTTGCGCAGCAGCCCCGAGGCGACCAGGTTGTCCACGATCTCTCTCGCGCCCGGCCCGAAGAGCGGTAGGTCCGGCTCGGTGAGCGGAAGCTCCTGAGCGGCGGCACAGAGGTGCGGACCGACGACGTAGGGATTGGCCGGGTCGAAGACGGTGGCCTCGACCGGCTGACCGAGAAGCGCGTCCGGATGGGTGACGAGGTAGGTGTCCAGCGGGTCGTCGCGAGCAACCAGGATGCCGAGGGCATCGCCCGCGCCACGTCCGGCGCGGCCGAGCTGCTGCCAGAAGGCAGAGCGCCTGCCGGGATAGCCGGCCAGTACGACCGCGTCCAGGCCACTGATGTCGATCCCGAGCTCGAGGGCGTTCGTTGCTGCCAGCCCCAGCAACTCGCCCGACCGCAGTGACGCCTCGATCGCCCTGCGCTCCTCGGGCAGATATCCACCGCGGTAGGACGTCACTCGTCCCGGCAGTGACGGATCGACCTCGGCCAGCTCGGTGGCCGCGGTCATGGCGACCTGCTCGGCACCGACCCGGGAACGTACGAAAGCCAGGGTGCGTACGTCCGAGGAGACCAGGTCGGCGAGGAGGTCGGCGGTCTCCGCGGAGGCTGCGCGGCGCACGGGCGCGCCGTTCTCGCCAACGTGCGTCGTCAGCGGCGGCTGCCACAGCGCGATCGAGAGCTCGCCCCGTGGTGAGGCGTCGGCGGTGACCGGTAGTACCGGAAGGCCGATGAGTCGCTCGCCGGCGGTCGCAGGCTCGGCGACCGTCGCCGAGGCCAGGATGAACGTGGGTGAGGAGCCGTAGAGGGCACAGATGCGGCGAAGCCGGCGCAGCACGTGTGAGACGTGCGCCCCGAAGACGCCGCGGTAGTGATGGCACTCGTCGATGACGACGTAGCGCAGCGACCGGAAGAAGGCCGTCCACCGCTGGTGTCCGGGAAGCAGCGACCGGTGCAGCATGTCGGGGTTGGTCAGGACGTACTCGCCGTAGTCGCGTGCCCAGTCCCGCTGCTCCCGGGTGCTGTCGCCGTCGTGCGTCACCGCGCGGACATCGACGCCCAGCTCCCGTAGCCCGGTGAGCTGGTCCTGGGCGAGTGCCTTTGTGGGCGCGAGGTAGAGGACGCCGGCGCCGCGCTCACCACGTGGACCCCGTCCGTCTCGGATCGCGGTCAGTGCGGGCAACTGATATGCCAACGACTTCCCGGAGGCGGTGCCGGTCGAGACGATCACGTGGCTGCCTTCGTGGGCGGCCTCGGCGGCCACCGCCTGATGCTGCCACGGACGCCGGATCCCGCGGGCGATCAGGGCGTCGACCACATCGGGCGACGCCCAGCCCGGCCAGTCGGCGAAGACTGCCTCACGCGGCGGAACCTGCTCGAGGTGAGCGAGCCGGTCCTCGCGGCCCGGGACGGCAGCGAGCCGGCGTACGAGACGCTGTCCTGAGCCCGTCGAAGGGTCGCCGGTCGCCGACGTCAACACCTTCATATTCTCCCAGAATCCTGGTGGTCGTCACGTCTGGGGCCCGCATCTGGCGCATGACGTTGCGAGTTTCTTGCGCGCATCCTGGTGAGCCGTGGTTACATTACGATCGACTCCGGATATCGGACGCGAGGATGCTCGATACCGGAGTCAGTTGTCTCACGTTCCTTGGCAGGAGAACTTCGAAGTGGATCTGACGCTTGCGACTCGCGAGCTCGACTCGGCCACCGTCGTGGCCGTGGGCGGCGAGATCGACGTCTATACCGCGCCGAAGCTGAGGGACAAGATCACCGAGCTGGTTGCCCGGGGTCACTACGACATCGTCGTCGACCTCGAGGCCGTGGAGTTCCTCGACTCGACCGGCCTCGGCGTTCTGGTCGGTGGACTGAAGAAGGTCCGCCAGCACGACGGCATGCTGCGTCTGGTCTGCACCCAGGAGCGGCTGCTCAAGATCTTCCGGATCACCGGCCTCGCCAAGGTCTTCGACATCCACGCCAGCGCCGAGGGCGCGGCAGCAGGCTGACCCGGTATGAGCTCACCCGGGGAGGTGGAGCCTGCTGCGCGCCGCGATACGCATGTCCTGGCGGCGTTGCCGCCGCTCGACGGCCAACCCCGGGCCGCCTTCGCAGCGCCGCCTTGCCAGGCCACGCGTCTCGCGGCGCTCGCGACGACCCCACCTCCCCGCGTGATCTCATAGGCTCCAGGTGTGAGTGACCTCCCGCACCGGCTCCGTGACGCCCTCCAGCAGGCTGACTTCTCCTACGACTCCGTCGCCGAGCTGCTCGGCCCGATCGCCCACTCCGCGCTCAGCCGCAACGAGACGCTGCCAGGCAGGCGGCGCACCCACGGAGGCTCCCCGCTGGAGACCCTCGTCCGGCTCTTCCTGCTGCAGACGACCGTCTCGCTCGACCACGCCGAAGCAGCTCTTCCCGGGTTGGTCGACCGGCTCGCCGTCGAGGGGATCCTGGAGCAGTCGGTCGGTGAGGTCGCGGCCCGCCTGGACGTGCGTCCGTACGCCGCCGATGACACCGCCCTGTGGGTCGTCTCCGACCTCACGCCGGGCCTCGACGGCCGCCCGCAACGCGTCGGCCCCGAGCACGTGCTCGGGATCAGCCCAGCCTCCACCTCCCTCGCACAGCTGACCATCCGTGACCAGGTCGGCACCGCCCTCGACCTCGGCACCGGCTGTGGCGTGCAGGCCCTCCATCTCGCGACCCACAGCGACCGGGTGGTCGCGACCGACGTCAACCAGCGAGCCCTGTGGATCACCGCGTTCAACGCCGCGCTCAACGACGTGGCCGACCGGATCGACGTACGCAACGGGTCGTTCTTCGAGCCCGTCGCGACCGAGCGCTTCGATCTGATCGCGACAAACCCGCCGTTCGTGATCAGCCCGGCGACCGGCGAGCGCCTTGTCTACCGCGACTCCGGCCTTCCCGGCGACCGGGTGGTCGAGGACATCGTCAAGGCCGCTCCCGGCATGCTCACCGAGGGTGGCTGGTGTCAGATCCTGGGCAACTGGATCATCTCCGAGGAGCAGCCCTGGGACGACCGCCTCGAGGGCTGGTTCGGCGACGAGGTCGACGCGTTCGTGGTGCAGCGTGAAGTGCTCGATCCTGCGGCGTACGTCGAGCTCTGGCTCAAGGACTCCGGCCACCACGGTGCCGAGGACTACCTGACCCGCTACGACACCTGGCTGTCGTGGTTCGAGGAGCAGAAGATCGAGGGCGTCGGGTTCGGTTGGATCAACCTCCACCGCACCGACACCGCCAACCCGAAGCGCGAGCTCCTGGAGTGGCCCTACGACGTCGAGCAGCCGATCGCCCCGGCGATCAGGGCATGGGGCGAGGCCGCCTGCGTCGAGGTCACCGAATACTCCACGCTGGTGCTCGCCGAGGACGTCCAGCAGGAGACCCTCGGCCAGCCCGGCGCCGAAGACCCGAGCACCGTCATCCTCCGTCAGCAGCGTGGCCTGCGCCGCGCCCGGCAGGCCGACACCATCGAGGCGGCCTTCGCGGGCGCCTGCGACGGGGACCTGGCCGTCGGTCAGATCCTCGACGCGCTCGCGCAGATCCTCGACCGCGACCCCGCGGTCGTGCGCAGCAGCTATCTGCCGATCGCCCAGGAGCTGGTCAGCGAGGGCTTCCTCCGTCCCGTATGAGGCACGCCTGGTCCCGAAGCCTGATCAGGCGTCGGCGCACGCTCGAGACGAGCAGGTCCGGGTAGCCCAGCGGCTCGAGATCGGGGAGGTCGCGCATGCCCCAGGGTCGCTGCGTCTGCCACGGCCAGAAGCCGCGGAGCGCGGCCGCCAGCTGCTTGCCGCAGGCCGTGGGCATCCGCTTCAGGCCCAGCCGCTCCTTGAGCGCGGTCGCGGTGACCAGGCCGTTCGGTCCGGCGAGCCCGTTGGCGCCCAGGATGGTCCACACGATCCCGGCAGCCACCTGAGCCGGCTGCGTGGGGCGATCGACGACCACCGGGTCGATCTCCCACAGCCGCAGCAGCGCCCGCCGCAACGCGAAGCCCACCTCCGCGACCGGGAAGCCGGCCGCGACGTCGTCGAGCAGCTCGGCCACCGCCTCCAGCTGCGTACGCCCCGCCGCATCCTCCACGACCGGCAGGTCCAGGCCGTCCTCGAGCAGCGGCGCGGCATCCAGCGCGGTGACCGCCTCGTGGCCGCCGCACAGCGCGGCCAGCCAGTCCAGCGCCACCTCGTGCTCGGGACGCGGTGGCGTGACCGGCCGGGTCAGCTCCGCCTCCAGTCGCTCCAGGATCATGTTGGTCCTGGTGAGCAGCTGGGCGCACTCGGAGCAGACCAGGTGCTCCGGGGGCGTGGTCAGACCCTCGATGTAGTCGGTGTATTCGGTGTCGATCATCAGCAGAGACCTCTCGGTTCGGATGGGTCTCGCCGTCCTCGAGGGACACCCTACGGACGACCACCGACAGAATCGGTGGGGCGACTTCGGGGGTCGTCGCGGTGACCACGATGAGACACGGATTTCACGCTCCCACTCCCGAGCGTGCTAGGTATTGTCATCGCGGCGCCCAAGGCAACACGCCATGTTGTCCGAGAGCACAGTGCCGCATGAACCGCGGTGACTGGACCCATGCCGGCTGGAGACACGCGCTAACGTGTCTCGCCAGAGCTTGTCAGTGGTGCCAGGCTCTGCTGCAGTGAGATAAGGACGTCAGTGGCACACAAGTTGGTGATCGTCGAGTCCCCGGCGAAGGCTCAGAAGATCGGCGGATACCTCGGACAGGGGTATGTCGTCGAGGCATCCGTCGGGCACATCCGCGACCTTCCGCAGAGCGCGGCAGACACCCCCGCCAAGATCAAGGACAAGCCGTGGGGGCGCTTCGGCGTCGACGTCGACAACGGCTTCACCCCTTACTACGTCGTGCCCAGCGACAAGAAGAAGCAGATCGCCAAGCTCAAGTCGCTCCTCAAGGACGCCGACGAGCTCTACCTCGCCACCGATGAGGACCGCGAAGGCGAGGCGATCGCCTGGCACCTCCTCGACGAGCTGAAGCCGAAGAAGGACATCCCGGTCAAGCGGATGGTCTTCCATGAGATCACCAAGCCGGCGATCCTCGCGGCCGCCGAGAACCCCCGTGAGCTCGACATGGACCTCGTCGAGGCCCAGGAGTCCCGCCGGATCCTCGACCGCCTCTACGGCTACGAGATCTCCCCGGTGCTCTGGAAGAAGGTCATGCCCCGGCTGAGCGCCGGGCGGGTCCAGTCCGTCGCCACCAGGCTCGTCGTCGACCGTGAGCGCGAGCGGATCGCCTTCCGCACCGCCTCCTACTGGGACCTGGCCGGCACCTTCGACGCCGGCTCCGACCACGACCCGCGGATGTTCCCGGCCAAGATCACCTCGATCGCCGGCAACCGTGTCGCCCGCGGCACCGACTTC
Source organism: Nocardioides sp. NBC_00368 (assembly GCF_036090055.1). Lineage (NCBI taxonomy): Bacteria > Bacillati > Actinomycetota > Actinomycetes > Propionibacteriales > Nocardioidaceae > Nocardioides > Nocardioides sp. NBC_00368. The sequence continues at coordinate 4,611,059 of NZ_CP107970.1, forward strand.
GGCCCCGACGGACTGCTGAAGAGCGACAAGGTCGTCCACCTCGACCGCACCCGCGCCGAGGCTCTCGTGGCCGCTCTCGACAACCAGACCTACGAAGTCCGCAGCGTCGAGTCCAAGCCCTACAAGCGCAGCCCCTACGCCCCCTTCCGCACCACCACGATGCAGCAGGAGGCCAGCCGCAAGCTCGGGATGAGCGCGTCGACCACGATGTCGGTCGCGCAGCGTCTCTACGAGAACGGCTTCATCACCTACATGCGTACCGACTCCACCACCCTGAGCGGCGACGCCATCAGCGCCGCCCGCGCTCAGGTCCGGGAGCTCTACGGTGCCGAATACCTGCCCGACTCCCCGAGGACGTACGCCTCGAAGGTCAAGAACGCGCAGGAGGCCCACGAGGCGATCCGGCCCGCCGGCGACTCGTTCCGGACGCCGGCGCAGACCGGACTCACCGGCGACCAGTTCCGCCTCTACGAGCTGATCTGGATGCGCACCGTCGCCTCCCAGATGAAGGACGCGGTCGGCAACTCGGTCGCGATCCGCCTCGGCGCGACGGCGACCACGGGCGAGGACGTGGTCTTCTCCGCCACCGGTCGTGTGATCACGTTCCACGGCTTCCTGAAGGCGTACGTCGAGGGCACCGACTCCGCCGACCAGACCTCGGACGACCAGCAGACCCGGCTTCCGAACCTCGCCGAAGGTGACACGGTCAACGCGGCCAGCATCACTGCCGACGGCCACGAGACCAAGCCCCCGGCCCGCTACACCGAGGCCACCCTCGTCCGTGAGCTCGAGGAGCGCGAGATCGGCCGCCCGTCGACCTACGCGAGCATCATCCAGACGATCATCAACCGCGGGTACGTCTTCAAGAAGGGCACCGCCCTGGTGCCCGCCTGGGTCGCGTTCTCGGTGGTCAGGCTGCTCGAGGAGCACTTCCCCCGGCAGATCGACTACCGGTTCACGGCGAGCATGGAGGAGACGCTCGACGAGATCGCCAACGGCCGCAAGGACATGACCACCGAGCTCGGGGAGTTCTACTTCGGCTCCGAGCGGGTCAAGGGCATCAAGCCGCTGGTCGACGGTCTCGGCGACATCGACGCCCGCGAGCTGGCGACCTTCCCGGTCGGCAGCCCGGAGTCCGGGGTCAACCTCCGGGTCGGTCGCTACGGTCCCTACATCGAGGGCCCCGGCGACGACGGCACCCCGTTCGCGGTCCGCGCCAACGTCCCCGACGACCTGCCTCCCGACGAGCTCACCCTGGAGAAGGCCAAGGAGCTCTTCGCCAACCCGGCCGGCGAGGAGCTGAACCTCGGCGTCCACCCCGACACCGGGCTCACCGTCGTCGCCAAGAGCGGCCGGTTCGGCCCCTACGTCACCGAGCAGCTCCCCGAGGACGCCAAGAAGGGCGCCAAGCCCCGCACCGCCAGCCTCTTCAAGAGCATGAACCTGCAGACCATCACGCTCGAGGACGCGGTCAAGCTGCTGACCCTGCCCCGCGTCGTCGGCACCGCCGCCGACGGCGAGGAGATCACCGCCCAGAACGGCCGCTACGGGCCCTACCTGAAGAAGGGCACCGACTCCCGCACGCTGAGCTCCGAGGACCAGCTGCTCACCATCACCCTCGAAGAGGCCGAGCAGATCTACGCCCAGCCGAAGCAGCGTGGCCGTGCCGCCGCCAAGCCGCCGCTCAAGGAGCTCGGCCCCGACCCGGTCTCCGGACAGCCGATGATCGTCAAGGACGGCCGCTTCGGTCCCTACGTCACCGACGGTGAGTACAACGCCACCCTCCGTGCCGCAGACGACCTGGAGACCCTGACCGCCGAGCGGGCCGCCGAGCTCCTCGCCGAGAAGCGCGCCAAGGGCCCGGCGAAGAAGACGACCAAGCGGACGACGAAGAAGACCGCCAAGAAGTCCACGGCGAAGAAGTCGACCACGAAGAAGTCCACGGCCAAGAAGACGACCAAGAAGGCTGCGACGAAGAAGGCCTGATCAGGTCAATCTGAGCGTTGTGCGAGGCGAGCGTCTGACTTCTCAGGTGTTTCCTGCACTTCTCGGGTGTTGCAATGCCTGAGAAGTGCAGGAATACCCGGTTGACCGGGTATTCCTACGCTCGTCAGCCGAGCGCCCCGGCGACCTCGTCGTAGTCCAGCCGGTCGGAGGCGATGTAGAAGAGCCGGGCGCCGGGGGTGACCGGGAGGTCCCACGGCGGGCTGACCTGAATCCCGTCGAGGGTTCGGACGGCGAGGAGCGTGGCACCGTGGCCGCGACCGAGAGCGCTTTGCCAGGTCTCGACGGTCACGGTGGCAACCCCGGACGGGACCGTGAGCGAGTAGGTGCCCTTGCCGCCGGCGGTGGCGAGCTCCTGGTAGACCTCCGCGATCCCGGGGTCGCTGAGCTCCTCGGCGATCAGCTGGGTGTTGTGCCACTGGACGCAGTGGACGGTGGTGTCGATGCGGAAGATCGTGCGCTGCACCCGCAGGTCACGCAGCGCCACGATCGTGTGCACCGCCGGGGCAGCGGTGTTGGCGGCGACGGTGAGCGTGACCGCCTCGTTGTCGTCACGCGCGTCGATCAGCACGCTGTGCGCGCCGGGCAGCCCGGTCCGGCCGAGCACTGAGAGGTCGGTGAGGTCGCCGCGTACGAAATGAAGGCGTTCCTCCCCGGCCAGCGGGTGCTCGGAGAGCTGGTCCTCCCAGGTCGCGAGCACGACCTCCCGTTCGGGCTCGGAGAGCAGCTCGGTAAGAAGCCGCTCGGTGCGTCCGGCGGTGTAGCCGAGCAGCACGATGTGGCTTCGTCCGCTGAAAGAGATCTCTCCACGCATGCGGCGTCCTTTGGTGTTCTCGATGATTGCCGAGATCCGGCTGAACAAGATGGCGAGGGTGGTGATGGAGCCGAAGACGACGTACGCCCCGACGAACCGGCCGCCGGTCGTCTCGGGGAAGAAGTCGCCGTAGCCGACGGTGGTCGCGGTGACCAGGAACCACCACCAGTAGTTGGCGGGGTGCACGATGTCGCTGCCCGGCTGGGCCAGCGCCATCGCGATCCAGCCGGTGACGAAGACGAAGCCGATGATCGCGAGGGGGAGCACCCAGGCGGAGTGTCGCGAGGTGCGCCGGACGAGTCGGATGAGGAAGTACATCAGTAGCCCACCCACCCGTGCCGGGCGTAGTCCAGGATCGCCGGGTCCAGCAGCGTGGTCACCGAGGTCGGCCGCTCGGCTCGGTCCGGCGGGAACGACGAGGCCGCCGCGAGCACGGCGTCGCTGGCGTAGCGGAGCCCGCCCGGCGCCTCGTCGTCGAGGGCGAGCTCAGGTGCCGTGCCGCCGCGGGAGGCGAGGACGTAGCCCCAGTTGCCGAAGGAGGGCACGTCCGCCTGGTAGGGCATGGTCCGGTAGCCGGCCTCGGCGAGGGTGTGCCGTACGGACCAGAAGGCGTCCGGTGCGAAGAACGGGCTGCCCGACTGCACGACCAGCCGCGCCGCCGGAGCCATCAGCCGGGAGATCATGCTGTAGTTCTCGACCGAGTAGAGCTTGGCCAGCGCGGTCGAGTCGGGGTCGGGGAAGTCGGCGATGACCACGTCGAACGGCGCCCCCGAGTAGTCGCGGACCCAGGAGAACGCGTCGTCGGCCACGTAACGCAGCCGCGGGTCCTCCAACGACCCCGACGTCAGCGACGAGACCGGATCGTAGGAGCGCGCCAGCGACACCACCGCCGGGTCGAGATCGACCAGCGTCACCGACGACACCGACCGGTAGCGCAGCACCTCGCGTGCCGCGAGCCCGTCCCCACCGCCGAGGATCAGCACCCGCTCGTGGGGCCCGTTCATCGCCGGATGGACGAGCATCTCGTGATAGCGGTATTCGTCCAAGGACGAGAACTGCAGGTCACCGTCGAGGAAGAGGCGTACGTCGTCGAACTCCGGCCCGAACGGAGCGCCCCGGGTCACCACGATCTCCTGGTAGTCCGAGCGCTCGGCGTGGATGATCGGGTCGCGATAGAGCGCCTGGCGGGCGTTGAGCTCGAAGGAATCGGCCATCACCGCGGTGGTGCCGAGCGCGACGGCGAGAGCGCCGCAGACGGCCGTGACGACTCCGCGACGCTGCCGGGTCCCGGCAAGCGCGACCCCGACCGTCCAGGCGGCGAGCACGTTCAGGGCAGCGGTGGCCACGGTGCCCACCAGCAACCCCAGGGTCGGCAGCAGCACGAACGGGAACGCCAGCCCGCCGATCAGCGCACCCACGTAGTCGACCGCATTGATGTCGGCCACCGCGAGCGAGGCCTGCTGGCGCCGGAGCCGCTGGAGGAGCTCCATCAGGAGCGGGATCTCGGCGCCCACCAGGGCACCGATCAGGAACGTCACCAGCAGCATCATCGGCGTGTAGAGATGCAGCCACGCGAACGAGGCGTACAGGGCCGGCACCGAGGCGCCGCCCACCGCGGCGAGCGCGATCTCCACGCCCACGAACGCTCGCAGCGGCCGCGCGGTGAGCGGCTTGGCGAGCACGGCGCCGACGCCCATCGCGAACATCGACACCGCGATCACCAGCGACGTCTGCGCGATCGAGTTGCCGAGCAGATAGCTCCCCAACGTCACCAGCGCGAGCTCGTAGACCAGCCCGCACGCCGCGCAGACGAACACCGCCGCGAGGACGAGCAGCCGGGCCGCTCGTCCCGCGGGCAGCGCAGGCAACGAAGGGAGGGACAAGCTCACGTGATCGAGGCCGCCACGATCACGCCGACGGACAGCTGCACCGCGACCGCGACCCAGATCGCCGGGTCGTCCTTGTCGTCGGTCATCAGCTCGCCGAGCCGGCCCGGCGTGAGCAGGTCGAGGATCACGAACGCGACCGCGAGCAGTGCGATCCCGACGAGCCCGTACGCAGCGGTCTCGGCGAGGCCCTGGAGGGTGTCCGCCTCCGCGGTGTAGATCGAGGTGGCCACGATCGTGGCGATCGCCACGACCGAGGAGCCGAGCAGCAGCGCAGGGTCGCGACGGTGCTCCACGAAGATCAGCTGCCCGAGCTTGCCGGGCGTGAGCAGGTCGATCACGTAGAAGCCGATCACCAGCAGGACCAGCCCGAGGGCGGCGAAGGCGACGGTGGACAGCAGTCCGCTCATGAGGTCAGTCATCGATTCATCTCCAGGTCTGAGGTGGTCACTTGCCGAATCCGCTGCCGCCGCCGCGGAAGGAATCACCGCTGCTGCCGCCACTGCTGTTGCGGCCGTAGTAGCTGTTCCAGCCCCACAGGCCGATCACGGTGCTGTGGTGCCGGTAGCCGCGGTCGTACTCGTAGAGGGTGATCGTCGATCCCGAGGGCGTACGCGGCTCCACGACCACCAGCCAGTCGTCGTCGTAGCGCAGGTAGTGGCTGGAGCCCTCGGCCCGGTTCTCGTCGGCGTCGGTGCCGCTCGCGATCTGGTTGGCGACCGACGACACGGAGCCGTCGTCCTCGAAGACGATCCCGGCGTCGCTGTCGGGGTCGGAGCCGCTGACGTGGTCGAAGTTCTTGCGCAGATACTTCTCGGGGCTGTTCCCGTCGCCCGACACGGCGATGGCGATGATGATGGCGAGCACGACGCACACCGCGACGATCGCCCATCCGATCAGCTTGCGGTTCGGGCCGTTCGATTCAGACACGTGCGCCCTCCTCGGGCCGGTAGCTGGTGACGGTGGCGACGATCTCGCCGGTCTGTGGGTAGGTGTGCCAGGTGCTCCAGGAGATCTGCTGCTCGCCGAGCTCGTCGAGCGCCAGCGCGGTCACCGCGTGCGGGTCGCCCGGGAAGTGCGCGACGACGGCGTCCGTACGTCCCTCCAACCGCTCCACGAGCTCCGATGCCCGCTCGGCGAGCTCCTCGGGATCCAGCCTGGCGACGTGTGAACCGAGGCTGTAGCCACCCTCCGCGTGCGCCGCGGGAAGGAACGTGGCCTCGGCGATCCCGCACGCGACGGTCTCGTGCAGGAGCGGGCGGTCGTGGCGGCGTACGACGACCTGGTGGCTGGCGCCCAGGACGCTCAGCGTGACGGTCAGGCCGTCCCCGAGGTGCACCGAACGAGAAGCCAGGGGAGTGCAGGCGACCGGTGCGAGGGTCCAGCGCAGGGTGTCTCCGCGTACGTCCGCGAACGGGACGTCGAGGAGCGTCACTCGTCGTCCAGCGTCGCGGGCCGGTCGGTGGAGGGGTAGACGGTCAGCTCGAACGGCTGCAGCACCTCGCCGAGGGAGGGCTCCCAGTTGCTGCCCCACTTCTCGAAGCCGAGCAGCTTGCCGTCGACCGACTTGTAGTCGGCGTACTCGGCCGTGCCCGACGGCGCCGTGCCGGTCGCGCCGGTGGCGGTGAAGGCCGCCGAGCCCTTCTCCTGCAGCCGGTAGGCGACGCCACCGACGATGACGTCGCGGTCACCGACGGTGCCCTGCTCGATGTCGCCGAGGGGGATCGCGTGCCACAGCGAGACCTCGAAGCTCTCGTCGTCCTCGATCGAGAGCCACTTCTTGCCCTCGGCGTCGTCGAGCATGTGCTCGGTCCAGCGGTAGCCGTGCTCGTCGAAGTCGATCCGCCCGCGGACGAACCAGTTGTGGCCGAGGTATTCGACGACGTCACCGTTGCGCACCTGGCGCAGCTGGTCGGAGGCATGCTTGTGCTGGTCGCCGATGAAGTCGTCGGGCTCCCGCTGCGCCGTCGGCCGCTGCCTGCTCTTCCAGAGCAGATAGGCCGCGACCGCGAGCGCGGCCAGCAGCAGGACGATCAGGACGTAGATCACCAAAGACTCCTTGAGGTCAGCGTGAGGACGACCCGAACCTTAACCTGGCTCCGGGACCTTCGACAGCCTCAATCGCCGCACGTGCGGGCGGCGTACCTCGGCCTTGTCGGTCCCACCCCGTAGGTTGGGCTCGTGAAGCGTCAGCGAGTGAACCATGGAGTCATCACGCAGCCGCGTCCGTATTCTGGCGCTTGCGCTACGGAGGTGGCTGCGTGAGGTTTCCCGGTGTCTATGCGGAGCACGGCGTCTTCGTGTGTTTCGAGGGCGGCGAGGGGTCGGGCAAGTCGACCCAGTCGCGGCTGCTCCACGAGGCGCTGACCGCCCGCGGCCACCGCGTCCTGCTGACCTTCGAGCCGGGGGACACGGCCGTGGGAAAGGACGTACGCCGCATCGTGCTGTCCCCGGAGACCGGTGATCTCGACGACCGCACCGAGGCGCTCCTGTTCGCCGCCGACAAGGCCGAGCACATCGAGTCGATGGTCCGGCCGGCGCTGGAGCGGGGCGAGGTGGTGATCACCGACCGCTACGTCGACTCGATGCTCGCCTACCAGGGTGCCGGCCGGGTTCTGGACGCCGCGCAGCTCGAGGAGGTGGCGCGGTGGGCGACCGCCGACCTGCGCCCCCACCTGACCGTGCTGCTCGATCTGGACCCGACGGCGGGGTTCACCCGATTCGCGGAGCGCGACCGGATGGAGCAGGAGTCGGCCGAGTTCCACCAGCGGGTGCGCGCGGCGTTCGTCGCGCTCGCGGAGCGCAACCCCGAGCACTATCTGGTGCTGGACGCCCGTGCCCCGGTCGAGGAGATCCACGCCGCGGTGCTGGCGCGGCTCGAGCCTCTTCTCGCCCAGGTGGTGACGGCATGAACGTCGCCACCACCTCCGTCTGGGACAACCTGGTCGGCCAGCGCCACGTCATTCCCACATTGCAGACCGCTGCGGCCGGCCACGGCATGACGCAGTCCTGGCTCTTCACCGGCCCACCGGGCTCGGGACGGTCCAACGCAGCGATCGCCTTCGCCGCCGCGCTGCAGTGCCCCGACGGCGGTTGCGGCCGGTGCCACGAGTGCCACACCGTGCTCACCGGCAGTCACGCCGACGTCAACCTGGTACGCACCGAGAAGCTGACCCTCGGTGTCGACGAGATCCGCGACCTGGTGCGCCAGTCCGCCCTGACCCCGGCTGGAAGCCGTTGGCAGATCCTGATCATCGAGGATGCCGACCGGCTCACCGAGCAGGCCAACAACGCCCTGCTCAAGGCGGTCGAGGAGCCCGGCGCCCGCACGGTGTGGATGCTCTGCGCGCCGACGGTCGAGGACGTCCTCCCGACCATCCGGTCCCGGTGCCGCCTGGTCACGCTGACCACCCCGACCGCTCCCGACGTCACCGCCTTCCTGCAGCGCACGCTCGGCGTCGACGAGGCAAGAGCCGCCTATGCGGCGCGCGCGAGCCAGGGCCACATCGGCCGCGCCAAGGCGCTGGCCCGCGACGACGACACCCGGCGCCGCCGTGAGCAGGTCGTCGCCTACCCGGCCAAGCTGCGCAGTCTGGCCGACGCGCTCAGGGCCGCCGGTGAGCTGGCCGCGGTCTCGAAGGAGGAGGCCGACGCCGTCACCGCCGATCTCGACGCGAAGGAGAAGGCCGACCTCGACGCCGGCTACGGCGTGGTCGACCGGGGCCGCCGGCCGCGGGAGTACGGACCGGCGCTGGCCGCGCTCGAGAAGGACCAGAAGCGCCGTGCCACCCGCCGCCACCGCGACGTGATCGACCGTGGGCTGATGGACCTGGTCTCCGTCTATCGCGATGCGATCACCCTCGCCGCCGGTGCGCCGGTGACGCTGGTCAACGAGGAGCATGGGCGCGAGATCGAGCAGATCGTCGCGTCCTCGACCCCCGAGCTCAACCTGCAGCGCATCGGCGCCGTCTTCGAGGCCCGTGAGCAGCTGCTGGAGTTCAACGTCCAGCCCCAGTTGGTGCTGGAAGCCATGATGGTGGCGCTGCTGCCGCCCGGAGGAGATCAGTGAACCGCAAAGCCGCTCTCGTCGTGATGTCAGCGCTCGCCCTGACGGGCTGTGGAGGCGGTGGCGGCACCCCGGATGCCGACCGGGTCAGTCCGAGCGCCGAGGCGACCGCGGCCCCCGCGGAAGGGTTGCAGACCTTCTACAGCCAGAAGCTGGACTGGAAGAAGTGCAACGGCGCATTCCAGTGCGCGACCCTCGAGGTCCCGCTCGACTACTCCGACCCGACCGGCCGCACCATCGACGTCGCGGTCATCAAGGACCCGGCCAACGAGAAGAAGATCGGCTCGCTGGCGATCAACCCGGGCGGCCCCGGCGGGTCCGGCATCGACTACGCGCTCTACAACAACCAGTCCTTCAGTCCCGCGGTCCGAGACTCCTACGACATCGTCGGCTTCGACCCGCGCGGTGTCGGGCAGAGCACCGCGGTCGACTGCCTCGACGACGAGGCGCTCGACGCCTACGTCGCGGTCGACCCCGACCCGGACACCCCCGCCGAGGAGAAGGCCTACGTCGACAGCGGCGTCCAGATGGCCAACGGCTGCGCCGCTCAGAAGGACGGCATCTCCGCCCACGTCAGCACCGTCGAGGCGGCCCGGGACATGGACGTGCTCCGGGCTGCGCTGGGTGAGGACCAGCTCGACTACTTCGGTGCCTCCTACGGCACCCAGCTCGGCTCGACCTACGCCGAGCTCTACCCCGACCGGGTCGGCCGGTTCGTGCTCGACGGCGCGATCGCCCCGGGCCTGAGCGTGCTCGACGCCAACCTCGCCCAGGCGAAGGGCTTCGAGGTCGCGCTCCGCTCCTACGTCGAGAACTGCGTCGACGAGGGCAGCTGCTTCCTCGGCGACACCGTCGACGACGGCGTCGAGCGCGTCCAGAAGCTGATGGCCGACATCGACGCCGAGCCGCTGCCCGCCGGCGACCGTGAGCTGACCGCGGGCAACGCCCTCTACGGCCTGATCACCCCGCTCTACGTCGAGTCCTACTGGCCCTACCTCACCGACGCCCTCGAGGCGGCGCTGAAGGGCGACGGGTCCCAGCTGATGAGCCTGTCGGACAACTACGCGGGCCGTGACCCCGAGGGTGGCTACTTGAACAACACGATGGAGGCCAACTGGGCGATCAACTGCCTCGACGACTCCTCCGGGCTCAGCCCGGAGGACGTACGCAAGCAGCTGCCCGCCTTCGAGAAGGCCGCTCCGACCTTCGGTGCCGCCCTCGCCTGGATGCTCAACGGCTGCGCCGCCGAGAAGTTCAAGGCCACCGAGCCCGAGCCGGAGATCGACGCCGAGGGTTCCAACCCGATCGTCGTCGTCGGGACCACCCGTGACCCGGCCACTCCCTACGAGTGGGCCGAGGACCTCGCGGAGGCCCTCGACTCCGGCGTACTCGTCTCCCGTGACGGCGACGGCCACACCGGCTACATGCAGGGCAACGGCTGCGTCGACGACGCCATCGACGACTACCTGGTCGATGGCAAGGTCCCCGACGACGGCTTGGAGTGCTGATCTACCCCATGTGGGGTGGGTCCTCACCGTTTCCGCCCGCTGGATCGCACTGACCCAGAGGATCACTTCTCGTAATTTCACTTCGAGAAGAAAGGTCACGAGCACGTGATCATGAACCAGCGAGTCCGTTCGACGACGAAGGCCTTCGCTGCCTCTGCGGTCGCCGCCCTGGCGATCGCGGTCGCCCCCGTCATCAGCCAGCCCGCCCACGCAGCCACGCCCCCAGCCACCGTGTCGGCCAAGGTCATCACCAAGGTCATCAAGGTCTCCGCCAAGCCGTACGGGACGAGGTCCTACCGTCCCGTCGGCAAGCTGACCGCTGGCGGTAACCCGATCAAGGGCAAGCGCATCCACCTGCAGAAGCGGGCCAGCGGTCGCTGGATGAACGTGACCTCCTGCGTGACGAACAGGTACGGCAAGTGCGCCGTCATCGTGACGCCGAAGGTCAGCCGCTACTACCGCTGGAAGTTCGCCGGTGATGCCAACCGCCGGGCAGACGTGTCCGCGTCGTTCTACCTGAAGAAGCGGGGAAGCGGAACGAGCACCTCGACCCTCGACTACACCTACGCCAACGGCGAGAAGGTCTACAACGCCACCTCGACCAACGACCTCGACTGCGGCGAGATCCCGGGCTACAAGAAGCCCGTCCGGGTCAACAACAGCTCCGACCCGTGGCGCCTCGACGCCGACGACGACGGCTTCGGCTGCGACTGATCCCGCCGAATCCTCACCTTTGGCGGCCGAATAGGTAGTTGTGGGCGACGAAACCACAGTTTCGTCGCCCACAACTGCATTCTCGGCCGCAAGAACGACCGATTCAGCGCCGGTGGACGGGGTCCGCGATGGCCTGGATCCGCTTCGTCGCCAGCTCGATCATCAGCGTGGCAGCGGGGGAGAGGGTGGCGTCGGTGCGGTGGACGATGGCGAAGGTGTCGTACGTCCGGGGCCGCAGTGACACCCACCCTGCCTTCGGCGCCAGCCGGGGGAGCAGCTGCTCGGCTGCTCCCTTGGCGATGACGCTGTCGGCGTAGCCCATCCCGACCAGCTCGACGGCCGTCTCGATGTCCTCGACCTCGATCCGGCTCGGCGGGTTGCGGCCGGTCTCGTGGAGCAGGTTGCGGATCGTGACCCGGGTGGGGTCCTCGGAGCTCCAGGTGGTGTCGGCCATCACCAGCGTCGCCAGCGAGAGTCGGTGAGGCGTGACCGGCGTCGCCAGGTGCGCGGGATCGGCCGAGATGTAGACGAGCTCGTCGCGGGCCACCGGTGTGACCTTCAGCCCCGGGCCGGAGACGCTGCCGACCAGCAGCATCGCTGCCTCGAGCCGGCCGCGTCGCAGGTCCTCCTGGACCTCGGTGGAGTTCTGCCCGATCAGCTCGACGCGTACGCCCGGATAGCGGTCGAGCACGTCGGCCACCAGCCCGGCCCCGCCGTAGAGCCGCGCGATCCCGAACATCCCGAACCGGATGGTCCCGGTCTCGAACTGCTTCACCGCCTGGACGGCCTTGCGCGCGTCCTCCGCGGCGGCGACCGTACGCTCCGCATGCGGCCTCAGCTCATCGGCCACCGCGGTCGGCACCACACCCCGCCCCACGCGCCGGAAGAGCTGGACGCCGAGCGTACGCTCCAGGCCTCTGACCTGCTCCGAGATCGACGGCTGCGCATAACCGAGCTCGTCGGCCGCCGCGGTCAGCGAGCCATGCTCGTAGACCGCGAGGAACACGCGAAGCTGGTGCAGCGACAACATAGAGACATCCTATGTCTTTTCAAGGAAAGATCGTCTACCTCTATGAGTCGCCGGCGGTCATCATTGAATCAGCACCACTGTGTCCGCAGTCGGTGGTTGATTCATGTTCCTAGGGGAGTAGAGCAGTAATGAAGCACGGCGTTCGCCGCCTGGGCCGCCTGATCGGCAAGGGGAAGCCCACCCGCACGACCATCGACGAGCACGTCGAGGCGCACCGTTTTAGTGTCGAGCGCGCAGTCTCGGTACACTCATCCGGTCCGCTCAACCAGACCCGCTACATGCGGTAACGGATGACGGTACGCCGCCTTAGCTCAGTCGGCAGAGCGTCTCACTCGTAATGAGAAGGTCGTCGGTTCGATTCCGACAGGCGGCTCCGACAGAACCCCCGTCCCACCAGCCGGATCTCGGCAGGAGTGGCGGGGGTTTCTTCGTGTCGTGCCCTCCGCGGGGTAAGGCCCACCGTTCCATCAGACGCCTCATGACTCTTGACGACCGCGCAGCCGCCCTGCTTATGTTAGCGCTCACATTCACGTGATGGAAGTCACATCACCTGGGTGCCCCCGCCCACAGCTGACCCTGGAGCGCGCCGATGGACCAGTCGAACCCGACCTCACACAACCCGCGCCGGAGGTACCTCGCGCGCACCCTGACGGCACTTGCCTCGTTCCCGTTGATCCTGGCCGGCCTGGTGCCCACCACCCCGGCGCATGGCGCGAGCGACGTAGGGCTCGTGGTCCACTACCCCCTCGACCAGACCAGCGGCACCACGGTCGTCGACGCGTCGGGCGCCGGCCGCGATGGCACGGTCGCCGGCGACACGACCTGGCTCGGCGGCGAGGGGCTCTCCCTCGGCGGCACCAACGGGCACGTCAGGCTGCCGAACGACGTGATGGCCGGCCTGACGTCGATCACCGTCTCGCTCGAGGTGAAGATCGCAGCGGACCAGGCCACGCCGTACTTCATCTGGGGCCTCGGCAACACCGGCTCCAACGGCTCGGGCAACGGCTACCTGTTCACGACCGGCAACGCCTACCGGACCTCGATCGCCACCGGCAACTGGAGCACCGAGCAGACGGTCACGGCGGGGCGCAACCTGGTCCGCGACACCTGGAAGACCATCAGCTACACGCTCGCCGACGGCACCGCGGTGCTCTACGAGGACGGGGTCGAGGTCGCTCGCCGCACCGGCGTGACCATCACGCCCGCTCAGATCGGCAACGGGGTCACGACCGCGAACTATCTCGGCCGATCCGTCTACAGCGGCGACCGTCATCTGAAGGGCCAGGTGCGCGACTTCCGAATGTACGACCGCGCGCTGACAGCGGCAGAGGTCCACGCGCTGGGCCACGTCACCGACGAGCAGCGCGTCGAGCGCGACCTCGCCTGGCTCGACCTGGGCGACACCTCCCGCGTCGTCAGTGACCTCTCGCTCCCGAGCAGCGGCCCGAACGGCTCCGCCCTCACCTGGGCCTCCTCCGACCCCACCGTCGTCTCCGCGACCGGCGACGTCACCCGCCCGCCGTACGGCAGCCCCGATGCCGCGGTGACCCTCACCGCCACGGCAACTCACGGCTCCGCCAGCCAGCCCGAGGAGTTCACCGTCAACGTGCCGGCCGACATCAGCGACGAGGAGAAGGTCACCCGCGCCGCGGCCGCGCTCAAGATCTGGGACGCCGACGGGATCCGCGGCAACGTCACCCTGCCGACCCAGGGCCTGCACGGCACGACCGTCAGCTGGACCTCCAGCGAGCCCGCCGTCGTGACCCCGACCGGCGAGGTCGACCGACCGGCGTACGGCGAGAAGGCCGTCCGCCTGGCTCTCAACGCCACCGTGAGCCTCGGCAAGGTCAAGGACAAGCGGCAGTTCCGGCTGACGGTCCTGCCGCTGCCCGAGCAGGAGCCGCTCGAGGGCTACACCTTCGCGTACTTCACGGGCGAGGGGACGGCCGACGGGGAGCAGGTCTACCTCGCCGCCAGCAGGGGCAACGACCCGCTCCACTGGGACGAGCTCAACGGCGGCCAGCCGATCCTGCGGTCGCAGCACGGCGACAAGGGCGTACGCGACCCGTTCATCATCCGCTCCCCGGAGGGCGACAAGTTCTACCTGATCGCCACCGACCTCAAGATCTACGGCAACGGCGACTGGGACGCCGCCCAGCGGCGGGGGAGCCGCTACATCGAGATCTGGGAGTCCACGGACCTGGTGAACTGGTCCGAGCAGCGACACGTCCGCGTGTCCTCGCCCCAGGCCGGGAACACCTGGGCGCCCGAGGCCTACTACGACGAGGGGATCGGCGCGTACGTGGTCTTCTGGGCCTCGAAGCTCTACGACGAGTCCGACCCCGAGCATGCCGGCAACACCCACAACCGGATGGTCTACGTCACCACCCGGGACTTCCGGACCTTCAGCGAGCCCAGGGTGTGGATCGACCCGGGCTACTCGGTGATCGACTCCACTGTCGTCGAGCATGCAGGGACCTACTACCGGTTCACCAAGGACGAGCGGAACAACACCTCCACCACGCCCTGCAGCAAGTTCATCGTCGAGGAGAAGGCCACCTCGCTGCTCGACCTGGACTGGAGCTTCGTCGCCGAGTGCATCGGCAAGGCCACCGCCGACAATCCGGGCATCGACCGCGGTGAGGGTCCGACGATCTTCAAGTCCAACACCGAGGACAAGTGGTACCTGTTCATCGACGAGTTCGGCGGCCGCGGGTACGTGCCGTTCGAGACCACCGACCTGGACTCGGGATTCTTCCGGATCTCCAGCGACTACCAGCTTCCCAGCCGCCCCCGCCACGGGACCGTCCTGCCGGTGACCAAGGCCGAGCTGGACCGCATCCGCACCGCCTACCGCGTGTTCTGAGGAGACCATCGTGCACAGAATCCGTCTGCTGACCGTCCTGTCCGCCGCCACCGTCCTCGCGCTGCCCCTGGCGTACGCCGCGCCCAGCCTCGGCGCCGACCGACGAGCCGCTGCGCCCGAGCCCGACTACACGATCACGGCCCACGCCGGTCGGTCCGGTCCCGAGATCAGCGACACGATGTACGGCGTCTTCTTCGAGGACATCAACTACGCGGCCGACGGTGGCCTCTACGCCGAGCTGGTGCGGAACCGGTCGTTCGAGTTCCTCCCGGTCGACAACCGCTCCTACACCGGCCTCACCGCCTGGACCCCGCGAGGCGTCGGTGGCGGGAGCGGGACCGCCACCCCCGTCAACGACGAGTCCCGGCTCAGCGAGCGCAACC
The DNA here is from genome assembly GCF_036090055.1 of Nocardioides sp. NBC_00368. Classification (NCBI taxonomy): domain Bacteria; kingdom Bacillati; phylum Actinomycetota; class Actinomycetes; order Propionibacteriales; family Nocardioidaceae; genus Nocardioides; species Nocardioides sp. NBC_00368. The sequence goes on from NZ_CP107970.1 coordinate 4,626,330, forward strand.
GCACCTACCTGCAGCTCTCGCTGGCCAACGCCGGCGACGGCACGTACGGCGTCTCCAACAGCGGCTGGAACAACGGCGTCGCGCTCGAGGCCGGCAAGAGCTACGACTTCTCGGTCTGGGCTCGCTCGGACACCGCGGGCGGTACGCCGCTGACCGTGTCGCTGCGCGACGAGTCCGGCGCCACGACGTACGCCGCTCCGGTCCGGCTCCAGGTGAACGGCGACGCCTGGAGGAAGTACACCGGCACCTTCACCGCGAGCGCCACGACCGACTCCGCACGCCTGTGGCTGCAGGGCGGGGGCGTCGGCACCCTTCGCCTCGACATGGTCTCGCTGATGCCCGAGGACACCTTCATGGGCCGCGAGAACGGGCTGCGCAAGGACCTCGCCGAGAAGATCGCGGCGCTGAAGCCGGAGTTCGTGCGCTTCCCGGGCGGCTGCCTCGTCAACACCGGCAGCATGGCCGGCTACGACGCCGCCTCCGGCTGGCAGCGCGCCCGGTCCTACCAGTGGAAGGACACCGTCGGCCCGGTCGAGGAGCGGGCGACGAACGCCAACTTCTGGGGCTACAACCAGTCCTACGGACTGGGCTACTACGAGTACTTCCAGTTCTCCGAGGACATCGGGGCGATGCCGCTGCCGGTTGTGCCCGCGCTGGTCACCGGCTGCGGCCAGAACCGGGTCACCGACGACGAGGCCCTGCTGCAGCGCCACATCCAGGACACCCTCGACCTCATCGAGTTCGCCAACGGCCCGGTCGACTCCGAGTGGGGCGGCCTGCGCGCGGAGATGGGGCACCCGGAGCCGTTCGGGCTCACCCACCTCGGCGTCGGCAACGAGGAGAACCTGCCGACGGAGTTCTTCGAGCGGTTCGAGAAGTTCCGTGCGGCCATCGAGGCGCGCCACCCGGAGATCACGATCATCAGCAACTCCGGCCCCGACGACGAGGGCGCGCTCTTCGACCAGCACTGGGCGCAGAACCGGGCTGCCGGCGTCGACATGGTCGACGAGCACTACTACAACTCCCCGACCTGGTTCCTGCAGAACAACGACCGCTACGACAGCTACGACCGCAACGGGCCGAAGGTCTTCCTCGGCGAGTACGCCTCCCAGGACAACAAGCTCTTCAACGCACTGTCCGAGGCGGCGTACATGACCGGGCTCGAGCGCAACGCGGACGTCGTGCAGCTCGCCTCGTACGCCCCGCTGCTGGCCAACATCGATCAGGTGCAGTGGCGCCCCGACATGATCTGGTTCGACAACGACCAGTCCTGGGGCTCCGCGAGCTACCAGGTCCAGAAGCTGTTCATGAACAACGTCGGTGACCGGGTCGTCCCCAGCGAGGCGACCGGCAAGGTGATCCAGCCCCAACCCATCACCGGCGGTGTCGGCCTCTCCACCTGGGCCACCTCCGCGGCGTACGACGACGTGTCGGTCACCGCACCCGACGGGACCTCCCTGTTCGCCGACGACTTCGAGGACGGTGACGCCGAGGGCTGGAGCCCGCTGGCCAACCGGGGCAGCTGGTCGGTCGTCGACGGCGCCTACACCCAGACAGATGCTGCTGCCCAGGACACCCTGGTCGGGGCAGCGAACATCACCGCGAGCGACTACGACATCAAGCTCAGGGCCAAGAAGCTGTCCGGCGCCGAAGGTTTCCTGGTCGCGTTCGGCGTGAAGGACTCCGGCAACTTCTACTGGTGGAACATCGGCGGCTGGAACAACACCCGCACCGTCGTCGAGAAGGCCACCAACGGCGGCAAGGAGACCCTGATCGCCCGTGAGGGTCACTCGGTCGAGACCGGACGCACCTACGACGTACGCATCGAGGTCCGCGGCACTCATGTCCGGCTCTTCCTCGACGGCCAGCTCTTCCAGGAGCTCGAGGACGACCAGGTCACCGAGCCGTTCGCGCAGGTGGTCACCCGCGACGACGCGACCGGCGACCTGATCGTCAAGGTCGTCAACGCCCAGGCCGAGCCCGCGGTCACCCGGGTCGACCTCGGCGTCAAGGTCGCCTCGAGGGCGGAGATGACCGTGATCAGCGGCGACCCGGAGGACCAGAACACCCGTACGGCGCAGCCCATCAAGCCGGTGACGAGCACGATCCGGGGCGTGGACAGCACCTTCACGCGCACGTTCGCGCCGTACTCCGTGACCTTCATCCGCATCCAGACCCGGTAGGGAGCACTCATGTCCGATCACCTGAACCACCTCAGTCTCCGGGCCGGCCTCAGCAGGCGCCACCTCCTGCAGGCCGGGGTCGGCCTCGGGGCAGCGGCCGCCCTCGCCGGGCAGGTCGCGCCTGCCGCCGCGGCACCGCCCGTACCGATGCCCAGCGACGCCGAGATCTGGGGAGTGCCGACCCTCAACCCGCTCGTCGAGCGCCGGGCCGACCCGTTCGTCACCCCGCCCGTCGACGGGATGTACTACCTGACCGGCTCCGTACCGGAGTACGACCGTCTGGTGCTCCGCGGGTCGGCCTCGCTCGCCGGCCTCGCCACCGCGGCGGAGTCGGTGATCTGGCGCCGCCCCGCGAGCGGAAAGATGGGCGGCCACATCTGGGCGCCCGAGCTGCACCGCATCGACGGCCGCTGGTACGTCTACTTCGCAGCCGGTGACTCAGACGACGTCTTCCGGATCCGGATGTACGTCATGGAGTCGACGCTCGCCGACCCCCGCGACCCGGCCGGCTGGGGTGCTCCACAGCAGATCATCACGCCGTGGCAGAGCTTCGCCCTCGATGCCACCACGTTCGAGCACGGGGGCCGCCGCTACCTGGTCTGGGCGCAGAGCGAGCCCGAGATCGCGGTGAACACCAGCCTCTACATCGCCGAGATGAGCTCGCCGTTCGCGATCAGCACCTTCCCGGCGCGGATCGCGACCCCGACCCGCAGCTGGGAGGTGCAGGGCTTCAAGGTCAACGAGGGCCCTGCCGTGCTGGTCCGCAACGGGCGCGTCTTCATGACGTTCTCGGCCAGCGCCACCGACTCGCGCTACTGCATGGGCCTGCTGACGGCGTCGGCGGACGCCGACCTGCTCGACCCGGCGTCGTGGGTCAAGAACCCCGAGCCGGTGTTCACGACGAACGTGCAGACCGGGCAGTACGGCCCCGGGCACAACTCGTTCACGGTCGCCGAGGACGGCGTGACCGACGTCCTCGTCTACCACGCCCGGGACTACCGCGACATCACCGGAGACCCGCTCTACGACCCGAACCGGCACGCGCGCGTGCAGAAGGTGGTGTGGCACGAGGACGGCACACCCATGTTCGGGGTCCCGGTCGGGAAGGGTGGGCCGATCGTTCGGCTCACCCCGCTGGACGCGCCAGGCTCGTTCGTACGCCACTACGAGTACGTCGTGCGCGTGGACCATGCCCCGAGAGAGCTCGCCGACAGCCAGTTCCGCTTCGTCCCCGGCCTGGCGGGCGACGGCTCGGAGTCGCTGCAGTCGGTCAACTTCCCCGACCGGTACATCCGGATCACCGGGGGCACGGTCCGGATCGACCCGGTCGAGCCGGGCCCGGCGTACGCCGCTGAGGCCAGCTTCCGCCGGATCCCGGTCAAGGGTGGGATCTCGCTGCAGGTGGCCACGGATCGTGGCGACTACCTCCAGCACGATCGCGGTGCGCTCACCGGCGGTGGTGCCGTGGGACGGCGCTCCAGCACCTTCACCCTGAGCTGAGTCAGACCCGAGCGGACGAGAACATCGGTTACCAGATGTCGAGGTTTGGTGACGCTCGACACCGGATGCGTGCTATCACTTCCGAGTGCGGTCCGGGCGCCCACGTTGCTGGAGTACCCCCCACTCGGTCGCGAGGGCGTCCAGGACCGCACGCCAAGTCCGTCCCGGCCGTCCACGGATCACGCGTGATCCGCGGGCACGGGCTCGACCGACGGCTCGGTGTGCGGCCCGGCCCACCAGACGATGGTGGTGATCACACCGATCACCAGCAGTGCGCTGGTCAGCCAGAACGGGTAGGTGCGGTCGATCCCGGAGAGCCATCCGGAGATCCAGCCGAACGGGGCGGCCGCGAGCATCACCGCGGTGCGTTGCAGCGCCATCACCCGTGACCGCTCGGCCTCGTCGACGTGGAACGCGACGAGCGACTCCGAGAGCATGAAGAGCATCCCGGCGCCGAAGCCGTCGAGGAGGAGGCACACCCCCAGAAGCGCGTACGTCACGACGTCGGCGTCACCCTCGGCGGCCGGGATCAGGACAAGGACCAGCTGGCCGGCCAGGTAGATGCCGAATCCCCACAGGGTTGCCTGCTTGAGGTCGTGGCCCGAGGTCAGCCGGCGGATCAGGGTGAAGAGGAAGAGCACCGACAGCAGGGAGCGCACCATCGGGAAGAACGGCAGCACCGGGTCGGGCACATGGAGGTGCTGGTTGACCATGACCTGCCAGAAGGTCCCGTTGACGAGGGTGACCGCCGCGACCAGGGCGGCGATGGCCAGCGCCAGGAGCGAGCCCCGCGAGCGGCCCAGCAGCCTCGCGGCCTCGCGGTAGCCGACGAAGAGCCGCCAGAGACTCTCGTGCCGGGTCTCCTCCATCCGGATGCGTCCTTGGCGGGTCTCGGTGGAGGCGGCGTACAAGAGGATGACCTTGGCCAGCATCACCACCGCCGCGTTGATGAAGAGCACCCGCACCGCCGGCTCCAGACCGAACTGCGCGACCATGAAGGCGGCGATCGGGGCGAACAGCGCCGAGCAGTCGGCCGCGACCCGCACGAGGGAGTAGATGCCGGTGAGCTGGTCGCGCTCGGCATCCTCGACCATCAGGCAGTCCCAGGCGTTCGCGGTGACCTGCAACGCACCGTTGAGCAGCGACGCGGCCAGGAAGGCCCAGAAGTCCTGGGCGAATGCCCAGATCAGACACGGGATCACGAAGGCGATCACGTCGAAGACCGCGTTGGTCAGCCGGCGCCCCATCCGGTCGGTGATGATGCCGCCGGCGAGCCCGAAGAACACCTGCGAGATCATCCCGGCGGTCGCCAGCAGGCCGATCTGGGCGTCGTGAAGGCCGAGCGTGAGCATGAAGACGGAGAGATACGGCAGCACCAGCGCCATCGACAGACCCCACATCGGCTCGGTCCACACGCAGGCGCGCGGGTTACCACGGAGGTGGATCAGGGTGTGCCACAGGGAGCCGGGGGAGGATGCCACCGGGTCAGTGAACCAGGTGTGACGGCCCGCTGGATAACGATTTCGCCGCGGGCGAGATGGGTGGTCGTGGCCGCCGACTTGGACGTTAGTCTTGGTCGCGTGGCGAGGGTGTCGGCAGACGAGCGGCGACGGTTGCTGGTGCAGGCCGCGATCCGGGTAATGGCGCGCGACGGCGTAGCGCAGGCGACGACGCGGTCGATCGTGGCCGAGGCGGACATGTCGCTCGGCACCTTCCACTACTGCTTCCGTTCCAAGGAGGAGCTGCTGGAGCAGGTGATCACCACGATCACGAGCCACACCCTGGCGCCGGCGCTCGAGATCATCGAGGGCCCGGGAACGCTGGAGGAGAAGCTGCGGGGCGGCCTGGCGTCCTACTGGCAGCACGTGCTGGACAACCCGGACGAGCACCGGGTGACGTACGAGCTGACGCAGTACGCGACCCGCAACCCCGCCCTGGCGGAGTTCGCGCGCAAGCAGTACCGCACCTACCTGGACGCGCACACCCAGGTGATCGAGTCGCTGGGCACCAGCGCCGGGGTGACCTGGACCGTCGACGAGGCGGTCCTGGCGCGCTACCTGACCGCGATCGTGGACGGGATGACCCTGCTCTACCTCAACGAGGGCGACGCCGAGACCGCCGGCGCGGCGATCGACCTGGCCGCCACCCAGCTGCTCGGGTTGGTCGCCGAGGGCTCCTGACGGCCCGACGCGTCAGAGGAAGACCTTTCCCTCCCCGCGGTAGGTGGGCACCACGTCGACGATGCGGTCTCCGTCGACCAGCATCATCTGGTCGACGTGCTCGGACAGCTCGCCGGCCTTGGTGTGCCGGAACCAGACGCGGTCACCGATGCCGAGGTCGTCGACCCGGTCGCCCACCAGCGGCGTCTGCACCTCCCCGGCGCCTTCCCGGTCGACCAGCGAGAGGCCTGGCGGCCACACCGGCGTCGGCAGCCGGTCCTTGCCGGCGGCGCCGGAGGCGATCCAGCCGCCACCGAGGACCGTGGCGTGCTGCGGTGAGGGGCGGCGTACGACGGACAGCACGAAGTACGCCGCGGGCTGAGGGTGGAAACGGGTGTAGAAGTCGAACAGGCGCGGTGCCAGGAGCCCGGACCCGGCGGCGACCTCGGTGACGGCGGGCTCGGCGGCGGTGAGCTCGAGGCTGCCCGTGCCGCCACCGTTGACGAACTCCAGCGACGCCACGCTCCGAACGGCGGCGACCGCGGCCGCGCGCCGCTCGGCGAGCTCGGCGGCCGACCGGTGCTGCATCGCCCGGACGGCGAAGCGGCTCAGGCCCGGCTGGTTGTCGCCGATGCCCGCGATCTGACCCTCGTAGCCCATCAGGCCGACCAGTTGGAAGCGCGGATGGGCCGCCACCTGGCGAGCCAGCGCGGCGGCGTCCTCGGGCGTGTGCACGGGGGAGCGGCGGGCGCCGAGGTGGAGCCGGCCGCCGGCGAGCCGGAGCGAGACGTCCAGCTCCAGGCAGATCCGGATCGGAGGACCGTCCGGTCCGACGACCTCGGCCGTGAGGTCGAGATGCCGAGGACTGTCGACCATCAGCGTGATTCGGGACGCGAGCTCCTCGTCCGAGGCCAGCCGCCGGAGCGCCTCGCGGTGCATGGTCGGATAGCCGACGACGACGTCCTCGTGCTCCTCGGCCAGCCAGAGCGCTTCGGGGAGCGTGTAGGCGAGGATGCCGGACATCCCGGGCAGCTCGAGAGCGTCCCGGATCACCGAGCGCACCCGGATCGACTTGCTGGCGACCCGGATCGGCTTGCCGGCGGCACGGCGGACCAGCTGGTGGGCGTTGGTGCGCAACGCCGCCACGTCCAGGACGGCGAACGGCGGGTCCAGGTGCTCGGTCGCGGCGAGCAGGTCCGGCCAGGGCGTGCGGGCGGAACCGACGCGCTGGGCGAGGTTCATCGCCGCACCTCCGGCGCCGGGCCGAGCACGCGGTCGAGGTAGAGGTTGGCGAAGATGCCGGTGGGGTCGAGCCGGTCGCGGAGCGCGACGAAGTCGTCGAAACGGGGATAGACCTCACGCAGCCCGGCCGCGTCGAGCCTGTGCATCTTGCCCCAGTGCGGACGGCCCCCGGCGGCGCCGAGCACCTCCTCGCAGATGCCGAACCAGCGCTCGTGCGGCATCCGGTGGTACTGGTGGAAGGCGACGACGGCGGAGTCCCGCTCGTAGGCCGGTGAGAGCCAGATGTCGTCGTGACGTACGAACCGGACCTCGAAGGGGAACGACACCGCCTCGTCGTGGGTGTCGACCCACCGCTTCAGCTCGCGCAGTGCGGGCACGAGCGCATCGCGCGGCACGAAGTACTCCCCCTCCCGGAAACGTACGTCCCGCTCGGAGGCGAACACGTTCGGCGCCAGGTCGGTGAAGTCGCGTGCGGAGATCGCCCTGGTCACGAACCGGGTGATCCCGGGGACCAGGCGCGGGAACCGGGTGCCCGCGCGGAGCATCGCCTCGAAGCCGATGTTGGTGACGATCCTGTCGTCGAGGGTGCGGACGAAACGGCTCATCGGGCGCAGCTCGGTGTCCCCGGGCAGCCGCTGGAACTTCCGGGTGAGCGCGGTCGTCGTGTGCGGGAACCAGAAGAACTCGAAGTGGTCGTTGCCGGCCACCAGGTCGTCGACGCCGTCGAGCACCTCCTCCAGCGGCGCGGCCGCGTCGACCGCCCGCAGCGCGTACATCGGCACGCACTGCAGCGTCACCTTGGTGATCACGCCGAGCGCACCGAACGAGACCCGTGCGGCCTCGAACAGCTCGGGCCGCTCGGTCGCCGAGCACTGCACGACCGACCCGTCGGCGAGCACGAGCTCGAGCCCGCGTACCTGCGTCGAGATGCTGCCGAAGGCGGAGCCGCTGCCGTGGGTGCCGGTCGAGATCGCCCCGGCCAGCGTCTGCCGGTCGATGTCGCCGAGGATCTCCATCGCGAGCCCGTGCCCGGCCAGGACCGGGTTGAGCCGGTGCAGCGGGATGCCCGCGTCGACCGTCACCAGCCCCGACTCGCGGTCGACCGCGTGGACCCCGTCGAGCCGGTCCGGCCGCAGCTGTACGCCGGGCGCGACCGCCGCGCCCGTGAACGAGTGCCCCGAGCCGACCATCCGGACCTTCAGCCGGTCGCGGGAGGCCTCCTTGACGGCGGCCGCCACCTCGTCGGTCGTCGCGGGTGCGACCACGCGCGCGGGCGTGACCCGCTCGGTCCCCGCCCAGTTCTGCCAGGTCATGATGTCCCTCCCAGGACCGGGTAATGGTCGGAGTAGTCCGTGTAGGTCGTCCCGCCGGAGCTCCACGGCGGGGAGGTCGGCGTCAGGGTGGTGTTGGTCCACCCACGAGGCTGCTGGTGGCCGCGCCGGAACAGCACGTAGTCGAGCTGCTCGCGCCCGCCCGAGCTCGCCAGCGGGTTGGTCTCCGGGTCCCAGCTGTAGGGATGACCAGCGAAGGCCGGGGCCGCGGCGTCGAGAGCGGTCAGCATGGTGGCGTACTCCGGGGAGTCCTTGACCACGTTGAGGTCGCCGGCGATCACGATCGGCTCGTCGGCCGGGATCGCGAGCCCGTCGAGGAAGCCGTCGAGCTCGGCGAACTGTTCGGCCCGGACAGCCGCGCCGCTGCCGAAGCAGGCGGGGTCCTCGGCCTGCACGTGGGTGCCGACCACGTGCACCGGTCGGCCGTCGACGTCGAGGCGGGCGTAGACGAAGCCCTTGTTCGCGAACCAGTCGGCGCCGCAGCCGTCGGCGTACACGTACTGGACCCGATGCGTGATCGGCCACCGGCTCAGGACGGTCACGCCGCCGTCCTCAGGGGTCAGCGCGGAGTAGGACCCGAGGGTCTCGTCCCAGCCCGACCGGGAGCGGCCGAGGACGGGCGTCTGATGGGGATATCGGCTCGCCAGGCGGGACTTGAGCGTGTCCGACGGCTCGTTGTCGAACGCCTCCTCGAGCACCACCACGTCGTGCCCGCGCAGGTGGTCGGCCTCGGCGAACAGGTCCGCCCGGGTGCCGTTGGCCTTCCCGCCGAGGATCGTCGGCAGCATCGCGACGTTGTGGGTCAGGATGCTGAGGTCGGGCGGCGGGGGTGCTGCCGAAGCCGGCGCATCCGGGCCGGGCAGCAAGGTCGCGGCGACCGCGCACACCGCCGCGATGCCGACCGCTGCGGACCTCATCGGCCCACCACCGAGAACGTCGGGCTGGTGCCGCTGATCGATCGGACGGTCCCGAGCAGGCTCCGGGCATCGCCGAAGTAGCGGATCCGATAGCTCCCGGACGCCACCTCGTCAGGTACGTCCCAGGTGATCGTCACCTTCGACGCGGCGACGCCGTAGCGCTCCCAGTGCAGCTTCGTCGACCAGTCGCTGTCGTCGGCGATCCGCTCCCAGCGTGGTTCGGTGGTCGAGCCTGTCGAGACCCGCCGCTCGACCGTGAGGTAGCTGCCCCCGTGGTGCAGCCCGTTGTTGGGATGCGCGCCGGCGAAGGTGACGCTCACCCGCTCGCCCGGACGGTACGTCGCGGCCGGCGCGGTCAGCACGTCGCCGTAGCCCTTTCCGAGCGGCGGTGCGTCGGCCACCACCGCGCCCTGGAGCGAGGGGAACTGCTCGGCGCTGCGGTCGCGCTCCTTCTCGCCGAGCGGGACGTCGACCCCCTCGCGCATCGCGGCACCGAGGTCGGCCGCGGTCTGCATGAACGCCGGGAGCTCGTAGCGTCCGAAGAGCGTCGAGGCGCCCTCGTACTCCTTGGCGTCGTACTCCTCCGGCGTGGTCAGGTAGTGCGCGTAGGCGTTGGCGTAGCCCTGGACGAGCACGTGGTCGATGTCCGTGCCGACCGCCTCGGCGACCGCTTGCCGCAGCCGCAGGCCGGAGACCACGGTCACCTCGGCGGGGACTCCGACGAGGTAGAGGTCGCCGATCCGGACCAGCTGGACCGGCAGCTTCTGCTGCACCATGTCGAGCGGACCGACCGGGAGGAGGATCTCCTTCGACCCCTGGCAGGCACGCAGTGCCGGGCTCGCCGTGTAGAGCGCCTCGGAGATCGCCGCGACCGCCGGGTTGCCGCCGTCCTTGCCCTCCTTGAAGATCGGCAGCCCACCGCCACCGTCCTCGGTGCTGCCCGCCGCGAACGCCGCTCCGAGCGCGGCCGGGCAGGTGGTGTGCGGCTTGCCGTCGGGGGTGAACTCGGGGCGTACCGCGGTGTTCGCGAGGTCGACGTAGACGATTCGGGAGTCGACGCCTCCGTCCAGCGCGCGGTCGTCGTCGAGCCCGCGCCGGGCGGCGTCGTACGTCCTGGTGCCGATGATCCGGGTGTTCTCGAACTGGTCGGTGGTCGGACCGTCCGAGGGGCGCAGGTTGAGGTTCGGCGACATGTCGCCGGAGTTGGTCTGCGCGAACGATGCGACGAACCCGGGGTCGTCGCTGTCCTCGACGTAGTCGACACCGCGGGCGAGCCGCTCCCAGGCGTACTCGGCGTAGCCCTTGTTGTCCGGGCTGACCAGGGTGTTGTTGGTCGACATGCTCGTCGCGTGGACCGGGAACCAGTTGATCACCCCGTCGAGCTCGCCGTCGCGACGGACCTGGAGGGTGGTGCTGCGGGTGTCGACGCCGCCCGGGAAGTAGGCCTTGTCGGCCTCCGGGTTGCGGTCGAAAGCCGTCTTGGAGCGGTTGACGTTGGCGTTGGTCAGCTCGCTCGTCGACAGGCTCAGGTCCGCCGGAGCGAGGTCGGCGTTCGCCCGCTCGATCGAGGCGACGATCCCGTCGACGAGCGCGCGGAACGTCTTGCCGTGGTAGCCCAGCGTGGTGACGTTGTAGAGGGTGTGGTGCGAGAAGCCGCCGGGAGCCGCGTGCGTGTGGGTCGCGGTCAGCATCACGTTGCGCTCGGTGTAGGTCTCGCCGAAGCGCTGCTCGAGCTTCGCCAGCACGGCGTCGCGGACGCTCTGGAAGATCATGCCGGCGTCGGCGAGGACGTGGACCACGCGCTCGCCCGACTGCGGGTCGGCGATCACGAAGGCCCGGGAGCGCTGGCGCATGTGCAGGCCGCTGCTGACCTGGCCGAGGTCGGCGTAGCCCATCATCCCGGCCTCGGCGACCTCACCCGTGACGTCGGCGATGCCGCGACCGACGAGGAACTCGCCGGGCTTCTCGGCGGTCTGTGGCGCCGCGGCGCTCGCACTCCCCGACGGCGGCGACACCGTCGCAGGTCCGGCGATGGTGACCGCCACCAGCGCAGCAGTCGCTGCCGTCCTCCACGTGACCCGTGTCATAGCAGGAGGATGCATGGCTCAGGTCACTGGGTCAAGAGTCCTGGACAAATGACCTAGTCCGTGGACGGCGGTGGCCTGCGACGTCCGATTACCGCCGGAAACCGGTGCCCGAGACACGTTGGATGGTTCATGACACAACCAACTCGAAAGATGGGAAGCCCATGAAGGTCGCCCTTGTCACCGGAGCCAGCCGCGGGATCGGCGAGGCCACCGCACGCCGTCTGGCCCGGAGCGGCGGACACGTCATCCTGACCGCGCGCCGCACCGAGGATCTCGATGCCGACGTCGAACTGCTCACCCGCGAGGGCCACTCGGCGTCCGCGCTCCAGCTGGACGTGACCGACAGGGACAGCGTGCAGCGCGCCGCCGACCATGTCGCGGCGACGTACGGTCGGCTCGACGTGCTGGTCAACAACGCGGGCGTTCTTCCGGAGGCGACCAACGCCGATCCCGTCGAGGTCGTCGACCTGCAGATGTTCCGCACCACCTACGAGACCAACCTGCTCGGCGCGGTCGCGGTCCTGGAGGCGTTCCTGCCGCTGATCCGCAAGAGCGACGCGGGGCGCATCGTGAACGTGACGACCACGATGGCATCCCTCGCCGACCAGACCGATCCGGAGTCTCCCTACTACGGCATGGTCGTGCCCGCCTACCAGTCCTCCAAGGCCGCGCTGAACAACGTGACCATCGCGCTCGCCAAGGCGCTGGCCGATACGCCCATCAAGGTGACCTCGGTGTGTCCGGGATTCGTGCAGACCGACCTGACCCCGATCAACCGGGACAGCGCACCCACCACGGCGGACGACGCCGCCGAGGTCGTCCACCGTGCCGCGACTCTTCCCGACGACGCCCCGTCGGGGACGTTCGTCGACGCCGACGGGACCGTGCCGTGGTGAGGCGCTGAGGGGCCTCAGCCGGCGGCGATCTCCGCGAGGAGGTCGGCGGCCGGTGCGGGGTGGACGAGCCAGCGGAGGTGGCTGGAGGCGAGGGTGTGGACGGCGTACGGGTTGTCCGGGGTGAGGGCGTCGCCCTCGCGGATCAGCCGGTCCTGCATGGCGGGCGGCAGGCTGACGTCCTCGCTGAGGCGTACGTAGGCGCGGGGGACCGTGCCCCACGTCGAGGCCTGCGCGCGGTCGTCCGGTCCGCCGGCGTCGAGGTTCTCGTCGGGCTGGAAGGTGTTGAGGAACGTACGGAACTCGTCGTCGGTGCCGTCGGCCATGAACGCCTGCTTGAGGCCGGCGAGGACCTCGAGGGAGGCGGTGCGGAAGTTGCAGCGCAGCAGGCCGACATCGGCGGGGTTGGCGGCGGCCGCGCCGATCAGCACCGACGCGTCGAAGGAGGCCATCTCCGGCTCCGCGTTGTACGCAACCGCATCGAGCTCCACCGGGGCCCAGGCCGACACGTAGACCATCTGGTCGATCAGGTCCGGGCGGGCGTTGGCGGCCGCGGTCAGGGTGATCCCGCCACGGCTGTGCGCGACCACGATCACCGGACCGTGCGCCTTCGCGCGCTCGAGCACCGAGACCAGGTGGGCCACGTTGTCGGCAAGCGTGACGCCCTTGATGCCGCCCGGTGCGGACGCGAGCGCGGCGAGGTCCTGGGGTGCCTGGTAAGCCGCGGGGAATGTCGCTCCGAAGCCGTGGCCGGGCAGGTCGACCGCCAGCGAACGGAACCCGCGCAGCGCCAGCTCGGCCTGGAGCGGTGCGAACGAGAACGAGTTGGCGAAGGCGCCGTGGACGAGGACGAAGGTCGGCTCGGGGGAAGGCATGGCGGTGACCCTAGCGCCCACCGGATGCGCGCCGCCGGTCAATTATCGTCCGCACGGCCGAACGGTGCCGACTGCGGCGCCGAGCCCAGCGGCGTACCTCCGTACACGACCGATCCGTCGGCCTCTTGGTAGGTCAGCCACGGCTCGGTCTTCGTGAACCCGACACCCGGCTTGCTGTAGTCGCACACCCCGTCGGGAAAGGCCTTCTCCAGCCGGTCCCACTGCGCGTCGGTGAGGCCGAACGCGCCGTAGTCGTCGGTGCGACGCAACGGTTTCAGGTGGCACTTGGCGTTGTCGGAGTAGTTGTTGTCGCCGGCCACGATCCGCGGCGTCGCGAAGTCGGTCTTGACCAGGTCGCTGACCGGTCCGAGACCGCACACCAGGTCCGAGACCGGGTCGACGACGAGATTGAGCGCGGGATCGAGGACCGGGTTGACGGCGCCGTTCAGGCCGTCGAGAGCGCCACCCGTCAGGTCGTCGAGGAGCGGGTCGGCGACCGGCAGGAACAGGCCGTCCTCGCTGGAGACGCCCTGGGCCTGGGTGCAGCGATCGTGCAGGTCGCCGGGGCGGTCCTGGACGATCTTGTCGGCCAGCGCCACGGATCGGTCGTCGGCCTCGACGGCAGACAGCCACCGGTCCATCGCGAGCAGCGCCTCCTTGGAGTAGCTCGGGTCGCCGATGAGGGGCGTCACTCCGTACCAGATCACCTGGTTGTCCGCGTGCCCCTGCTCCCGGCTCAGGCGGTCGCGCATCGCCCACGCCCAGCGGGCGTCGTGGGCGAGGCCCGGGTCCGGTCCGCCGTGGTCGATGATCGCCACCTCGGACAGGTTGCTGGCGGTGTTGACCATGCCGCTGCGGTAGGCGTTGGTGAGCGCTGCCGGGTCGGCTGTGGAGCGCTGAGCCCGCGGCTGGACGTCGATGTCGAGCCCGCCGATCTTCTCGTTGACGTCGACGAACTGCTCGGGCGTGATCGCCCCGGACCGAAGGGCCTCGAGGCCGTACTGGACACCGGTGTTGTCCAGCGGCGAGCCCGCGAAGCCACGCCCGATCTGCTTCTCCTGAGGCGTCCACACGCTCTCCGGCCGCGGGCCGAAGACGTTGATCGCGCCGTCGATGATCGAGCACCGTACGCCGCCGGGGTTCGTCGCGGGGTCGTAGCGCTCCTGGTCGCTGACCCCGGCACACGGGTGGGTCGGCATGACCGCCTGCTTGAACAGGCCCTCGTCCGCGGTGACCGCGTTGAGCGGCAGCAGGTGGCCCTCGACCGCCGCCCACTGCAGCGGGTTCCAGAACTTGCCGTCGGTGAGCCGCTGCGCGCTGCGCGCGCTTACTCCCTCGCTCGGCGCGGACGGACGAGCAAGCTCGCCGTCAGGCCTCGCTCCGGTCGTCTCGGAGCTCTCGAAGTACTTGCGGAGCAGGTGGTAGTCGGAGAACTGCAGACCCGGCGAGAGCGAGTCGGGGTAGGAGCAGGTCACGACCAGACCCTGGTAGATCCCCGGGTAGGCGTTGGCGATCGTCTGCTGCGCGATCGACCCACCGGAGCAGCCGCTGCCGATCGTGTAGCGCAGGTCGCCGTACGTCTCGACGAGATGCTCCTTGGCCATCATCAGCGACTCGGCCTCACTGGTCACGGTGCAGTTGTGACCGGTGTTGGCCAGCGCGGTCGAGAGCATCGCGAAGCCGCGGCCGAGCGCGACGGTCGGGCTGTCGCCGAGGGCGTCGGAGACGACGGGGATGCCGAGGTCGAAGGTGCCGGCGTAGTCGGTGGTCGGGGCGGTGCCGACCTCGTGGTCGACCCCGCAGCTGCCGCCGTGGGGGATGAACAGCTTGTTGTTCCACTGCTCCTGCGGCCGCCAGCGCTGCCACGGCTCGCCTGGCTGCCAGAGCACGGCGATCCGGTACTGGTCGCGGTTCTGGTAGCCGGTCTCCACACGTACGACGAACGGCACGGTCACGCCCTCGTCGGTGGTCGTGGCCGCGACGTCACCGGGTGGGTTCTCCGGATCGTACGGCTGGAGCCCGTCGAGCAGTGGATTTGTCGATTTGTAGAGCCAGCTGATCGTCGGCTCCTGGTTGCACTGCGCGTCCGTGGCGGTCGGCTGACAGCGCCAGGGCTGCAGCTGCGGTCCGGAGAAGATCGGCCCGCCGCGCGGGTGGTTGGTGATCGTGAGCCAGGCGCCACGACCGTCGGGAAGGCGCGCGGTGAGCTCGTTGGTGCCGAGCCGCAGGCCGCGTACGACGCCCTCGATCTCGCCGTTGGGCCGCTCGGCGAAGGCGTCGGTGACGTCGCGGTCGTCCTTGCGGCTCGACGCGTGGCGGGTGTCGCTGAGCCAGACCCGCAGGTCATCGGGGTCGGCACCGTCGGGGAGCGTGACCCGCACCAGCGCGTTGTCGTCGAAGACCAGGTCGGCACGGTTGGAGAGCGTCTCCAGGATGATGTCGTCAGCCGGCGTCGGCGCCGCCGCGGCCGGAGCCACGCCGAGCAGCATGCTCGTGACGAGGGCGAATGCTGTGGCGACAGCAGGGGCGCGAACGGACATGGCGTGCCTTTCCCGAGAGCTGCGCACGTCCCTCGAACAGACGCTCGCCGTGACAGGAGAATGCCCCCTGCCACGGCGAGCGTCAAGGAACTCTCAGCCGGCCACGGCCTCTCCGCGCGCGACCATGCCGGCCTCGTTGGAGAGCTTGACCTCCTTGAGGAACAGCGCGAGCGCGAGGCCGAGGAGCACCAGCGGCACGAGGTACCAGAACGCGGGTGCGAGCGCCTCGGTGAAGGCGTCGACGACCCAGCCATGGATCGGCTCGGGCAGCTGGTCGACCGCCGCCGGGGTGAGGCTGTCGCCGGAGAACCCGGCCCCGTCGGCCGGCATCATCCCCGAGGAGGCCATCTTCGCGGCCAGGCCCTCGAAGTTGTCGGTCAGCCGCGTGGTGAACACGGTCGTGAACAGGGCGGTGCCGACGGTCGCGCCGATCTCCCGGAAGAAGTTGTTCGCCGAGGTCGCGGTGCCGAGCTCGTGCGGGTCGACGGCGTTCTGCACGGCCAGCACGATGGTCTGCATGACCAGGCCCATCCCGGCGCCGAGCACGAAGATCATCAGCCCGAAGACCACCATCGACATGTCGCCGGTGATCGTGGTCATCCAGGCGATCCCGGCCGCGGTGACGAGCAGTCCGACGATCGGGAAGATCTTGTAGCGACCCGTCTTCGAGATCGCTATACCCGAGCCGATCGCGGTCAGCATCATGCCGGCCATCATCGGCAGCATCAGCAGGCCGGAGCCCGTGATCGAGGCGCCGGTCGACATCTGCAGGAACGTCGGCAGCATCGCCATCGCCGAGAACATGCCCATCCCGAGCACGAGGCCGATCAGCGTGGTCACGGTGAAGGTCGGGTTCTTGAAGAGACGCAACGGGATCAGCGGCTCGGGCGCGAGGGTCTCGGTGACGATGAACGCGGCCACCGAGGCCAGGGTGCCGACGAGCAGGCCGAGCAGCTGCGGCGAGGACCAGTCGTAGCCGTCGTGGCCGAGCGACTCCCACGAGGTCAGCAGCACGATGCCGCTGGTGGAGAGCACCATGAACATGATCCCGAGCCAGTCGACCGGCCGACCGGAGCGGTGCGAGGGGAGCTTCAGGGCGTACCAGGCCACGACGAGCGCGATGATGCCGACCGGCACGTTGATCCAGAACGTCCAGCGCCAGCCCGGGCCGTCGGTGAGCCAGCCGCCGAGGAGCGGGCCGATCACCGCGGAGATGCCGAAGAGCGCACCCATCGGACCCATGTACTTGCCCCGCTCGGAGGCCGGCACGATGTCGGCGATGATCGCTTGCGACAGGATCATCAGGCCACCACCGCCGAGACCCTGGAGGCCGCGGGCGGCGACCAGCTCCGGGAACGTCTGCGCCATCCCGCCGAAGAGCGAGCCGAGCGTGAAGAGCGCGACGGCGACCAGGAACGGCCAGCGGCGACCCCACAGGTCACCGAACTTCCCGTACAGCGGCATCACGATCGCGATCGCCATGATGTAGGAGGTGATCACCCACCCCTGGTGGGCGACGCCGTCGAGCTCCCCGACGATCGTCGGCATCGCCGTGCTCACGATCGTCTGGTCGAGGGACGAGAGGAACATCGAGGCCATCAGGGCCCCGAAGATCAGCCAGATCGTACGCGGCGTCAGCACGACCAGCGGCTTGTCGGGCGCGTCGGGCGCGACCGTGTGGCTCATGGGTTGGACCTTCCAGGCAGGTGTTGCAGAGGTGAGGACACACGGGTGCCCGTGTGCCGTGAGAATCCCGAGAGGTTGCGGCTGGTCGTTCTAGTCGTCGAGGAGCAGGCGGAGCTGGGCGACCGCCTCGGGCAGATGCGCCGCCGCATCTCCCTCGTAGCCGGACCGCGCCCAGGCGAGCGCGCTCGACCGCATCAGCAGCCCGGCGACCATCCCGATCGTGTCGTCGTCGACAGGGGAGGGCCGTGCCTTGCGGCGCTCGGAGAGCAGCTCCTCGAACTCGCCGACGACGCGCTGGTGCCAGGCGACGTGCCGCTGCATGAGGCGGGGTTCCGAGGTCAGCAGCCGCATGGCTCGCTCGACCTGCTCGATGTTGGGGGCGGCGTCCTTGAGGAAGCCCGCCACCAGCGTCTCCAGGTCGGTCATCAGTCGCCCCGACGGTCCGCCGGAGACGAACTGCGCGCGCACCTCGGCGTCCAGCTCGATCTCCTGGATGCCGAGAACCGCGTCGTCCTTGGAGTCGAAGTAGTTGAAGAAGGTACGCGTCGACAACCCCGCCGCCGAGCTGATCTCCTCGACGGTGACGTCATCGAGCCCACGCTCGCCGACCAGTCGCTGAGCAGCCTCGATCAGCGCCAGCCGACGCTCCCGCTTCTGACGCTCGCGGGCGTTCGGAGGCGGGGCAGAGGTGGGCACGGCACTATTCTTGCACTGAGTGCAAGTTGCAGTCAATGCAAGAATAGTGTGTTGGGGGCTACACCGAGATCAGACTCCTGCGGCCGCCCGGTGGAGCGCGTGGATCTCCTCGACCAGCTCGGGGACGGGCCCGATCACGTCGACTGCCGGCGCGACCTCCTGGATCGGCAGCGCCCGCACCGGCGACTCGCCCGCGCCCCAGCCGGCCCGCCACTGCGTCAGCTGCTCGGAGGAGGCGATGTAGACGATCCGCCCGACCCCGGACCAGCCGTGCGCCGCCGAGCACATCGGGCAGTGCTCGCCGGAGGTGTAGACCGTCGCTCCCGCCCGGGTCTCCGGGTCGAGCTGGATCGCGGCCCAGCGGGCGAGCTCGATCTCGGGGTGCGCCGTCGGGTCGCCGGTCGAGTGCTCGCGGTTACGGCCCTCCTGGAGCGCGTTGCCGTCGCCGTCGGCCAGGACGGACCCGAACGGCCCGTCGCCGTCCGCCAGCGCCTCGGCCGCCAGCTCGAGGCAACGTCGCAGGTGGGCCATGTCGGTCGGGGTCAGTTCGGTGGTCACCGCCCCAGTCTGCGGGCCGGTGCTGCGTACGTCCTCTTATTTCACGACGCTCAGCCGGCCTCGATCACGGCGCAGGCGATCCGGTCGCCGGCGTCGCCGGTCTTGGTGGTGTCCTCGTCCGGGCCCTCGGGGGCGTAGCGCTCCGGGACGTTGGCGTAGTTGTCGGGGCCGGCGTGGATCATCACCGCGCTGCCGTCCGTGTCCCGCAGCTCGTCGAGGGTGAACGGGCCGGTGAACTCCAGGCTGGCGGTGCCGTCCTCGTTCACGAGGAGCGACGGCAGGTCGCCGAGATGCTCGCCGTGGGCGCTGTCGTCGGGGTTGAGATGGCCGCCCGCGGAGAGGAAGTCGCCCGTCTTCGACGGGTCGTCCGGAGCCGCGCTGTCGGCCTCGCACTTGCCGGTCGTGTGCACGTGGAAGCCGTGGTAGCCCGCCGAGAGGCCGCTCACCCGGACGCTGATCCGGGTGGCCCCGTCGTCCTCCTCGATCTCGACCGTCCCCACCTCCTTCCCGCCGGGATCGGCGAGCTTCGCGCTCACCTCGTTGCGATCGTCGGGGTCAGGATCGGCCCCCTCCCCGCAGGCGGCGAGGGTCAGCAGGCCACAGGCAGCGAGCGCGGCAGCGGTGGCACGACGGGACATGGGATACCTCCACGAGAACGGGATCCGGTCACCCCCACCGTACGTCGAACGGAGGCGACCGGAGCGCAGGGATCAGCAGCCGTCGCGGAGGAGGCCGGGCTGGCGGCCGACGGAGACCTCGATGAACTCGATCTTCGAGTCTCGGGAGTCGCCGGAGAGGAGGAAGCCGATCCAGCGGTTGCCCTCCTGGACGACCCAGGTCGTCTGGCCGTAGTCGTTGGTCTTCTGGGAGCCCGTCCCGTAGACGTCCTCGAGGACCATGAGGGTGTCGCCGATGGTGATGCCCTGGGCGGTCTCGAGCACGGGCTCGCTCATCCCGAAGGAGCCGATGTTGCCCTGCTGGTCGTGGATGACGTCGATGCCGTCGCCGAGCTGGTCGGCCCACCGCCAGTGCTTCCCCTCGCAGATGTCCTCGCGTGCGGTGTCGCGGGTCATCCAGCCCTGATCGACCAGGGTGCGTACGTTGCCCTCGGCCTTGATCCTGCCGAAGGCGCCGGGCGCCAGCGGGCCGCCCCAGTCGAGCTTCGGCGTCGGCTCGGCCGACGGGGTCGCGGAGACCGAGACTTCGGAGGGTGCCGGGGTGGGAGTCGCGGGCGGCTCGGAGGACGGGGCCGAGGAGGGCACGGCGGACGGAGATCCGGAGGTCGGGGCCGGGTCGCTCCCGCACCCGGCGAGGCCGAGCAGCCCGACCACGGCGGTCGCCGCCAGGGCGGCGCGGAGCTGGATGCGGGATGTGGTCATGGTGACTCCTCGTCGGTCGTACGCCCCGAGCGGGCGTTCCGCCGATCTAGACGGTCCGCGGCCCGTCCCGGTTGCAGCCGGGACGGGCCGAGATTCCGGCCGGAGATGTTGCGGGGACCCCTGGCGGGGGGGTAGTCCAGGGAGTTTCCGTCGGTTACCGGCCAGTAAAGCGACAAGAACTCCCTGGACTATCCGCCAGACCTGACGCCCCGCCCTAGGCCGACGCGACCTCGGCGACCGGCCGAGCAGCCCGGCCGGTCCGTAGGAAGAGCAGCGCGACAGCGGAGATTGCGACGACGACGGCGGCGCCGACGTAGAGGTTGACGGGCGTCCACGACGCGTCGAGCAGGCGCCCGGCGAGCATCGGCGACAGGATGGCCCCGATGCGGCCGATGCCGATCGCCCAGCCCATACCCGTGCTGCGGATCTCGGTGCCGTAGATGGCCGGGGTGATCGTGTAGAGGCCGGCGATGCAGCCGTTGATGAGCGCGCCGACGACGACGCCGATGATCAGCGCGACCGTGAGCAGGGCGGTGCTGGTGATGAAGACGACCATCGTCAGGGCCGAGAGGACCGTGAAGCCGATCAGCACCAGGCGGTTGTCGAGGCGGGAGGCGACGAGGCCGTAGAGCACCGAGCCGGCGGTGCCGCCCAGGGCGAGCATCATGCCGGCGGTGACCGCGTCCGCCTCCGACAGGCCCGAGGTCACCAGCAGCTGCGGGGTCCAGCTGTTGACGAAGTAGAAGCCGAACATCGTCGCCAGGAACGCCACCCAGACGAGCAGGGTCGAGCGGCGCAGGTCGGCGCCCAGCAGGATGCCGGGGTTGCCGCTGCGGCGCCGGGCGGTCACCCGAGGGGTGGCCTCCAGGACATCCGAGGTGACCGCCGGCTGCCCGAGCCGCCCGAGGATCCGGTTGATCCGCTCCACCGCCTGCCGCGGCCGGCGCTGGACGAGGAAGTCGACCGACTCGGGCAGCAGCACGACCAGGAGCACCAGCGCGATCCCGGTCGCGACGCCCCCGGCGACGAAGACGCTGCGCCAGCCGAGATCGGCGAGCATGCCGCGCGCGGCCACGCCGCCGAGGGTGGCGCCGATGCCGTAGCCCGCCGTGTAGAGGCCGATCGCCAGACCGCGCCAGCGCGCCGAGGCGTACTCGCTCGCGATCACGTTGGTGCTGGCCAGGATGCCGCCGACTCCGAGCCCGGTGACCACCCGAGCGAGGCCGAGCAGGAGGGCGGACGGGGCGGCCGCGGAGAGCAGCATGCCGAGGGTCGCCAGTCCGACGCTGATCAGGATGAGCGGGCGGCGGCCGATGACGTCGGCGACCGGGGCCAGCGCCAGCGAGCCGACCGCCATGCCGACGAGGCCGGCGCTGAGCAGCACGCCGAGCTCCGAGCCGCTCAGCGCGAACTCCTCGGTCAGCGAGGAAGCCGTGAAGGCCATCGCCATCACGTCGAATCCGTCCAGACAGTTCAACAGGACGCACAGCGCGACGACCATCCACTGGTAGGGGGTCATCGCGGCGGCGTCGATGCGCGCACGAAGGTTCATCTCGGGTCTCTTTCGGGGTGGGGTTTCACGGAAGGTGGAGGGTCACGGCAGCGGGGTCGGCCGAGCCCGACCCCGACTCGCCGCGGGCGGCACGGGCGACGCAGAGGCACAAGGACGCGTACGTCTCCTTCTGCTGGCTCAGGAAGACGTCGCGGTGGTCGATCCGGCCGCTGACGTCGAGGACCTTGACCTGGCAGATCCCGCACTCGCCCTTGCGGCAGTCCCACATCACCTCGACCCCGGCGTCCTCGAGCGCGTCGAGCATCGAGGTGTCCTTGCCGACGTGGACGGAGCGGTCGAGCTGGGGGAGGTGCACGACGAAGTCCTCGGCGGCCCAGGCGCCACTGCTGCCGAACGTCTCGAACCGCAGGTTCGGCTCCGGCAGCTCGTGGGCCGCCCAGGCGCGGCGTATCGCGTCCATCAGCCGGATCGGGCCGCACATGTACATCTCGGTCCGCGCCGCCGCGGGGCTCCCGGCGATCTCGCCGACGAACTCGCCGACATCGAGGCGTACGTCCTCGTCGTCGACGAACACCCGGACGCGGTCGCCGTGCGCCTCGACGAGCTCGTCGAGGTAGGCCATGACGCGTCGACTGCGCCCGGCCAGGACGAGCGTGTAGTCGGCGCCCCGGCGGCGGAGGGTGTCGGCCATCGCCACCAGCGCGGTGACGCCGATGCCGCCGGCGACGAGCACGTACCGGTCGGCGCCGACGCCGAGCGGGAAGCTCTGGACCGGGCCGGTCATCTCGACCACGTCGCCGGGTTCGAGGGCGTGCATGTGGCGGGACCCTCCGCGAGATGACGGGGCGAGCTGGACGCCGAGCGTGAGGCGGCGGCCGCCGTCGTCGGAGCGGACGACCGAGTAGGAGCGCTTCCGGCTGTGCCCGTCGAGGTCGAGCCGGAGGTCGACGTGGGTGCCGGGTGCGGCGTGCACGGGACGTTCGGGAGCGAGGACGACGCGGCGTACGCCCTCGGCGATGTCGGAGGTCTCGACCACACGGCCCTGCTGCCACCAGGTCTGGGTGTTCACTGCCATCGCGGCGGCCTCACTTCGCAGCCGCGGCGGGGAGACCCTCCGCCTGCAGCATGCGGTCCAGGATCCGGCGCACCCACATCCCGCCGGCGTCGATGTTGAGGCTGTAGAACTCGTGGTCCGGGTTCGCGTCGATCGCCCGCTGCTGGGCGGCGAGCATGTCCTCGTCCTCGCCGAAGACGCCGTGGACGCCCTGGCGCAGCTGGGTCGTGATGGTCTGGCTCTCCAGGCGGTAGTTGCGCATGAAGGCCCAGAAGTAGTGCGAGGTCCGCGCGGTCTCCGGAGTGATCGTGTTCATCACGAAGCCGTTCACGCCCTGGCTGCGGTCGCCCTCGGGGGCGCCGGTGCCGGCCTTGGCGACGCCGACGTCGATGCAGATCGTCGAGGGTGCCTCGAAGTGGATGATCTGCCAGCGGTCGACCTTCCCGCTGAACCCGGGGAACTTGTCCCGCATGTTCTTCAGCCAGAACGGAGGCGCGTCGATGTCGCGCATCCACCGGGTGACGGTCACGTGGCGGTCGTCGTGGCTGACCTCGAACTCGGCCTCGGAGAGCTCGTCCTGCCCGATGCTCGAGCTGTGCACGAACTCCTCGTGGGTGAGGTCCATCAGGTTGTCGAGCACCAGCTGGTAGTTGCAGGGCGCATAGATCGTCTCGCCGTCGCCGGCCCAGTCCGGTGAGTCCATCTGGTGCATGTCGGGCACGGTGGCGGGGTCGGCGAGGTCGGGGTCGCCCACCCAGACCCACACGTAGCGGTAGCGCTCCACGACCGGGTAGGACGGGACGATCGCGCTCGGGTTGATCGTCTCCTGCGCGGGCATGCTCGTGCAGCGGCCGGCGGAGTTGTAGCGCAGCCCGTGGTAGGGGCACTGGATCTCATCGCCGAACACCTTGCCCTTCGACAGTGGCGCCAGCCGGTGCCAGCAGGCGTCGGCCAGCGCGACGGCGCGGCCGTCGCTGTTGCGCCACAGTGCCAGCGGCACGCCTGCGATGGTGCGGGCGAGCGGCTGCTTCGCGGTCACCTCGTGGTCCCACGCGGCGACGTACCAGGCGTTGCGGGGGAAGTTGAAGATCTTGCTCGCCGCGGTGATCGGCGGGGAATCCAGGACGGTCATGGGGAACTCCCTATGGAGATAGGTGTTGTGCTCGTCACAAACTACCTATCTCTATAGTTAGTGGCAAGAGGCGGGTACGCTCGCGCCACGGTCACTGGGCTGGAAGAGGGGGTCACGATGTCGCTGAGATTCGCGCTGCTGGCGCTGCTCACCTCGCGCCCGATGACCGGCTACGACGTCTCCAAGCAGTTCAGCCAGTCGGTGGCCCACGTGTGGCACGCGCCCGACTCGCAGATCTATCCGGAGCTCAACCGGATGGAGCGCGACGGCCTGCTCGAGTCCGCGGTCGTGCCGTGGGGCAAGAAGGGCACCAAGAAGGAGTACGCCGTCACCGAGGCCGGGGTGCAGGCCTTCCGGGAGTGGATGGACGCGCCCATCGAGATCCGCCGGCAGCGGGAGCCGGCCTACCTCAAGGCGGCCTACCTGGAGTGGGCCGAGCCGGGCGCCGCGCGCGCCGAGCTGGAGCAGTTCCGCGACTACTGGACCGAGCATCTGGCGATGCTCGAGGCCACCCGCGCCACGCTGGTCGACCGCAGCCACCCCACGCTGGCCCGGCGTCTGGAGCACTACGACGCCAGCCAGTGGGACCGGATCGTGCGCTACAAGGTCTTCGCCTACGACGGCCTGATCGACCAGGCGCGCGCCGCGATCGCCTGGGCCGAACGCGGCCTCGTGCTCGTCGACGAGCTGGAAGGCTCCACGGCCTAGGCGGGCAGGCGTACGTGGAACCGGCAGCCGGTCGCGGCCGGAAGGTTCTCCACCCAGACCCTGCCGCGGTGCGCGTCGACGAGACCCTTGACGATGGCGAGGCCGAACCCGGCGCCCTGGGCGCTGGTGCCGTCGGCGCTCTCGGGCGCGGCCGGGGTGCGCGCAGTGCTGCCCTGCCAGCCGAGGTCGAAGACCCGCTCCATGTCGCCGGGATCCAGGCCGCCGCAGCCGTCGCTGACGCTGAGGTCGATGCTGCGTACCTCTCCGGGGGCCAGCTGGCAACGGACCTCGACCGTGCCGTCGGCGGGGGTGTGGCGGATCGCGTTCATCAGCAGGTTGGAGACGACCCGGGACAGGCTGGCCGGGTCGGCGGTGATCTCGAGGCCGTCCTCGACCTGGCCGCCGAGCCGCACCCGCCGCTCGCGGGCGACCGGGTCGGCGCCGGCCAGTGCCTCGCTGACCAGGTCGCCGAGCAGGACCGGCTCGGGCGTCAGGGTGAGCGCTCCGGCCTGGATCCGGGAGAGCTCGAAGAGGTCGTCCACGAGCCGGGCCAGCCGCTCGACCTCGACGCGGATGCGCTGGTGGTAGCGGTGCGGGTCGGCCGCGATCCCGTCCTCGAGCGCCTCGGCCATCGCGCGCAACCCGGCCAGCGGCGTACGCAGGTCGTGGGCGACCCACGAGATCAGCTCGCGCCGCGACTCCTCGAGCCGCGCCTCCCGGGCGCTCGCCTCCTCGAGCCGCCGCTGCGTCTCGGCGAGCTCGGCCGACAGCGACCGGAGCTCGCGCGGCCCGCTCTCGGAGGGCAGCTGATGCCCGCCGAGCGCCATCTCCCGGGCCTGCCGCTGGACGGCGCCTGACCAGCGGACCATCGCGGAGCCGATGACGAGCGCGACCAGGATCGCCACGACCACGGCGATCGAGGTGACCACGGTGATGACCAGCAGGTCGTGGCCGGAGAGGAACATGAGCCAGGCGACGGCGAGCACGCCCCCGAACACGGTCAGCACGGCGACCGTGGCGGCCAGGGTGAGCTGCCAGCGGATCGACCAGCGTCGCGTCAGCCAGGCGACCAGGAGCCCGACCAGGCCGACCGTGAGACCGGCGCCCGCGGCGACGAGCGAGATCAGGACGGCATCGGCGAACTTCATGCGCCCACCTCCGCGGACTCCCAGCGGTAGCCGACGCCCCAGACCGTGACCAGCCGCTCCGGCCGGGTCGGGTCGGACTCGATCTTCTCCCGCAGCCGGCGTACGTGGACCGTGACCGTCGAGCGGTCGCCGATCGTCCAGCCCCACACGTGCTCGAGCAGGTCCTCCCGGGTGAAGGCCTTGCCGGGGTGAGCGATCAGGTAGCGGAGCAGGTCGAACTCGCGCGTGGTCAGCGCCAGCTCCGTCCCGGCGTTCGTGGCCACCCGCCGGTCCGCGTCCACCACGAGCGGGCCGTCCGAGACCACGCCGCCCTCACCCGAGTGGCCGGTGCGCTTGAGCACCGAGTCGACCCGGAGCACCAGCTCCCGCGGGCTGAACGGCTTGCCGACGTAGTCGTCGGCGCCGAGCTCGAGCCCCATGATCCGGTCGGCCTCGCTGCCGAGCGCGGTGAGCATGATGATCGGCACCTCGCTCGCCTGACGCAGCCGCCGGCACACCTCCAGCCCGTCGATACCGGGCAGCATCAGGTCGAGGACGACGATGTCGGCGGGGCGCTCGCTCATCGCGCGGAGGGCCTGCTCGCCGTCGCCGGCCTCGACGACGTCGTGCGAGCCCGCGCGCAGGTAGGACGCCAGCACCTCACGGACGGTGAGGTCGTCGTCGACCACGAGCACACGTGCCATCAGCTCTGCTCCTCCTCGACGGTCCGCTGTCGCGAGCGTAGTTCGCCGAGCGCCACGGCGACACCGGCGCATACGCACAGCAGCGCGAACACCACCAGCCCCTGGGTGTAGTCGCGGTCCAGCAGCGTCGGGTTGTCCGGCTTCGCGCCGAACCGGCCGAGGACCGGGATCGCGACCAGGACGGTCGGCCCGAGCAGCACCAGCACCGTCACCGCGCCCCGGGCGACCGCCCGCGGCAGCAGCCGGCCGCCGAGCCACCCCAGCGCCAGCACCGCCGGCGCCAGGATCCCGTCGTGGATCACGACCGCGGCCGCCAGCCAGACCACGACCTCGGTGATCTGGCCGATGTCCTGCCTGCTCAGCAGCAGCCAGGCTCCGTACGCCATCCCGACCGTGCCGAGGCCGATCAGCCCGCCGCGTACCCCTCTCATGCCAGCACCTCGATCCGGGATACCCACTTGGTCTGCATGACGCCGGGACGGTCGGGGGCGATGAGCCGGACCGGGTACCCGTGGTCCATCGAGAGCGTCTCGCCGTCGAGCTCGAGCGCCATCAGGGTCCGGTCGTCGTCGGCGAAGTTCGCCGGCAGCACGGTGTCGGAGGAGGCGCTGAACGTCTGGATCGACCGGATCCTGACGTCCCGCCCCGGAGGTGCGCCGACCAGGTCGAGCAGGTCGCGCAGGCGTACGCCCCGCCACTCGCCCGTCGCGCTCCATCCCTCCACGCAGGCGATCGGCAGGGTGGAGATCCGCTGCTGCATCGCGACCAGATCTTGGCGGGACAGGGCCCGGGACGTCGCCCCGTGGACGAGCTCGAGGCGGTAGGAGGAGCTGCTCGCCTCGGCCACGACACCGGCGGAGTGGGCCGTGCGGTTGATCGGGATGCCGTGCTTCCGGGAACGTGGGGACAGGGCCGCGATGCGACCGGCTCCGGGGACGGTGCCGGCGGTGTAGAGGAAGGCGGCGGCCAGGGCCGAGGTGCCGGCCAGGACCAGTACGCCACGACGGCTGACCGGCCCCGCTCGGCGCGCGTTCGGCCGGTCGTGGGCGGTGTCGTCGACGTCGCCGGTCAGGGCGTCACGGATGATCGGCAGCTTCACCGCGATGTGCACCAACAGCGCCCCGACGGCGACGAAGGCGAGCGCGTAGTGGGTGGCCCGGAAGCTGAAGCCCCAGGGATACCACTGCGCGACGTTGAGCAGGCCGGTCGTGAGCTGGACCAGCGAGGTGCTGACCAGGATCGCGATCGAGCCGCGCTCGAGCGCCGTCGGCAGGGCCTCACGGACCCGTCGCGGCACCGGCTGGAAGAGCTTGGGGAAGACGACCCACAGCTTGACCAGCAGGAGCGGGATCGCAGCGGTGCCGGCGACGACGTGCAGGCCCTGGGTGACCTGGTAGAGCCACGACGGGCTCGTCGGCAGCGGCACCGGCTGCTGGTCGCCCTGGGCGTAGTGGCTGATCAGCCCGGTCGCGAGCGCGATCACGAAGCAGATGCCGAGCCACAGTCCCACCCGGGCGGCGACCGCGGCGCTGCGCAGGCGCGAGGTGAACGAGTCCTCGGACGGGATCCTCATGACGTCTCCTC
This sequence comes from Nocardioides sp. NBC_00368, assembly GCF_036090055.1. Taxonomy (NCBI): domain Bacteria; kingdom Bacillati; phylum Actinomycetota; class Actinomycetes; order Propionibacteriales; family Nocardioidaceae; genus Nocardioides; species Nocardioides sp. NBC_00368. The sequence continues at coordinate 4,654,198 of NZ_CP107970.1, forward strand.
CACGAGCACGGCCACCCACCGATCGCGGCCGGGCGTCAGCGCCCGGACCCGGGACGGGGGCCGGGGCTCGGTCGGACGGAGCTGCGGCAGCGGCGCCAGCCGGGTGACCGCGAACCCGGCCTCGGTCGCGATCGACCTGATCGCGTCGGCGCCGACGGTCGCCCACGGGAACTGGGAGGAGCCGCCGCAGTCGCAGACGAGCTCAGCCAGCAGCGGGCCGCTCGGCGTCCCCGGCGGGTGCACCTCGGCGACCACCCGGCCGCCCGGGACCAGCAGCCGGCGTAGACGGGCGAGGAGGGCCAGCGGGTCCCCACCGATCCCGAGGTTGCCGTCGGCGAGGAGAGCGGTCGCCCACCACCCTTCGCCGGGAAGGGGTTCGAAGACGTCGCGACACACCGCGCGACCACCGCGCGCCGCGGTCTCGGCGACGGCCTCCGGGACGACGTCGACGCCGAGCGACGGCAGGCCCCGAGCGGTGAGTGCGGCGGTCATCCTGCCGGGACCACAGCCGAGGTCGATCGTCGGCCCGGCGCAGTAGGAGAGCAGCGCGAGGTCGGCCGCGTCGGCGGTGCGGGTCCAGTCCTCGACCGGCAGCCGCGAGGCCCTGCCGTCGACGTTCACGACCCGACACCGCTCGCTGGCGAAGGCGTGCCCGAACGCCGACTCCGCCACCGCCGCCGTCATCGGGTCACCCGCGCGATCTCGGTGGCGATCTCCGCGGCAGCCGCGGCGAAGCGGGTCCCGGGGGCGGCTGCGGCGACGGGGGCGACATCGGCGAGGTGGTCGACGTCGCGAAGCCGCTCACCGGCAGCGACGCGGAGACCCAGTGCTTCGAGGGCGGCGCGGGTGGCTGCGTACGTCTCGGGGGTGGACATGGGGACCTCGCGCAGTGCCGCGGCGGCGGAGGGGTCGCGGAGCGCCAGGGCCCACCAGCCGCCGTCCTCGGCGGGGGCGAGCACGGCGTCGGCAGCGTCCAGTCCGGCGGCCACGGCCAGCAGTCGGGCCGGCGTCACCTGCGGGGTGTCCATCCCGATCTGCACCACCGGCCCGGCGACATCGGCGTGTGCGTTCGCCAGCCGCTCGCCGAGCCCCTTGCCGCGCTGCGGGGTGACGGTCCAGCCGGCGATCGCCGACTCGATCTCCACCGCCCGGAATCCCGCGGAGACGTCTCCGGAGAGGGCCAGCCGGCATCGTTCCGGTCCGACGGCGAGGGTGCACGCCTCGATCGTGTCCAGCAACGAGGCCGCGGCGACGGCGGTCGCGGCCGTCTCCCCGATCTCGGCCGCGAGCCGGGTCTTCACCAGCCCGGGGACCGGTGCCTTGGCCACGAGGAGCACTGTCGGGGCCGTCATGCGAGCACCCGCCAGAAGTCGTACGCAGCCCGCAGGCTGCCCCGCACCGAGCCGGAGACCTTGGAGCGGGTGCCGGCGGTCCGAGGGTGGTAGTCGACGTCGATCTCGTGCACCCGCCAGCCGGCCCGGGCCGCCCGATCGAGGAGCTCGACGGGGTAGCCGGAGCGCCGGTCCTCCACGCCGAGCCCGAGCAGCGCCTCGCGGCGGGCCGCGCGCAGCGGGGCGATGTCGCGCACCCGCAGACCGGTACGCCGCCGCAGCGCGCGCAGGACGAGCCGGTTGCCGACCCGGGCGTGCCACGGCTGGGCGCCCGGCGTCACCGGCCGGCGGCAGCCCAGCGCCAGGTCGGCCTCGTCGCGCCTGATCGTCTCGACCAGCGGCAGCGCGGCCTCGGGATCGAAGGAGCCGTCGCCGTCCATCACCACGACGTAGGGGGCGGTGGCAGCCAGCAGGCCGGCGTGCACGGCCGCCCCGTATCCGGGCCGCGACTCCGACACCACCCGCGCCCCCAGCTCACGGGCGACGTCGGCGGTGCCGTCGGTCGAGCCGTTGTCGACGACGATCACGGACAGCTCCGCCGGCACGCGTGGCAACAGCTCACGCAGGGCGGCGGCCTCGTCGCGGCAGGGCAGCACGAGGTCGGTCTCGGGGCGGTTCTGGGCCATGGAACCGACTCTAGGAATGCGCCGCGCCCGATGGGGCCGGCAGATCTTACGGTCCGATGACGTGGCCGTTGCGCGGCGCCGACCGGGCCTCCACCCACCTACGCTCGCAGTCGTGAACTCCTCAGCTCACCGCGCTGCCCTGGTGGGGCTCCTCGCCACGCTGACCCTCGTGGCCGCGGCCGTCGTCGTGCCGCCGCTCCTCGGCTGGCAGGTGTGGACCCGCGTGCACATCGAGGACGGAACCTTTCCGCCGCTCCACGGATTTCCCGAGGTCAAGGCCGGGATCGGCACGGTCTTTGCGATCCTGCTCGCCCTCGCGTCGTTGCGCTGGGCCGACCTGGTCGCGACCCGGCTCCCGTGGCGGCGCCTGCTCGTGGTGGCGTACGGCGCCGGGCTGGGGTGGCTGTTGTCGCTGGCGCTCGTGGACGGCGCCGAGGGCATCTCCGGGGTGCTCGGGAGCCGGTCCGAGTACCTCGGCACCGCCCGGGCGGTCGACGACGTGGGCGGCCTGCTGCGGGAGTACGTCGCCCGGATCCCCTACGACGCGCCCGACGGCAACTGGCCGGTCCACATCGCCGGGCATCCGCCCGGGATGGTCCTCTTCTTCGTGCTCCTGGTGAAGGTGGGTCTCGGCGGCGACCTGGCCGCCGGGCTGGTCGTGACGGTGATCGCCGCGACCCTGCCTCTGGCGGTCATGACGACGGTCCGCGTCCTCGGCAGCGAGTCCGGGGCTCGCGCGGCCGCGCCCTATCTCGTCCTCACCCCGTCCGCCGTGTTCCTCGCCGTCTCCGCCGACGCGGTGATGGCGGCGACCGCCGCCTGGGGGATGTGCTGCCTGGCCCTCGCCTGCCGGGGTGGCCCGCGCCGCGGCTGGCCGTGGGCGGTCGTGGCCGGGCTGCTCCTCGGCTACCTGGTGATGATGTCGTACGGCCTCCCGCTGGTCGGCGTGCTCGCGCTCGCGGTGCTGTGGCTGGGCAGCGGCCGACGGTGGGGATGGTCCCGGGGTTGGTGGGTGCTTCCGGTCGCCGCTGTCTCGGCGCTCGCGGTGGTTCTCGTCTTCGCCGCGGGCGGTTTCGCGTGGTGGGAGGCCTACCCGGTGCTGGTCGACCGCTACTGGGACGGTCTCGCGAGTCAGCGTCCGGGGGCCTACTGGACCTGGGGGAACCTGGCCGCGCTCGCGATCAGTGCCGGCCCGCTCGTCGGCGCCGGGATCGGCGCCACCTGGGCCTCCCGGCGCAACCTCGAGGACCGGGTGGTCGTGGTCCTGGTGGCCGCGGCGCTGATCATGGTCGCCCTGGCCGATGCCTCGCAGATGAGCCGGGCCGAGGTCGAACGGATCTGGCTGCCGTTCATCCCCGGGCTCACCCTCGGCTGTGCGCTCCTGCCCGAGCGGTGGCGACGCCCCGGCCTCGCGCTCCAGCTCGGCACCGCGCTGCTCGTCGAGCACCTGTTGCACACGAGCTGGTGAACAGGGACCCAGGGATACCCGGTCGACCGGGTATCCCTGGACATGACGGGCACTGAAACACCCCGCAAGCCCAAGAAGTGCCCATCAAGTGCCGGGACACCTCTCACGATGTGGACGCGCTTCTCGGTTCAGCTGTGCATCCGCAGCGGATCGGTGGCGAAAGCGGGAAGCCCAACGTCAGGCAGCACCTCGGCGCGGAAGCCGAGCTCCTTCTCCGCGAGCTGTGGGGAGGCGACGACATGGCGTACGTCGCCGATCCGGTAGCGCCCGGTGACGACCGGCGCCACCTCCTGCCCGGCACCTCGCGCGACCAGCTCGGCCACCTGCCTGATCGTGACCGGGTGTCCGGATGCGACGTTGTAGGCCGCCAGCTCACCGGCCGGCCGCTCGGCGGTCGCCTCCAACGCCGCCAGGTTGGCGCGGGCGACGTCGTCGACGTGGACGAAGTCGCGCTGCTGGCCGCCGTCCTCGAACACCTGCGGCGCCTCGCCCCGCTCCAGCGAGGACCGGAAGATCGCGGCCACCCCGGAGTAGGGCGTGTCGGCAGGCATGTGCGGCCCGTAGACGTTGTGGTAGCGCAGCGCGATCGCGGTCGCGTCCGCCTGGCGGGCCCACGCGGAGGCATAGTGCTCCTGGGCGACCTTGCTGGCTGCGTACGAGCTGCGGGGGTCGAGCCGCGCCGACTCGGCCACCGTCGCCCAGGCCAGCGCGCCGCCGCACAGGTCGCAGTGGTTCTCGAAGTCGCCGGCGTCGAGCGCGGTGCGTGAGCGCGGCGGCGGCACCCGGTCGCCGTGGGTCTCGCAGACGTAGCGGCCCTCGCCGTAGACCACCATCGACGAGGCCAGCACCAGCCGGGAGACCCCGTGCGCGCTCATCGCCGCCAGGAGCGCCGCGGTGCCGAGGTCGTTGTGGGCTGCGTACAGCGGGAGGTCGGCCACCGTCACCCCGGCCCCGACGACGGCAGCCTGGTGGCACACCGCGTCGACGCCGTCCAGCAGGTCGCCCCACCCGTCGGCGTCGCGTACGTCGAGCAGGTGGGTGTCCGGAGGCACCGAGGCGGACGGGCCGTGCGCCATCAGGAGCAGCGCATCGACACGTACGACCTCGTGACCGGCCTCCTCCAGGACCCGGCCGATGGCGGTACCGATGAAGCCGGCCGAGCCGGTGAGCAGGACCCTCATGGGATCTCGTAGGCGAGCTGCTTGCCCTCGGCCCAGGTCGAGCACGAGCACCCGCCCGGGTCGGGGAGACCGGCGATCGTGTCGGTCAGGATCGTGCGCATCCGCTCCAGGTTGGCGGCGAAGAGCGCGTAGACGTCGTCCTCGTCGACGCCCTCGCCCTCGGCGGCGCCCGCGTCCATGTCGGTGACCAGGCACAACGGCGCGTAGCACATCCGCAACTCCCGGGCGAGCGCCGCTTCCGGGGCGCCGGTCATCCCGACCAGCGTCCAGCCCTGGGCGGCGTGGTGGATGGACTCGGCGCGCGTCGAGAACCGCGGCCCCTCGATGATGATCAGCGTGCCGCCGGTCTTCACGGACGGGTCGGCGGCGGCGTAGGCCTTGGCGATGCGCGCGCAGTAGGGATCGGCGAGAGGTACGTGGGTGGCCCCCGTCTCCACGAAGCTCGGGATGCGGCGCCAGGTGCGGTCGACCATCTGGTCGGGCGTGACGAGATCGCCGGGCGCGACCTCGGACCGGAGGCCGCCGACGGCGCTGGGGGAGAGCACCTGGCTCACCCCGAGCGACCGCAGGGCCCAGAGATTGGCGCGGTAGGGGATGGCATGCGGTGGATATTCGTGCGAGCGGCCGTGTCGGGGCACGAACGCCACCGACCGGCCGGCAACGGTGCCGACCGTGATCGGCGCCGACGGCGCACCGTAGGGCGTCTCGACGACCACCTCCTCGGCATCGCTCACGAACTCGTAGAGCCCGGTCCCGCCGATGACCCCGACCTCGGCGCGAGGTGTCTGTCCCATGTCCAGCCCAGTCATGCCTTCACTGTGCCAGCGCTGCGTCCTCGGCGACAGCATGCGACTCATCCGTCACCGATCGGTAATACCTACGTGGCTCGCGCGGGTCCGCGCAGCTTCACATCCGGGATCTCAGCACGTCGACCTCACAGCCCGGCGCGAAGGGGTCGAAGCCGTGCTCGATCAGCCAGCGAACCGCCAGCAGGCTCCGCAGCGACCACCACCCGTGGATCACCTCGAGGTCGACGTCGGTGCCGTAGCCGGCGATGACGTCGTCGAGGTGCTCCTCGTGTCCGAGCGTGAAGGTGGCGAGGTCGTACAGAGCATCGCCCTGGCCCGCCTCGGACCAGTCGATGATGCCGGTGACCTCGTCGGCGTCGACGAAGACGTGCGCGATCTGCAGGTCGCCGTGCGTGAACGCCGGAGTCCAGGGCCGGAGCGCGGCCTCGGCGACCCGGCGGTTGCGGGCGATCAGGTCGGCGGGCAGGATTCCGTCGGCCGCGAGCGTGTCGCACTCGTCGTCGAGCTCCGCCGCCAGCGCATCGCTACTCCGGCCCGCGCGGCCGTGCCGGGGCGGCAGCGGTGCGTCGTGCAACTTCCGGATGGCGGCGCCGGCCGTCGCCCACGCCGCCGGCGACCCGGTCGCCGGCCCGCCGAGGCGGCCGAGCGTCGTCCCCGGAAGTGCGGCGAGCGCGAGCACGGGCGGCTTGCACCACAGCACCTCCGGTGTCGGAACCGGCGCCAGGGACATCGCCTCGACCTCGGCGAAGATGCGCGCCTGATCGGCGTCCACCTTTAGGAACACGTCACCCACGCGCAGGGTCGCGCGCTCGGAATGGGCGACGACGACCGTGACCTCATCCATGGAGGACCAGTATCCCGAGGACGATCGCCGGTGTCGCCAGGTTTCCTGCGTGCGACCACGCGGCCGCTGGGGCTCAGACCGCGCGGCGGTAGTTGGCCATCGCGCGGTCGTAGGCCGCCCAGGCCCGCCAGGACTCCAGCGCCCGCTCGCCCTGGGGCTTGAGGCCGTCGACCTTGTGGTAGGACTCGCCGCTCGCGTACTGCGACTCGCGGCCCGTCACGAGCGAGAGCAGCATCGGCAGCACGCTCTCGTCGGTGACCGTGATCGTGCCGACCTGGAAGGTCTGGCGCACCCACTCGGCCCGCTGGTCCGAGCCCAGGACGAGCACCACGGGCAGCTGCGACGCCCGGGCGATCGCGTCCAGGATCGGCCCGAGCCCGTCCGGGACCCACCGCTCGCCGGGCGGCGGCGTGGGCGCCTTGGGGATGCTCATGGTCGAAGGGGCGGCCGGGACGACGTAGGTCGAAGACGTGTCCGGGAGGATGTAGGTGGATGAGTACGCCGGGATCTGGCCGGTCATCGGGCCGGCGATCTTCTCGACGGCCGGCGCGGTCGCGTCCGGGGCGACGCCAGGGGTTACGTCCGGAGCGACGACCGGAGCGACCTCCGGAGCAGCGACCTGGTCGGAGGTCTTCTCCGTCGCCCTCCGGCGCGGCCTGATCGCGGGGATCTTCGAGGTGAACGTGAAGCCGCCCGTGCGGGTGGGGTCGATGTGCTTGCCGGGGACCGGCTCGGGCGCCCGGCCGATGACCGGCGGCGCCGGAGCGGTGGCCGTGACGACCAGTTCGGCGGCGTGCTTCCCGTGCGGCCGGATCGAGCCGTCGGCGGCGAACTCGAACAGGGCCACCCGCACTCTGTCGGCCCACTCGACCGCGTCCGTCGTGAATCCGGCGCGGCTGAACAGCGCGACCGTCCGGGCGTCGTAGGCATAGCCCGCGCCGCGTACGGCACAGACGCTGCGCGCCTCGGTCGGTGCGCGGGTGAGCACGACCTGCGCGACGATGACGTTGTCGGGCCGGCCGCCGATGATGTCGACGTCGGCGGCTGCGGTGCTGCCCGAGGGGGCGGCGTCGGGCCAGCCGAGGGAATGCAGATGCTCCGCGGCGTACTTCTCGGCTTCTTCGCCCGTTCTGGGCTGCCTCAAGGGTGCCAACGTGGGTCCTTCCTCGATCCTCCCTCGGGCCTCCCTGCCCGATCGAGTTGGGGAGGATGATAGGCCCGGTGCGTACGCCCTGTCCGGCGGGGTGGTGAATCGGGTCGCGATGTTCGCTCCTGGCGGATCGGCCGCGAATGTCGGCGCTCGACGCTAGCGTGATGGTCATGAGGCGCCCGCATGAGAACGTCGCTACGGTCCTGGTGGATCCGCGCATTCTCGGCGACATCGAGATCGAGCTGATGTCGCTCGACATGCCGCTGTGGCGGGTGTGCGCGGCGCCGATCGTGAAGGACGGGCAGCGGCTCGCGTTCCAGGTCCGCAACAAGCTGCTGATGTCGAAGCGGGGCGAGTGGGACTGCGCCAAGGACTGGGTCCCGGTCTGGATCGGCTTCGGCTCGAGCTGGGCGTTCCCCGGCGAGGCGATCCCGTGGCCGGCGCACAAGGCGCTGTGGACGCTCCTGGAGGGATACGCCGACCACGTCCGCTACAACAAGCGGCTCGGCGGGATCCCTAGGATCCCGCGCTTGCGGGAAGCCTGCTAGCCGCCGGCTCCTGTCGCCGCTCGATCTGCTTCCAGGTCGGGTCGATGGCCGGGAACATCGTGACCACGAAGTAGGCGATCCCGCAGGCCACCAGGGCCGTGGTCAGGCCGAACGCGGAGACCAGGCCGCCGCCGAGCAGCCCGCCGAGCGGCATCAGCCCCCAGGCGAAGGCCGAGATCAGTGACATCACCCGGCCGAGCACGTGGGCGGGGATCCGTTCGAACTGCAGCGCTCCGAGGATGGGGTTGATGAAGCCGCTGGTGGTCCCGCCGATCGCGAACACGACGAACACCATCCACAGCGGCGCCCCGAAGGCGATCACCAGGAACCGTGGGATCCCGGTGACGAGGAAGCAGACCAGGTACGTCGGGTAGCGCCGCATCCGGTCGCCGATGGCCGCCGCCACGGCCGATCCCACCGCCGAGAAACCCGAGAAGGTGGCGAACAGCAGACCGATCGTCTCGGGGCCGGCGTGCTGCTGGCCCCACACGGGCATCAGCACGCTGCTCCAGGCGATGTCGATCAGGTTGGTCAGTGCGACCATGAACGCCATCCCCAGGAGCACCCGGTCGCGGCGGAGGAAGTGCCAGCCCTCGGCGAGCTGGGCACCGTACGTGGCGGGGTCCTCCCTCGGCTGCTCAGTGGGTGCAGGCGACCGACGCCGGGCCAGGCCGGCCGTCGTCGTCGCGAGCACGAGGGCGCCGACCGCGAACGAGGCGGCGTCGATCACGATCGCGTTGGTCGCACCGACCACGCCGATCAGCAGGCCCGCCGCGGCGGCGCCGAGCATGGAGGCGGTGCGCTCGACGAACGAGTGGAGCCCGGTCGCCCGCTCCGTCGGCACGCCGGCCTCCTCGACCAGCTGCGGGATCATCGACGACTTCGCCGAGTCACCGGGGCCGCGCATCGCGCCGGCGAGGGCGACGAGGCCAAGGAGGATCGGGAAGTGCAGCAGGCCGGCTGCGTACAGCAGGGGGATGAGGCCGACCACGACGGCCGAGCCCAGGTCGCAGGAGATCGCGACGCGGCGCGGACCTATGCGATCGATGACCGGGCCACCGAAGATCTTGCTGAGCACCAGCGGGGTCATCTCGAAGAGCGCGATCAGGCCGGCCTTCGCGGGACTGCCGGTCGTCTCGAGCACGAACCAGGGCAGCGCCAGCATCGAGACGCGGGTGCCGACCAGGGAGATGGTCTCGGCGGCGAGCCATCCGTAGAGGGGGAGCTTCATGACTGCCTCTCCTGGTCCTTGCCGAGGTGTCCGGGAAGCGGGAAGACGTGGAACTGGAACATCACGGCCTCGCCCGCAGGCTCGTCCTCGAGGTCGTCGATGAGCTGGTTGACCTGCTCCTCCACCCGGGACGCCTGGCTCGGGGTGAGGCGCACGACGCGGTCGTTGAGCCCGAAGGCCTCGCGCCACTCCTTGGGGAGCAGCGCGCGCTCCTCGATCGCCTCCTGGAGGCGCTGCGCGTAGATCGTGACGACCGTCTGCAGGTAGGCATCGAGGGTCTCCTGACCCTCGGGGGTGTCGGGCACGTCCCGGTCGCCGGTGACGGTCGCCTGATGGGCCGCCTTCCACCAGCGCTCCCGGGCGTTGCCGCGGCTCTCGTCGTCCTCGATGAACCCGTGCTGCGCGAGCTGCCGGAGGTGGTAGGACGTCGCGCCGCTGTTGATGCCGAGCCGCGCGGCCAGGGTGGTCGCCGTCGCCGGGCCGTCCACACGGAGGATCCCGAGCATGCGGACGCGCACGGGGTGGGTGAGTGCCTTGAGCTGGTCGACTCCGGGAACGATCTCGCGTGCTGCCATGAGTCCACCATAGATCGCAAAGAGATCTTTGCAAATAGATTTGTGCAATCTTTCGGGTAAGACCAGTAACCAGGTGAACAAAGCCTGGATAACGCCGTTACCCTGGCGGGGTGACGACAGATGCCGCGCCGCCCACGCCGCCCAGCACGCCGACGGTGGCGATCGTCGGAGGTGGAGCCAGCGGCACGCTGACTGCGATCAACCTGCTCCGCCGAGGCGCGTCCGTGGTGCTGTTCGAGGCGCGGGGAGAGGCCGGCTACGGGGTGGCCTACTCGACCACCGACGCCCGCCATCTCCTCAACGTCCGGGCCAACAACATGTCGGGCTTTCCCGACGATCGTGACGACCTGCTGGACTGGGCGGCGGAGGTCGGGATCGACCTCGGCCCGATCGACTTCCTGCCCCGGCGGGATTACTCCCGCTACCTGCGCGACCGGCTCGCCCAGGCCGCTGTGGCTGGTCCCGGGACCTTGGAGACGGTCGGCGAGACGGTCATCGACGTCGAGCCGGTCGGTGCCGGTTTCCGGCTGCTGACCAGCGACGATGCCGGCCGTGCGGCCGACTCCGTCGTCCTCGCCTACGGCAACCCGCCGCCCCAGCCGCTGGCCGGTCTTCCCGCGGCGCCGTGGAACCTGTCGGATCCCTGGGACGTGGCCCGGATCAGTGCGCTGCCCGACGACGCGACCGTGCTCGTCGTCGGCACCGGTCTGACCGCCGTCGACGCGACGGTCACGCTCCTCGACGACTCCCCGGCCCGCCGGGTGATCATGGTGAGCCGCCACGGCCTGGTGCCCAACGCCCACGTCGACGACCAGTTCACCTCCTGGGTGACCCCGATCCCCGACGGCCCGTTGACCGCCGACGGCATCGTCGACCTCGTCCGCGAGCAGATCGAGCACGCGGCCGGCCTCGGCGTCGACTGGCGTGCGGTCATCGACGGCCTCCGCGGTCCGACGCAATCGATCTGGCGCCGCCTCCCCGAGCCGGAGCGCCGTCGCTTCCGCGAGGTCTACGCCCGCGAGTGGGAGGTACGCCGCCACCGCATGGCCCCGCGCATCGCCGCCCTCCTCGACACCTACCGGGCCGAGGGACGCCTGGAGATCCTCGGCGGCGGGGTGCTCGGCTGCCGGGTGGACGGCGCCGAGCAGCCCGTCGTCACGCTCGCCGACGGGGACCGCGAGGTCACCGCGGTGGTCAACTGCACCGGTCCCTCACCCGACATCACCCGCACCGACAACCCGCTCCTCCTCGCGCTCCAGAAGCGCGGCCTGATCGCCCCCGACCCGCTGCGCCTCGGCATCGACGTCACCGAGGACGGTCGGGTCATCGGAGCGGACGGGCGCGTCGTACCCGATCTTCTGACCGTCGGTCCACCCTGCAAGGGCGCGCTCTACGAGGCCACCGCCATCCCCGAGATCCGGGTCCAAGCAGCAGCCGTGGCCGCCCACCTAACCGCCGAATAGGCAGTTCTGGCGGCCGAGAAATCAGTTGTGGGCGACGAAACTGTCGTTTCGCCGCCCACAACTACAGATTCGGTGCCCAGAACCACCGATTCGGCGGGTTGGTCAGCCGAGGTGAAGCTGGCGGTCCGTGCGCGCGAAGGTCTCGGCGGCGAGTTCGGGGTCGGCGCTGAGCTCGGCACCGGTGGCCGGGATCATCGCCTTGAGCTGGGGCTGCCAGGAGTCCCAGCGGTCGGGGAAGCAGCGGCGCAGGACGTTGACCATGATCGCCGGGGCGGTCGAGGCGCCGGGCGAGGCACCCAGCAGACCGGCGATGGTGCCGTCCTCGGCGGTGATCACCTCGGTGCCGAACTGCAGCACGCCGTCCGGGCGGATGACCTGCACCCGCTGGCCGGCGATGATCCGGTCCCAGTCCTTGCGGTCCGCGGCGGGGAAGAAGTCGAGGAGGTCGTCGAACTTCTTGCGCGGGGAGCGCAGCAGCTCCTTGACCAGGTAGACGGTGAGGTCCATGTTGGTCAGCCCGGCGCGCAGCATCGGCAGCAGGTTGTGGGGCCGCACCGAGAGGAACAGGTCGGTCAGCGACCCGGTCTTGAGGAAGCGCGGGCTCCAGCCGGCGTAGGGACCGAACATCAGGTGGGTCTTGCCCTCGACGTAGCGGGTGTCGAGGTGGGGCACCGACATCGGCGGGGCGCCGACGGCGGCCTTGCCGTAGGCCTTGGCGCGGTGCTGGGCGACCAGCTCGGGCTTGGACGTACGCAGGAACTCACCCGAGACCGGGAAGCCGCCGAAGCCGCGGATCTCCGGGATGGCCGCCTTCTGCAGCAGCGGCAGCGCGTAGCCGCCGGCGCCGACGAAGACGAACCGCGAACGCAGGTGGTACTTCCCGGACTCGTTGCGGCCGTAGATGTGCCAGAAGCCGTCCATGGTCTGGTGCAGGTCGGTGACCTCGGACCCGGTCTCCAGGTCGGCGCCCTTGTCCACCAGGGTGCGGGTCAGCATCGCGGTGAGCGAGCCGAAGTCGACGTCGGTGCCGGCGTTGGTCCAGGTGGCCGCGACGGGCTCGTCGGCGAGCGACTTGGCCGAGCGGCCCTCGAGCAGCAGCGGTGCCCAGCCCCGGATGACCTCGGGGTCGGTGGAGAACTCCATCCCGGCGAAGAGCGGGTGCGCCGACAGCGCCTCGTGGCGCTTGCGGAGGTATTCGACGTTGTCCGCACCCCACACGAAGGACATGTGCGGGACGGTGTGGATGAACTTGTCGGGGTCCGGGATACGGCCGTTCTCGACCAGGAAGGACCACAGCTGCCGGGAGACCTGGAACTGCTCGTTGACGTTGACGGCCTTGGAGATGTCGACCGAGCCGTCGGCCTGCTGCGGGCTGTAGTTGAGCTCGCAGAGCGCGGAGTGGCCGGTGCCGGCGTTGTTCCACGGGCCGGAGGACTCCACGGCGAGCGAGTCGAGCCGTTCGATCATCTTGATGGACCAGCTGGGCTCCAGCTCCTGGAGGAGCACGCCCAGGGTGGCGCTCATGATGCCGCCGCCGATCAGCACTACGTCAAGAGGTTCGTCCACAGGTCTTTTGTCTCGCTTTTGAGGCCGCAATGGTTAATCGGGGTCCTTAGATCGGTCTAACTTGTGGGCAACTTCACTGCGGACCCGATCGGGTTTCGGTCCCGCCATTGTGGCTCACCGCACATGCCAAGGACAGATCAGGGTGGAGTTACGCTCGGCCGGTGCCACGCCTCTCTGACTCCCATCGCGCCTGGATCGACGAAGCCGTACGCCGCGTCGAGGCCGACGCGCAGCGCTCCGCCGATACCCATCTGCACGTCGTGCCGCTGCCGGGATGTCCGGGCATCGACCTCTACCTGAAGGACGAGTCCGTCCACCCCACCGGCTCGCTGAAGCACCGCCTGGCGCGGTCGCTGTTCCTGTACGCGGTCTGCAACGGCTGGCTGCACGAGGGCGCGACGGTCGTGGAGGCGTCCTCGGGGTCGACCGCGGTCTCCGAGGCCTACTTCTCCCGGCTCCTCGGCCTCCCGTTCGTCGCGGTGATGCCGCGCTCGACGTCGAAGGAGAAGGTGGCGCTGATCGAGTGGTACGGCGGCACCTGCCACTTCGTCGACCGCGCTCCCGACATGTATGCCGAGGCTGAGCGCCTCGCCCGCGAGTGCGGCGGCCACTACATGGATCAGTTCACCTACGCCGAGCGGGCCACCGACTGGCGCGGCAACAACAACATCGCCGAGTCGATCTTCGACCAGATGTCGCAGGAGCGGCACCCGGTGCCGACCTGGATCGTCGTCTCGGCGGGCACCGGCGGCACCTCGGCGACGATCGGTCGCTACCTCCACTACCGCCGCCACCCCACCAAGCTGATGGTCGCCGACCCGGAGAACTCCGCCTTCTACGGCGGCTGGGAGATGGACACCTCCGACTACGCCACCGGGATGCCGTCGCGGATCGAGGGGATCGGGCGGCCGCGGGTCGAGCCGTCCTTCGTCGGCGGGGTGGTCGACGACATGGTCCAGGTCCCCGACGCGGCGTCGATCGCGACGATGCGCTGGCTCTCGGCCCGGATGGGCCGCTCGGTCGGCCCCTCGACGGGCACCAACGTGTGGGCATCGCTGGGTGTCGTACGCGAGATGGTGGCGGCCGGTGACGAGGGCAGCGTCGTCTCGCTGCTGTGCGACTCCGGGGAGCGCTACCGCTCGTCCTACTACGACGACGGCTGGGTCAGCGAGAAGGGCATCGACCTGGCTCCGTACGCCTCCGCCCTCGCCGACTACGAGCGCACCGGCGTCCTCGTCGACCCCTCCTGACGGGCCCAGATCCGCATCCCGAGGGTGACCAGCGCCCACACGCCCGCGATGAGCAGGATCTCGTTGAGGATGTAGACCGGCCACGGCCCGAGCACGTCGAGCAGCGAGCCCGACGGCGGCTTGTAGCGCAGGTAACCGTAGTTGGCGTCGAGGACGAGGTTGAGGACGTACGCCGCCGCGGCCCACACCGCTGTGGTCGCGACCGCCCAGCCGTAGTCCCGCCAGCGCGGTAGCAGCTTGAGCCCGAAGACCAGGTAGACCGCGGCGAGCACGACCACCAGGTGCATCGCCCAGAAGGTGATGTAGCTGACCTCCGGGAAGTCCCGTACGTCCGGAGTGAACACACCCTGGGTGGTCAGCGTGAGACCCCAGAAGCAGGTCAGCGCCGTCGGGTAGGGGTGGTGGGTCCACAGCGCGACCGCCGCCGCCATCCACGCCAGGTCGCACAGATGGATCGGCAGATCGATGAAGAGGTCGAAGTCGGTGACCCACTCATGGGCCTGCAGCGGGATGGTCGTCAGTGGGATCGCGAGCGCGAATCCTCGGGAGAATCGCGACGGATTCTCCTCGTCCCGCTGGCGCCTGCCCAGCCAGACCACGGCCACGATCCCCGCTGTGAGCAGGGACAACGGCACCAGATGGGTCAGACCGTAAGCCTGCATGTCGAAAGTCTGACGGGATTCCCGAAAAAATTCTTCCCAACCCGCGTCATGGGTCCGCGGCTGGCCCGTTTCATCGGCGAGAAGGTCGTCCACCGGTGGGGGGTGGACGATCTCTCACAGAGGTTGGTGGCTGATCCGTGGGCCAAGAAACGGGTCCGACGCCAACTGGGTGGAGGTCCCTCTGAATGCACACCGCGGGGGTGGTGTGCAATCAGAGGGACGCCTCGCCTTGGGCGTCGGAATACCCGGTTAACCGGGTATTCCGACAGCGATCCCGGTCACCGCCGTCGCGTAGAGCTCCTCGTCGTGATGGATCTGCGCGACGAGCCCCTGCTCCCGCATCAGGCTCGCGGTGACGGGCGCCTGCTCCTGGCCGGCCTCGATGACGAGTACGCCGCCGGGTGCCAGATGCTTCGGAGCCTGCTCGATCACGCGCCGCTGGACGTCGAGGCCGTCCGCGCCCCCGTCGAGAGCCACGTGGCGCTCGTGGTCGCGCGCCTCGGGCGGCAGGTTCCGGATCTGGTCGCTCGGCACATAAGGAGCGTTGGCCACGATCACGTCGAACGCGAGGCCGTGGGGGAGCGGGGCGAAGAGGTCGCCGAGGAGCACCCGGTCCGAGGGCAGATTTCGTCGGGCGCAGGAGACGGCGGCCGGGTCGATGTCGGTCGCCCAGACCTCCGCGTCCGGGACACGTGCGGCGATGGCCGCGCCCAGCGCTCCGGTCCCGCAGCCGAGGTCGAGAACCCGCCGGGTCGTGCTGTGCTCAGTCCCCTGGACGGCGAGCTCGACCATCAGCGCCGAGCGCTGCCGGGGCACGAACACCCCAGGCGCGACCCCGATCCGGAGCCCGCAGAACTCGGCCCAGCCCAGGATGAGCTCCAGCGGCTCACCGGCCAGGCGGCGTACGACCATCGCCTCTCGCTCCTGCGGCGAGACGGGCTCCGCCTCGAGGAGGGCCGCCTCCTCCTCGGCGAAGACGCAGCCGGCGGCGCGGAGGCGGGCGACGAGCCCCGAATCGGGAACGACGGAGGTCATCAGAGAATATTGGCACGTGGACGCCCTGACTCCGATCGGAATCATCGTGGCCGCGTACGCCGCGTTCGTGACGATCGCGGCCGTCGTCGGCCTCGTCCTGAAGGCCCCGCGCCCACGGTGGCTGGACCAGCTGGCGTGGATGCTCGAGATCCTCGCGGTCGTGCTCGCGATCGGGGCGCTGGCGGGCTGGTCGGCCGGGCGCAAGCCGGAGTCGCTGTCGACCTTTCTGGGCTACCTGGGCGCGCTCGTGTGCCTGATGCCGCTGGCGCTGCAGACGATGCGCGAGGACCGCTCGACCTGGTCCTCGGGCGTGATCGCGGCGGCCGCCCTGGCGACGGGGGTCGTGGCCGTACGCGTCATGATGGTCCGGTGACCGAGACCGCTCCCGCCAAGACCCGTTCCGGTCCCCACCTGGTGCTGCTGACCGTCTACGCGATCTTCGTGCTCGCCGCGGGCGCCCGGTCGCTGGTGCAGGTCCTCACCCGCTTCGACGAGGCCCCGATCGCCTACTCGCTCTCGGTGGTCGCCGCCGCGACCTATGTCGCCGGCTGGTTCGCGATCCGCCGGGCGGCCAACGGGTCGGCGGGCTTCGCGAAGGTCATGCTGTGGATCGAGCTCGCCGGCGTGTTCGTCGTCGGTGTCCTGTCCCTGGTCGTGCCGTCCTGGTTCCCGGATGCATCGGTATGGTCGAAGTTCGGGAGCGGATACGGTTTCGTTCCTGCCCTGCTGCCGATCCTGGGCCTGCTCTGGCTCTGGAAAGGTCGAACTCCGGGGCCGACCGAAGGAGCCTGATGAGTCAGTCGACAGCCACCGCCATCTCGCCTGACTCGGGGGAGCACTGGTCCGCTCCGGGAGCATGGACGGTTGCCGACGGCGTGCACCGGATCCCGCTTCCGCTGCCGATGGACGGGCTCAAGGCGGTCAACATCTACGTCCTCGAGGGCTCTGACGGCCTTTCGTTGGTCGATGGTGGCTGGGCGATCACCGAGGGGCGCGCCGCGCTGGAGAACGGGCTGAAGAAGCTCGGCTTCGCGTTCGGTGACATCCGGCGGTTCCTGGTCACCCACGTGCACCGCGACCACTACACGCTGGCCTCGGTGCTGGGTGAGGAGTTCGGCGCCGACGTGCTGCTCGGCGCCGGCGAACGGCCCACCCTCGAGCTCACCAACGGCGACCTCGACGGCTGGATCTCGACCGACCGGCTGCTCGCCCATGCCGGTGCGCACGAGCTGGCCGCGGTGTGGGCCGCCAACCCGCCGCCCGCGCCCGACCTGTCCCACTGGCGGATGCCCTCGCAGTGGCTCGAAGGGGACGTACGCCTCTCCGTCGCCGGCCGCGACGTCGATGCCGTGCACACCCCTGGGCACACCCAGGGCCACTACGTCTATGCCGATCTGGCCGGCTCGGTCCTGTTCGCCGGTGACCACGTGCTGCCCACGATCACGCCGTCGATCGGCTTCGAGCCGGTGCCGGTCATCGACCCGCTGGGCGACTTCATGGCCTCGCTGACCAAGGTCAGGACCCTGCCCGACCTGCAGCTTCTGCCCGCCCACGGCCCCGTCGCGACCTCGTCGCACGCCCGCGTCGACGAGCTCCTCGCCCATCACGAGACCCGGCTCGCCCAGTCGCTGGCCTCGTTGAAGGCCGGCCGTCGCTCAGCGCTCGAGGTCGCCAACGACCTCGGCTGGACCCGCCACGAGCGCGCCTTCGCAGAGCTCGACTACTTCAACGCCGGCCTCGCGGTCATGGAGACCAAGGCCCATCTCGAGCTCCTGGCGGCTCGCGGTCAGGCCACGCGTGAGGAGACAGAGGCGAGCGTGCTCTTCGCTCCCGTCAACGCCTGAGCCGCATCGGCGTGTGCGGGATGCCGTCCTCGAGGAACTCCTCGCCGTCCTTCACGAACCCGAACTCGGCGTACCAGCCGGCCAGCGGCGACTGGGCGTCGAGGACGATGTCGCGGTCGGGGACGGCCTCGACGGCAGCCTTCATGATCACGTCCGCCAGGCCCTGGCCGCGGTGGGTGGGGGCGAGAACGACGCGGCCGATCCGCCACACGTCGCCGTCGTCGAGGATGCGGGCGGTGCCGGCGAGCTGGTCGCCGTCGGTCAGCACCACGTGACGCGTCCCGGGCTCGAGGTCACGGCCGTCCAGGTCGAGGTACGGGCAGTCCTGCTCGACGACGAAGACCTCCTGGCGCAGCCGCCACAGGGCGTACGCGGTCTTGGGGGTGAGGTCGTCGAAGGACGAGATGGAGACGTCGGTCATGGGTGGATTCTCGCAAGCAAGTAGTGTTGCCGGGAACAGACAGGGGAGGCCGGAAGGCCTGAGAGTGCGGCGAACAGCGCCGCAGACCCTCCGAACCTGCTCCGGTTGATACCGGCGAAGGGAGTCAGAAATGCGCATGCGTACGCCTGCCATCGCTGCCACAGCTATCTCGGCGTTGCTGCTGTCCGCCTGCGGCGGCACGCCGGCGGAGCCGGAGTCCGAGAAGTCGAAGGGTGCCGACGACAAGACGGTCGTGCTGCTGACCCACGACAGCTTCACGCTGCCGAAGGAGGTGCTGGCCGAGTTCACCGAGAAGACCGGCTACACCGCCGAGATCCGGCACGCGGGCGACGGCGGCGAGCTGACCACCAAGATCGCCCTGGACACCGGCAACCCCGACGGTGACGCCGTCTTCGGCGTCGACAACACCTTCGCCAGCCGCGCGATCGACCAGGGCGCGCTGGAGGCCTACACGCCGTCCGAGATCCCCGAGGGCGTCTCCGACTACGACCTGCCCGGCGACGAGGAGCACTTCCTCACCCCCGTCGACAACGGCAGCGTGT
The DNA here is from genome assembly GCF_036090055.1 of Nocardioides sp. NBC_00368. NCBI lineage: Bacteria > Bacillati > Actinomycetota > Actinomycetes > Propionibacteriales > Nocardioidaceae > Nocardioides > Nocardioides sp. NBC_00368. The sequence continues at coordinate 4,672,825 of NZ_CP107970.1, forward strand.
GCGTCAACATCGACACCGAGTGGTTCGCCGCGAAGAAGCTGACGCCGCCGAAGTCGCTCGACGACCTGGCCGAGCCCGCGTACAAGGACCTCTTCGTGACCCCGGGCGCGGCGACCTCGACGCCGGGGATGGCGTTCCTGCTGGCGACCGTCGCCGAGTACGGCGAGGACGGCTGGGCCGACTACTGGGGCAAGCTGATGGACAACGGCGCCAAGGTCGTCGACGGCTGGGACCAGGCCTACTACTCCGACTTCACCCAGGGCGGCGGCAAGGGCACGCGTCCGATCGTCCTCTCCTACGACTCTTCGCCGGCCTTCACCGTCAAGGACGGGAAGACCACGACTGCCGCGCTCCTCGACACCTGCTTCCGTCAGGTCGAATACGCCGGTGTGCTGAAGGGTACTGACCACCCCGAGGGCGCCCAGGCGCTGATCGACTTCATGCTCTCCGACAGCGTGCAGGGGGCGCTGCCGGAGAGCATGTATGTCTTCCCCGTCTCCTCGAGCGTCGAGCTGCCCGCCGAATGGGCGAAGTTCGCCCAGCAGCCGACCTCGCCGCTCTCCGTCGAGCCCGAGGAGATCGAGGAGAACCGGGAAGCCTGGCTGGCGACCTGGAGTGACACGATCGCGCAGTGAGCTCCACCCGTCGCGTAGGCACCCTGGTCGCGCTCGCCGCCCTTCCGGTGGCCGTGCTGGCGGTCTTCTTCGTCCTGCCGGTCACGGGGATGGTGCAGCGCGGCCTGTTCTTCGGTGGCTCCTTCGACCTGTCCGTGGTGTCTCGGGTCGTGGGGCGCCCGGAGATCCAGCGGGCGCTCTGGTTCACGCTGTGGTCCTCGGGCCTCGCGACGGTGCTGAGCGTCGCCTTGGGGCTGCCGGCTGCGTTCGCGCTGCATCGGCTGGCGTTTCCGCTGCAGCGTGTGATCCGGGCCGGGCTGCTGGTGCCGTTCGTACTCCCCACCGTCGTCGTCGGGGTCGCCTTCCGCGAGCTCATCGGCGAGGCGGGGATGCTGGCCTCTCTCGGGTTGGACGGGACGCCGACCGCGATCATCCTCGGGCTGGTCTTCTTCAACGCCTCGGTGGTGATCCGCGCGGTCGGGGCGGCCTGGGAGTCGCTCGATCCGCGTCCGGGTGAGGCCGCCGCCGCTCTCGGGGCGTCGCCCTTGCGGGTCCTGCTGACGATCACCCTGCCCGCGCTGCGTCCCGCGATCGTCTCGGCGGCGTCGGTGGTCTTCCTCTTCTGCGCGACCGCGTTCGGGATCGTGCTCACCCTCGGCGGGGTGCGCTACAACAGCATCGAGACCGAGATCTACAAGCTGACCTTCACCCTGTTCGACCTGCCCGGTGCCGCGGTGCTGTCGGTGCTCCAGCTGGTGGTCGTCGTCGGTCTCCTGGTCGTGGCCGGTCGGCTGCGTTCGGTGCCCGATCCCGCGCAGTCGCGGGTCGTCGTACGCCGTCGGCAGGTGTCGCTGCGAGACCTCCCGGCCCTGTTGTCGACGTCCGTGCTGGTCCTGCTGGTGGCCGGGCCGCTGCTGGCGCTGCTGCTCGGGTCGCTGCGCGTCGACGACCGGTGGAGCCTCGGGAACTACGTCGCCCTGCAGACCCCTGGGTTCGACCCGCCGCTGCCGGTGCCGGTCACCACGGCGCTGATGACGTCGCTGGCGGTCGCGGTGCAGGCGACACTCGTCGCGCTGGTGCTCGGGCTGCTGGTGGCCTTCGCGGTGACCCGCCGGTCGCGGACCCGGGCCGAGCATCGAGTGCGTGCGGTCCTCGACGGGCTGTTCATGGTGCCGCTCGGGGTCAGCGCCGTCACCCTCGGGCTCGGGCTCTACCTGACGCTCGGGTCGGGCGTCCTCGACTTCCGTGACGAGCCGTGGCTGGTACCGCTGGCCCAGGCTCTGGTCGCGTTGCCCCTGGTGGTGAGGACGTTGGTGCCGGTCCTGGGATCGGTCGACGACCGACTCCGCCAGGCCGCCGCCGGGCTCGGGGCCGGGCCGCTGCGTGCGGTGATGACCGTCGACGTACCTGCCGTCTGGAAGCCGCTCCTCGCCTCCTCCGGCTTCGCCTTCGCGGCCTCGCTGGGGGAGTTCGGCGCGACGTCCTTCCTGGTCCGCGAGGAGCGCCCCACCCTCCCCGTCGTCATCCTCCGGTTGCTGTCCCGTCCGGGGTCCGACAACTACGGCATGGCCCTCGCCGCCGCCTGCGTCCTCGCCCTCGCCACCGCCGTCGTGATGCTCCTCGTCGAGCGTCTCCGCGTCCCTTCGATCGGAGCACTGTGAACACCGCACCGCCGAAACCGCACCTTTGGGGGCCGAGTCCGCACTTGTGGCGGACGAAACGGCAGTTTGGTACGCCAGAACTACCGATTCGGCCACCAGAACTACCGATTCGGCGGGATCGGGGTTGCGATGCTGTCGCTGCGTGAGGTGTCGGTGGCGTACGACGGGAAGGCGGCCGTCTCGGACGTCAGCCTGGAGCTGGCGGACGGAGAGGTGCTGGCGCTGCTCGGGCCTTCGGGGTCGGGGAAGTCGACGCTGTTGCGGGCAGTGGCCGGACTGGAGCCGGCGACGGGGGAGATCTGCTGGGACGGGCGGGAGCTGCGCGGAGTGCCGACGCACAAGCGCGGCTTCGCGCTGATGTTCCAGGACGGGCAGCTGTTCCCGCACCTCAGTGTCGCGGGCAACGTCGCCTACTCGATGCGGCTGCGGCGCATCCCCGGCGCCGACCGCGAGAAGCGGGTCGCCGACCTGCTGGATCTCGTCGGCCTGGGTGGCTACCAGGATCGCCTCCCGGGCACGCTGAGCGGTGGCGAGCGGCAGCGGGTCGCGCTGGCACGGGCGCTGGCGGTCGAGCCGAGGCTGCTGCTCCTCGACGAGCCGCTCTCCGCGCTCGACGCGGGGCTGCGGGAGCGGCTGGCCGGCGATCTGCGACGGATCCTGCACGAGGCCGGCACGACAGCGCTCATGGTCACCCACGACCAGGAGGAGGCGTTCGCGGTCGCCGACCGGATCGCGCTCCTGCGCGACGGTCGCCTCGTGCAGGAGGGGACCCTCCGCGACGTCTGGGCGCGGCCGACCGACACCTGGGCGGCGCTGTTCCTCGGCTATGCCCGTGTGCTCGAGGGCAGTGCGGCGCGGACCGTTCTGAAGGCCGCCGGACTGAGCCCAGCGGGCGCGGTGGCGCTCCGACGCTCGGCCTTCGTCGCCGACCCGGCGGGGCCGCTCACCGGCACCGTCGTCTCGGCCAGGGCCACGCCGGAACAGCACCGGCTCGTCGTACGTCTCGACGACATCGGTGAGGTCGACGCGGTCGCCGACTCGGCGCCGGCGCCGGGGGAGTCGGTCAGGCTGCGGGTGGAGCCGAACCGGCTGGCCATTCCAGAATCTGTTGTCCCCGAATCGGCAGAGCAGCCACCCGCCATTTAAACTTAGCGGCTATGTATCGCCGCGCTCAGATCTTCCTCGTCAGTAGCGCGCTGATCTTCGGCCTGATCGCAGTCGTGACCGCGCAGATCGTCGACAAGCGCATGCTCGACCCGGAGGGCTTCCTCGGACCGTCCTGGCTCCGGTTGCCCCTCCTCGTCGGAGCCGCCCTGCTCGTCGACCTGGTGCCACGCACGCTGTGGTTGGCGAAGTTCAAGTGGAAGGACATGGGCCCGATCTTCAAGGAGCGGGTCCGCACCCACTGGACCCGTGAGCGCCTGACGCTCGTGGCGATGGGCATCGTCTGCTTCTACCTGGTCTACGTCTGCTACCGGAACCTCAAGTCCTTCCTGCCGTTCGTCGTGCCGGAGACCTACGAGTTCGACCACGAGCTGCACCTGATCGACAAGGCGGTGCTCTTCGGCGCCGACCCGGCGATCCTGCTCCACGACCTGCTCGGCACCGGTTGGGTGGCCTGGTTCCTCTCCTACATCTACATGTGGTTCCTGCCGCTGGTGCCGTTCGCGGTCGCCGCATGGCTGGTCTGGTCGCGCAACCTGGCCTACGGCTACTGGTTCGTCGCCTCGCAGTGCATCGCCTGGATCCTCGGCACGGTGTCCTACTACTGCCTGCCGACGGTCGGTCCGGGCCTGCAGTACCCCTATCTCTACGCCGACCTGCCGGACACGCCGGCCAGCAGCCTGATGGAGTCGCTGGTCTTCACCCGGCAGCACGTCCTCTTCGACGTCGACGCCAACGTGGTGCAGTCGGTCGGTGGCTTCGCCTCGCTGCACACCGGCATCACCCTGCTGGTGGCGCTGATGATCCACGCCACGATCAAGAACAAGATCGCCCGCTGGGCCGGCTGGATCAACTTCGGGATCACCGTCGTGGCGACCGTCTACTTCGGCTGGCACTATCTCGCCGACGACGTCGCGGGCGCGATGATCGCGCTCGTCGCCTACTACTTCGGCGGGCTGGCGGCCGGCCAGAAGTTCCAGCGCAAGGGCGTGCGCCGGCTCGTCGCCGAGTCCGACGCGATCGCCGGGCGCGAGGCGAAGGTCGCCCACGAGCTGACCTGATCCTGGCCTCGCCCGGCATAGGGTGGCGACGTGAACGCCATCGATGCCGCCGCACTGACTTCACTTCTCGACGGGCGCTACGCCGGGGTACGCCAGGACGTACGCCGAGCGCTGGCCGAACGCGCCGACTTTCTCGACGAGGTCGAGGAGCTGCCCCGGCCGGAGTACCGCGAGCGGGTCCGGGAGGTGCTCCTCGACGTATCTGCGACCGGCCTGACCGGGCTCGGGTTCCCGAAGGAGTACGGCGGCGGCGGTGACGTCGGCGCTTCCATCGCCGCCTTCGAGGAGATGGCCGGCGGGGACCTGTCGCTGCTGGTGAAGTCGGGCGTGCAGTTCGGGCTCTTCGGCGGCGCCATCCTGCAGCTCGGCACCGCCCGGCACCACGACCGCTACCTCGCCGACATCGTCTCCGGGCGCCTGCTCGGCTGCTTCGCGATGACCGAGCACGGCCATGGCTCCAACGTGGCCGCCGTGGCGACCGTGGCCACCTACGACCCGGCGACCCAGGAGTTCGTCATCGAGACGACCCGGGAGGATGCGTACAAGGACTACATCGGCAACGCCGCTGCTCACGGCGAGCTCGCGGTCGTCTTCGCGCAGCTCGTCGTCGGCGGCGAGGAGCGTGGGGTGCATGCCTTCGTCGTGCCGATCCGGATCTCCGGCGTCGCTGCGCCCGGGGTCAAGATCGCTGACGACGGGCCCAAGATGGGGCTCAACGGCGTCGACAACGGACGGCTGTGGTTCTCGGGAGTGCGGGTGCCGCGTACGTCCTTGTTGAATCGCTTCGCCGACGTCACCGCCTCCGGCGAGTACGTGTCGGAGATCGAGTCGGCCGGGCGCCGCTTCTTCACCATGCTGGGCACGCTCGTGCAGGGCCGGGTCTCGGTCGGTGGAGCGGCGATCCGGGCCTCGGAGGTCGCGCTGACGATCGCGGTCCGCTACGCGCTGCGACGCCGGCAGTTCGAGGCTTCCGCGGAGGCCGAGGAGTCGCTGCTCATCGACTACGGCCAGCACCAGCGCCGGCTGCTTCCCCTGGTCGCGCGGACCTATGCGTTGCGCTTCGCGCAGGAGGTCGTACGCGACGACCTGCACGACGTCTTCTCCGGTGTGACCACCTCGGAGCACGCCCGACGCGAGCTCGAGTCGCGGGCCGCCGGCACGAAGGCCCTGGCGACCTGGCACGCGACGCGGACCATCCAGGAGTGCCGCGAGGCGTGCGGTGGAGCGGGCTACCTGTCCGCCAACCGGTTCGCTGCCCTGAAGGCCGACACGGACGTCTTCACGACGTTCGAGGGCGACAACACCGTGCTGCTCCAGCTGGTCGCCAAGGGGCTGCTCACCGGCTACTCCAGCGAGTTCGAGGAGATGGACCAGCTCGACCTCGTCCGCTTCGTGGCCGGTCTCGCCGTCGAGACGGTTCTGGAGCGGACCGCCGTGCACAAGCTGCTCGAACGGGTACGCGACGTCGTCCCGATCGCGGGGGAGCGCGAGCCGGACATCCTCGACTCCGACTACCACCTGGCGATGCTGCGCTTCCGCGAGGAGCACATGCTCGCCGGCGTCGCCCGGCGCCTGCAGTCCGGGGTGAAGGCCGGCGGAGAGCCGGGCGCGGTGTTCTCGACCGTGCAGGACCACGTCATCGGCGTCGCCCACGCGCACGTCGAGCGGCTCATCCACGAGGCTTTCCGGGAGAAGGTCCGCGGGCTGCCTGAGGGGGCGGTGCGCGACGTGCTCGACGTCGTCTGCGACCTCAGCGCCCTCTCGGTCATCGAGGCCGACCGCGCGTGGTTCATGGAGCACGGCCGGCTCTCCTCCGAGCGTTCCAAGGCCATCACCGCCGAGATCAACCGCCTCTGCCGCGAGCTCCGCCCGCACGCGCGGCTGCTCGTCGACGGCTTCGGGGTGCCCGAGGAGCTGCTGCGGGCGGAGGATCTGATCGGCTGAGGGGTGGGTCGGAGCGGGAGCATTTTCCCGCCATGGCGGGAAAATGCTGGCTTGAGTCGGCTCGGGTGGCGGCAGAAGCCCGCCATGGCGGGAAAATGCACCTGCCCCGCCAGCGAGCCGCGGACCGGCCACCATGCTCCCCAGCAGGAGTTATCCACAGGGGGTGTGGATAACTCCTGCAGTCATCGTGCGGATCACGCATGATCCCCGCATGACTGCCGTTCTCGTGAAGCCCAGGACCGAACCCAGGATCCCTGTCGACCCGAGCCGACCCTTCCGCCGCAAGGACGGGCTGGCGAGCGGATTCGATCCGCGCCGCAAGCGGAAGGAGTTTCGACGACTCTTCCACGGGATCTACGTGTCTCGTGCCGTCGAGGTGACACCGCTGCTGATCGCTGAGGCCGTCGTACTGAGCGTCGATCCGCTCGGAGCGTGGGCGAGTCATGCGACGGCCGCTCGAGTGTGGGACCTCCCGATCCCGCCGTTACCAGGTGAGCACGTGACCGTTCTTAGGCGCAGCCAGCGTCGGGGCCGGCCCCAGATCAGTTGCCATTCTGCGCCTGACGGATTGATCACGAAGTTCGATCACGTGGACGTCTCGGCCCCGGCACAGGTCTTCGTCGACTTGGCAGCGCTGATCCCGCTCGTCGAGTTGGTGGTCGTGGGCGATCACATGGTCAGACAGGGACTGGTGACGACGGCGGAGCTGGCGGAACACAGCGCTATGGCCAAGAGTCCCGGTGCGGCGCTCGCACGCCGCGCCGCTTCGCTCGTCCGCAACGGAGTGGATTCCCCGATGGAAACCCGACTCCGGCTGTTGATCGTGCTCGCCGGGATCCCCGAGCCTGAGGTCAATGCGCTGGTCGGCGACGAGACGGGCAGGAACAAGTACGACCTGAGCTACCGCCGCTCGCGGACGATCATCGAGTACGACGGAAAGCATCATGTCGAACGCGAAGAGCAGTGGGAGTCAGACCTGGTTCGTCGGGAGAAGATCGATGACGACGGATGGCGGATCCTCGTCTTCATCGCCAAGGACATCTACACATCGCCTGCCGAGACCTTGGAGCGGATCCATCGGGTGCTTCTGCAGCGCGGCGAACCGGGCGTTCCACGAAGGCTCAGCGACGAGTGGAAACAGCACTTCCCTGATCGCTCCTGAGTGAAGGAGGGCCAGCCACGGGCAAATTCCCGCCATGGCGGGAAAATGCCGCCTGGAACGACCTCAGCTACGAACAGAATCCCGCCATGGCGGGAAAGTGCGTAACCCCCTCGCCGATACCCTCGCCGCGTGACTCGCCTGATCCTCCTCAACGGCCTACCCGGCGTGGGGAAGTCGACGATCGCGCGCCGATATGCCGCCGAACACCCGGGCACTCTGCTGTGCGACATCGATTCGCTGCGTACGTTCATCGGCGGCTGGCGCGACGACTTCGAGGGATCCGGGGCGCTGATCCGGCCTGCAGCGCTCGGGATGATCACCGGTTATCTGCGGGATTCCGGTGACGTGGTGCTGCCGCAGCTGCTCTCCAGGGTGACCGAGCTGGAGAAGTTCGAGCGTGCGGTGCTCGAAGCGGGCGCAGACCTCGTGGAGGTCGTACTCGCCGCCGACACCGATGACGCCGTACGTCGCTTCCACCGCCGCGACGATGGCACGGACTCGTGGCACACCATCGTTCGGAGCCTGGTCGCGGAAGCAGGAGGTGACGAGGTCCTGCGCGGTTACGCCGAGAGGCTGGCAGCCCTGATCCGCAGACGTCCGGCGACGAGAATGGTCACCAGCGTGGAGGGTGAGGTGGACGCGACGTACGCCGCGGTGGTGGCGGCCATCGATGCCGCCGCGTCCACGAGACCTCAGTGAGCGGTGTTCTTGAACCGGTCGACGGAGGCGGCGATCTCCGACTCCGCGGCGGCCTTGCCGACCCAGTCGGAGCCCTTGACGGTCTTGCCGGGCTCGAGGTCCTTGTAGTGCTCGAAGAAGTGCTTGATCTCGTTGAGCGTCCACTCGTCGACGTCCGAGAGGTCCTGGATGTGGTCGAAGCGGGGGTCGCAGGGGACGCAGAGGACCTTCTCGTCCTGGCCCTTCTCGTCCTCCATGACGTACATCGCGACGGGGCGGGCCTGGACCAGCACGCCCGGGAACAGCGGATACGGGGTCAGGACCAGCGCGTCGAGGGGGTCACCGTCCCCGCCGAGGGTGTCTTCGATGTAGCCGTAGTCTGCGGGGTACATCATGGAGGTGAACAGAACGCGGTCGAGACGAAGCCGATTCGACTCGTGGTCCACCTCGTACTTGTTGCGGGATCCCTTGGGGACCTCGATCAGTACGTCGAACTCCTGCGTCACTTCTCTGCCTCCAGACAAACCCAAAAACGGAATGCCGGACAGTCTGACACCGATCAGCGTCAGACCCGGCATCGAGGAGGATATCCGTGGAGCCTGACACCCCGCCGAAGTGGCCGTCAGAGGAGACGGACGAGGCCCGCGGGAAGCTCGCGATCGTGGTGCCGTTGGTGCTCGCGCTCCTGGTGGGAGCCGCGGCAGCGGCGTACGCCCTGGGGTGGGTGCGCTATGCCCAGGGCAACGTCGCGCCGACCCCGCCGCCGGCGCCGCTGAGCATCGCCACGGTCAGCCCGGCGGCGGTCGCGGGCCAGCAGACGAAGACCCCCGGAAAGCCTGATCAGGCCGCGCTGGAGCGGGTCATGCGCGAGATGGTCGGCGACAAGCGTCTCGGCAGGCACCTCAAGGCAGCGATCGCGCCGCTCGAGGGCGGCGCCCCGCTGGTCACCCACGGCACCGGGGCCGCCACTCCGGCCAGTGTCACGAAGGTGCTGACCAGCGTGGCGGTGCTGGAGGCGTACGGCCCCGAGCGCCGGTTCGAGACCAGCACCACCCTCCAGGGGAGCACCGTCACGCTCGTCGGGGGAGGTGACGCATCTCTCACCAGCAACGACCTCGATGCGCTCGCTGCCGAGACGGCCCGTGAGCTCGGCACCACCAAGACGGTGAGCCTCGCCTACGACGACAGCCTCTTCGCCGGTCCGGTGCTGAGCCCGACCTGGCGACGCACCTACCTGGGCGAGGAGGTCGGCGGGATCACCGCGCTGCTGGTCGACCACGGCGGGTCCCAGGCGACGGGCTACAGTCGCGATCCCTCCCTGCAGGCCGCCGAGCAGTTCAAGAAGTCCCTGGTCAAGCACGGGATCAAGGTCGACGGCAAGCCCGTCCGCGGGACCAAGGCAGGCACTCAGCTCGCGGTACGCCAGGGCGACACCCTCCGCGAGATCGTCGAATACACGCTGCAGCACAGTGACAACCAGCTCGCCGAGGTGCTCGCCCGCCACGTCGGGCTCGCGGCGGGCGATCCGACCTTCGACGGCTCCACCGCGGCGATCACGGCCACGCTCAAGGATCTCGGCATGGACACCACCGGACTGGTGCTCCGTGACGGCTCCGGCCTCTCCCGGCAGAACCGGATCCCGCCGACGCTGCTGGTGAGCGCGCTCCAGACCGCCGCCAACGCCAAGCGCCCCGAGCTCGCGCCGGCGACGACCGGCCTGCCGGTCGCCGGCTGGGTCGGGTCGCTGTCGCGGCGGTTCAACTTCGACGCCGAGCCGGGTCGCGGCCGCGTCCGGGCGAAGACCGGCACCCTCACCGGAGTCTCCGGGCTCTCCGGGATCGTGGTCGACGCCCGCGGCACGCCGTTCGTCGTCGTACTCATGGCCGACGGGTTCAAGCCCGAGCAGACCCTGGACGTACGCGACGCCCTCGACGATGCGATGGCGTCGGTCGCGACGTGTCGATGCTCGGCATAGGTCCGGTCGGCTACGGTCGTAGGCATGACCCATCGAGCTGAGGAGCCCAGGCCGACCGGAGCGACGATGGTCGACTGGGACCTGGCCGTGCGGCTCGGCGCGAAGGTCGCTGGGGACGGCCCGATCGTCTCGCGCGACGAGGCCAGGCAGGCCGTCGAGGAGCTGCGTGCGGACGCTGCGAAGGCGACCGAGTTCGTGCGTGAGTTCACCGGCCTGGACGCGCCCCGCGACACCGCGCCGGTCCTCGTGGTCGACCGCAGGGGCTGGATCCAGGCCAACGCCGACACCTTCGCCCACGTGATCTCGCCGGTGGTCGACCGGATCACCGCGAAGCGGGCTCCGGGCGCCCTCTCCCTGGCGGTCGGCTCCAAGGTCAGCGCCGCCGAGGTGGGTGGTCTGCTCGGCTTCATGTCCTCGAAGATCCTCGGCCAGTTCGACCCGTTCTTCGGCCCCTCGGGCCGGCTGCTGCTGGTCGCGCCCAACGCCGTCCACGTCGAGCGCGAGCTCGGCCTCGACCCGACCGACTTCCGGCTGTGGGTCTGCCTCCACGAGGAGACCCACCGGGTCCAGTTCACGGCGAGCCCGTGGATGCGCGACCACCTCTTCGCCCAGATCGAGGGGCTCTCCGAGGCGATGGACCCCGCGTCGATCTTCGACGGTGGCCTGCAGCGCGTCACCGAGGCGCTCAAGGGCAACGGCAGCATCGTGGATGCCTTCGCCAAGCCCGAGCAGAAGGAGATCATCGACCGGGTCACCGGCATGATGTCGCTGCTCGAGGGCCACGCCGACGTGGTCATGGACGACGTCGGCCCCGGGGTGATCCCGAGCGTCACCGCGATCCGCAAGGCGTTCAACAAGCGCCGCCAGGGCATCGGCATGCTCGACCGCCTGCTGCGCCGCCTCCTCGGGCTGGAGGCCAAGATGGCGCAGTACCGCGACGGCGCGAAGTTCGTACGTCACGTCGTCGACCGCGTCGGAATGGACGAGTTCAACGCCGTCTTCGCCGGCCCCGAGAACCTCCCGTCGAAGGCCGAGATCGTCGAGCCGGACGCCTGGGTCGCGCGGGTCTTGTGACTCGCCGGTTGGTTCGTCGAGGTATGTAGACGAGGTGTCACTTCCCGTGCGGAGTTCCACGAGGGAAGTGACTGTTCGTCTGCATACCTCGATGAGCATTCGCCTCGCTAGGGTGACGTGGTGAGCCTCCACCCCTCGATCGCAGCCGTACGCCGCCCCGTCCGCGCCACGCTCGAGCAGCTGGAGCCGGGCGACAAGGTGATCGTGGCCTGCTCCGGCGGAGCGGACTCGCTGGCGCTGGCCTCGGCGGCGGTGTTCGAGGGCCACAAGCTCGGGCTGCACATCATCGGTGCGACCGTCGACCACGGGATGCAGGAAGGCAGCGACGCCCAGGCGAGCAAGGTCATCGCCCAGCTCGCCGAGATGGGTGTCGACGAGACGGTCACCGCGACCGTCGAGGTCAAGGCCGACGGTGAGGGGCCCGAGGCAGCCGCCCGACAGGCTCGTTATGCGGTCCTCGACCAGCTCGCCGAGCGCCTCGGCGCGAGCGTGGTCCTGCTCGGCCACACCCGTGACGACCAGGCCGAGACCGTGCTGCTGGGCCTGACCAGGGGATCGGGCGCCCGCAGCCTCTCCGGGATGCGCGCCGCCTTCGACCGCTATCGCCGCCCGCTCCTCGGCACCACCAGGATCGACACCGAGACCGCCTGCCAGATCGAGGGCCTCGACGTCTGGCAGGACCCGCACAACCGCGACTTCGCCTACACCCGCGCGCGCATCCGGCACCGCGTCCTGCCCACGCTCGAGGAGGATCTCGGGCCGGGGGTCACCGAGGCGCTGGCCCGCACGGCCGAGCAGCTCCGCGAGGATGCCGACTTCATCGACGACATCGCCGAGGCGATGCACCGCGAGCTCGGCGGAACCCTCCCGGTCGAGACCCTCGCCCAGTACCCGTCCGCCGTCCGCACCCGGGTCCTCCGGATCGCAGCGCTCGCGGCCGGCAGCCCGCCCGCAGAGCTCACCCGTGAGCACGTCAAGGCCGTCGACGAGCTGGTCACCGGCTGGCGCGGGCAACGCTGGATCGACCTGCCGGGACACCTTCGGGCGCGGCGTACGAACTCGTCGATCGTCTTCGAATCAGGCCCTTTCCCCACAAGCATTTAGAGTGGCGCTCATGGACACCGAGTACGTCGGCGACGACCTCGTGAAGACCCTGTTCACCCACGACGAGATCCAGGCGAAGGTCGAAGAGCTGGCCCGCCGGATCGAGAAGGACTACGAGGGCGAGGAGCTCCTGATCGTCGGCGTCCTGCGTGGCGCGGTGATGATCATGGCCGACCTCGCGCGCGCCCTGAACCGTCACGTCGAGATGGACTGGATGGCGGTGTCCTCCTACGGCTCCGGCACCAAGTCGTCCGGTGTGGTGCGGATCCTGAAGGACCTCGACACCGACGTCACCGGCAAGCACGTGCTCGTCGTCGACGAGATCATCGACTCCGGCCTGACGCTGACCTGGCTGACCTCCAACCTCAACAGCCGCGGCCCGGCGAGCCTCGAGATCGTCACCCTGCTCCGCAAGCCGGAGGCGGTCAGCATGCCGGTCGAGGTGAAGTACGTCGGCTGGGACATCCCCGACGAGTTCGTGGTCGGCTACGGCCTCGACTTCAACGAGAAGTACCGCAACCTCCGCGACATCTCGACCCTCGCTCCGCACATCTACAGCTGAGCGGGGCCGATCGGTCCGTCAGCGCGTGGGCCGGATGCTGGCGATCACTCTCGCCAGGGTCGCGTCGCTGTCGGCGCCGTCGACATCACGGTCGGCGACCATCACGAAGAGCGCGGTCTTCCCGGCTGCCCGCGGCACCGACACCACGGTGATCTCGAGGGTCGGCACCGGGCACTCCGGGTCCACCGGGGTCGTCGTGGCGGTCACGGCCGTCGCGGTGGTCCTGCCGCCGTCGACCTCGACCGGTCGGGGATCGCCCAGCGATCCGGTCGGGGCCTTGCCGTCCTCGCTCTGACCTGCCGAGACGGCCCAGTGGGTCGCGGTCGCCTCGATGGTCCCCTTGTCGGATCTCGACCCCGGCGTGACGAAGCCGACCAGGGTGTGCGAGCTGCCCGGACCGCACCAGTCGTCCCCGCCGAAGGCGACCCCGTGCATGATCGCCTGCACCTCGCCCTCGCTCGACTCGAACCCGGCGAGCGTTTCGGGGCCCGGCCTCCAGTTGCCGGGTACGTCGTACGCCATCGCGTCCTTGGCGGAGGTCACCGACTGCCACGGACCGGTGGGCCGGGCCATGCTCGGGGTATCCGAGGGGCCGGCGGGACTCGGTGTAGCGGCCGCGGATGTCGCCGGCGCCGCCGACGTGCTGGGCGCCGTCGTCGGCGGCGAGTCGGCTGCCGACCGCGCCACGAGCCGCCAGGCGACCACGCCGGCAGCCGTCACGAGAACGACCAGGAGCACGAGCAGCGCTACGACGATGATCACGGCGAGACGATTGCCGGAGCCACTGGTCGGACCCGGTGTCGAGGCTTTACTTTCGGCCATGGCGACACAGTAGGACGGTTTCGCCCCGGCGCCTCGCCGGATCGCCGCTTTCGCTGATGGCAGAACCGCTCAGGTGGGTTCGGGCACGATTTGGCGTGTACCGTCGTTCTAAATGACGAGCACGCTCCCCGGCGTGCGGTGTCTGACCCCGTAACGGTTGAAAGAAGCCTGTGAAGCGCATATTCAAAGGTCCCTGGCTGTGGATCATCCTGGCAGTGCTCGGTGTGATCCTGGCGCTGCAGTACCTGGCCCCTCGCAACGGCGGTGACGAGATCACCACCAGCGAGCTGACTGAATACATTCAGAACGACCAGGTCAAGGAGATCACGTTCGTCGACGGCGACCAGGAGATCAAGGCGACCCTGACCAAGGACGCCCGCAAGGGCAGCGCCGAGGTCACCACGTCGTGGGTCGACGGCGACCAGGAAGCGCTCATCGAGATGGTGCGCAAGGCCGAGGCCGAGGGCGACAACCTCAAGGAGTTCAACTCCGAGGTGGCCAAGCCCTCCGTGCTCGGCTCGATCCTGAGCTTCCTGCTTCCGTTCGTGCTGATCATCGTGCTGTTCCTGTTCCTGATGAACTCGGTCCAGGGCGGTGGCGGCCGCGGGGTCATGCAGTTCGCCAAGTCCAAGGCGAAGCTGATCACCAAGGACATGCCGAAGACGACGTTCGCCGACGTCGCCGGTGCGGACGAGGCCGTCGAGGAGCTCCAGGAGATCAAGGAGTTCCTGCAGGAGCCGGCCAAGTTCCAGGCCGTGGGCGCCAAGATCCCCAAGGGCGTGCTGCTCTACGGCCAGCCCGGAACCGGTAAGACCCTGCTCGCGCGAGCCGTCGCGGGCGAGGCCGGGGTGCCGTTCTACTCGATCTCCGGTTCGGACTTCGTCGAGATGTTCGTCGGTGTCGGTGCGAGCCGTGTCCGTGACCTGTTCGAGCAGGCCAAGGAGAACGCTCCCGCCATCGTCTTCATCGACGAGATCGACGCCGTCGGCCGTCACCGCGGCGCCGGCATGGGCGGTGGCCACGATGAGCGTGAGCAGACGCTCAACCAGCTCCTCGTGGAGATGGACGGCTTCGACGTACGCGGCGGGGTGATCCTGATCGCGGCCACCAACCGTCCCGACGTCCTCGACCCGGCGCTGCTGCGCCCGGGCCGTTTCGACCGCCAGATCCAGGTCGACGCCCCCGACCTCGCCGGTCGCGAGAAGATCCTGCAGGTCCACGCCCGCGGCAAGCCGCTGGCCGGCGACATCGACCTCGACTCGGTCGCTCGCCGCACCCCGGGCTTCTCCGGTGCCGACCTGGCCAACGTGCTCAACGAGGCCGCGCTGCTGACCGCGCGCAGCGACCAGAAGCTGATCACCAACAAGGCCCTGGACGAGGCCATCGACCGCGTGATCGCGGGCCCGCAGAAGCGTACGCGCCTGATGAGCGAGCAGGAGAAGCTCATCACCGCCTACCACGAGGGTGGCCACGCCCTGGTCGCAGCGGCGCTGCCGGGTCCGGACGTGGTCCAGAAGATCACGATCCTGCCGCGCGGCAAGGCGCTGGGCTACAACCTGGTGATGCCCGACGACGATCAGTACAGCCAGACCCGCTCGTCGATGCTCAACAAGCTCTCCTACATGCTCGGCGGCCGTGCCGCGGAGGAGCTCATCTTCCACGACCCGACGACCGGCGCCGGCAACGACATCGAGAAGGCGACCAACCTCGCCCGCGCGATGGTCACCCAGTTCGGTATGACCGAGCGTCTGGGTGCGATCAAGCTCGGGGAGTCCAACGGCGAGCCGTTCCTGGGGCGCGACATCGGCCACCAGCGCAACTACTCCGAGGAGGTCGCGGCCATCGTCGATGACGAGACCAAGAAGCTCCTCGCGACCGCTCACCAGGAGGCCTTCGACATCCTCGAGGAGAACCGGGACGTCCTGGACAACCTGGTTCTGCAGCTCCTGGAGAAGGAGACGCTCTCCAAGCAGGAGGTCGCCGAGATCTTCGAGCCGCTGCGCCGCCGCGACCCGCGCCCGGCCTGGACCGGCTCCGACACCCGCCGCCCCTCGGACCGCCCCGCGGTCGAGATCCCGCAGTGGATCGTCGAGCGCGACAAGGCGGCGGTTGCCAAGGCGATTCGTTCCGCCTCCCAGAAGTCCGCCAACGGTGTCGACCTCAGCAAGCCGACCGAGGCCGGCGCGCCCGAGGCGACCCCGCCTGCCTGATACGGAACAGATGTCCGAGACCTTCGATGATGTAGCGCCCGTCCACGTCCCCGAGCGGGACGTGGCGGACGTTCCTCCGTTCGACCAGAAGCGGGCCGAGGCAGCCGTGCGGGAGCTGCTCTACGCGATCGGGGAGGATCCCGACCGCGAAGGGCTGCTCGAGACCCCCGCCCGGGTCGCCCGCGCCTACCAAGAGGTGACCCGCGGGCTCCATCAGGAGCCCAAGGACGTGCTCACCACGACCTTCGACCTCGGCCATGACGAGATGGTCCTGGTCCGCGACATCGAGCTGTGGTCGATGTGCGAGCACCACCTGGTGCCGTTCACCGGCGTCGCCCACGTCGGTTACATCCCGGCCGAGTCCGGCAAGATCACCGGCCTGTCCAAGCTGGCGCGGCTCGTCGACGTCTTTGCGAAGCGGCCGCAGGTGCAGGAGCGGCTCACCACCCAGGTGGCCGACGCTCTCACCGAGATCCTCGAGGCCCGCGGCGTCATCGTGGTGATCGAGGCCGAGCACCTGTGCATGACGATGCGCGGCGTCAAGAAGGCCGGCGCCCGCACGATCACCAGTGCCGTACGCGGCACGATGCGCTCCAACGCCACTACCCGGGCCGAGGCGATGGCCCTGATCCGGGGCGGAACGCGCTAGGTAGGGTCGTCCCCGTGAACGAGCGCCAGCGAGTGAACCATGAAGTCATCACGCGGCCGCGTCCGGATTCTGGCGCTTGCGCTACGGAGGTGGCCGCGTGAAGGTCATGGGGATCGTCAACGTCACGCCCGACTCGTTCAGCGACGGGGGACGGTTCTTCGCGACCGATGATGCGGTCGCCCATGGCCATGCGCTCCTGGAGCAGGGCGCGGATCTGCTCGACATCGGCGGTGAGTCGACCCGTCCCGGAGCGACCCGACCGCTGGTGGCCGACGAGCTGGCCCGGGTGGTGCCGGTCATCGAGACGCTGGCCGCCGAGGGGGCGACGCTCTCGGTCGACACGATGCGCCCCGAGGTCGCGGCGGCGGCGGTGAAGGCCGGGGCCAAGATCATCAACGACGTCTCGGGCGGCCTGGCCGACCCGGGGATCCTGAAAGTGGCGGCCGACCACGATGCGACCTACGTCGTGATGCACTGGCGCGCGCACGGCGCGGAGATGCAGCACCAGGACCATCTCGTCTACGCCGACGGCGTGGTCGCCACGGTGAAGCAGGAGCTGGAGCAGCGGATCGAGGCGGCGCGGGCCGCGGGGATCCGGGACGACAACATCGTGATCGACCCAGGTCTGGGCTTCTCCAAGACGGCCGATGACAACTGGCGGCTGCTGGCGGGGGTGGAGGAGTTCCACGAGCTCGGCTTCCCGGTGCTCGTCGGGGCGAGCCGCAAGACCTTCCTGGGTCACCTGCTGGCCGCCCCCGACGGCACGCTGCGTCCGGTGACCGAGCGGGAGAGCGCCCACGATGCGATCACCGTGTTCCTGGCGCAACGCGGTGTCTGGGCCACACGTGTTCATGACGTACGTGCTGCCAAGGACGCCCTCGCGGCGGCGGCGAAGTTGAGGAGCATCCGATGAACATTGAGGAACCGGCCGACGAAATCCAGATCCTCGGTCTGGAGTGCTACGGACACCATGGGGTGTTCGACTTCGAGCGTCGCGAGGGGCAGAAGTTCATCATCGACCTGGTCATCGGCACCGACTCCCGCAAGGCGGCGGCGACGGACGACTTGCAAGACACCGTGGATTACGGAAGTCTCGCAATGGCGGTCAAAGCCAATGTTGAGCGCGACCCGGTGGACCTCATCGAAACGCTTGCCCAGCGGATCGCGGACATTTGCCTTGCAGACATCCGCGCACTTTGGGTACGTGTTACGGTTCACAAACCGGGGGCGCCTATCGAAGCGACGTTCAAAGACGTCACCCTGACGATCACCCGGAGGCAGAGCACGTGACAGAAGTACCGAACCCGTACATCATCGACGCCGACACGCTCACCGGGGAGATGCGGCCGATCCGGCGGGCGGTGCTGTCCTTGGGCTCCAATCTCGGTGACCGGTTGGCAAACCTCCAGGACGCGTTGAACACGCTCGCCGAGACCCCGGACGTCTGGGTGACGACGATCTCGCCGGTGTACGAGACCGAGCCGGTCGACTCTCCCGAGGGTTCCGAGCTCTACCTCAACGCGATCGTGCTGGCCGACACCACCCTCACCCCGGCGCGCCTGCTCGACCGGGCGCTCACCATCGAGGACGCCTACGGCCGCTCGCGCAGCGGCATCTTCAACGAGCCGCGCACGCTCGACATCGACGTGATCTCGGTGGGCGACAAGATCCTCGAGGAGGAGTCGCTGACCCTGCCGCACCCGCGTGCCCACCAGCGCGCCTTCGTGCTGAAGCCGTGGCTGGACCTGGAGCCGAGCGCCGACCTTCCGGGCGTCGGTCCGATCTCCGAGCTGCTCGAGCAGTCCGACCAGACCGGCATCACCCGCCGCGACGACCTCGTCCTCGAGCTCTGAGCCGGACCTGAGCACGGCACCGGAGGACCCCGACCAGGGTCCGGAGAAGGATCCCGCCGACGACGAGCGTCGGCTCCGCCCGATGTCGGGCGGAGCGATCACGGCGTGGGCCGTCATCGGAATCGTGGGTGGCTGGCTGGCCCATCCCGTGCTGGAGTCCTGGCGCGGCGTGGCCCCGGTCGTCACCTGGGCGCAGCCGCTGGTGCTGCTGCTGATCGCGGGCGCCCTGGGCGTGACCGCCTGGATCACGCACCGCCAGCTGCAGGTACGCGGCGAGCGGATCGAGGCTCATCAGGCGGTCAACCGGCTGGTGCTCGCCCGCGCCTGCACCCTGGTCGGTGCGCTCCTCGCCGGGGGCTATCTCGGCTACGCGGTGAGCTGGCTGGGCTACGACGCCAGCACCGCCGCGGGCGAGCGACTGGTGCGTTCGGCCCTGGCGGCCGTCGCCGGGATCGCGATCGTGATCGCCTCGCGACTCCTCGAACACGCGTGCCGGGTCCGCAAACCGGATGAAAACTAGCCGTACCGTGGAAGCATGCCTTCCCCATCCGCAACTTCAGTCACACGCAGGCGTCAGCGCAGCACACGCCTGACGGTCGCTGTAGCACTGCTGGCGCTGGCCGCCATCACGATCACCGCCGCGGTGGCCTCCGGGTCCTGGCTGGTCGTCGTGCTCGCTGCCGTTCTCGGGCTCGCCTGTGGCGCTGCCGCTACCAAGATCACCCATTCCGAGCTCCTCCAGACCCGCCGCGACTGGGCGCGTGACCGCGCCGAGCAGGCTCAGGCCTACCGCGTCGAGTCGGAGAAGCGCGCCGAGGAGGATGCCGAGTTCCGCGCGCACATGGACGCCAAGCTCGCCGACCGCGTCCAGGCCGTCGAGGAGCTCGAGGCCGCCCTGGCCGCCGCTCATCAGCGTGCCGCCGAAGCTGTCCGCCGTCGCGGCGAGGAGGCCCGCCGGGCCGCCCAGGCCGAGCTCCGCGGTGAGCAGCTCGAGGCCCGTCTCCAGGCGGTCGAGGCCGATGCCGCCGAGGCAGCGATCCGGGTCGCCGAGCTCGAGTCCGAGCTGGACGCCGTTCGCGCCGAGCTGGAGGCCGAGCGCACCAGCTGGACCGGGGCTCAGTCCGCCTGACCGGCGCATGGCACACAGATGTACGGATGGTGACGAAGCGCCAACATCACCACCCCCCACCTGCGTCCCCACGCGTGAAACCACTCCGCGACGGCCAAATCGATACTCGGGCGGGTAACTGTCGGGGAGCTCGCTCGTTATGATTTTTCCGAACGGGTAACGCGACCGTCGCGTCTCCGCGCTCCGCGGCGATGCTGCGACACGGGTCGTTGGAAAGGGGAATCCGGTGACCTTGATCGCCGAACGGGCAGTCACGATCACTGAAGGCCTCGCCTACCTACGCGACCTGATGGCCACGTACGCGAAGAGGACGCCGGTGGCCTCGGTCGCCGTGCTCGGGAATGCGCCCCTGGGGCCCAGCGACGTACGCGCGCAGGCCATCGACGACTCCGACCTGGTCATCCGGGTCAACAGCTTCGTGCTGGACACTCCCGGCGAGCCGCGCTGCCAGGGGTCGCGGGCCGACGTCGTGATCTGGAACCGGATCACCCGCCCGACCCGGTTCACCTTCGACCGTTACCGCGAGCGCCTCTACCTCCTCGCCGAGCCGATGCGTTTCCACGGCCGCCCCGAGGTGTGGCCGATGTCCTGGCCGACAGACCTCGGCTTCGTACCCCTCCCCAACGCAGAGGTGCTCCCTCGTATCGGCGACGAGCTCGACATCCCCTGGCGCACCCAGAAGCTGGCGCCGACCACCGGCTTCACCGCGGCGTGGCTGGCTTTCCACCTCTTCCCGGAGTCCGAGATCCGGATGTCAGGTTTCTCGTTCATCGACAATCCCGGCCAGACGGAGTGGGTCTACCAGGTCGGTGGTTCGTCGCCGGTGGCACCGGAGCATCGAATCGAGGCAGAGGCGCGTGTGATGACTGACTGGCTCAAGGAGGAACGGGTGTCTCTATGGCGTTGAAGCGACTGCGCGGCGAGGTCATCAAGAAGGTCCGATCCGCCGCCGAGGCGGAGGAGTCGCGGGCCATCATCGAGGAGCTGCGCGCGATCACCGATCGGCAGCGCGTACGCATCGCGGACCTCGAGCGTGAGCTGGCCCGGGTCAGCCCGCAGGTCGCCGCTCTCGAGGCGCGACTGGAGACCCTGCGCGACACCGTCGAGCGGGGCAACATCGCGACCACCGCCGCGGCGGGCGGCGATGTCGACACCGCCTCGATCTGGGCCGAGATCCAGCGCCAGCAGGAGCAGGTGCGCGCCCGCATCACCGCAGCCATGCGTTTCGAGGAACGGCTGCGACGGCTCGAGGACGGGAACCGCGTTGGCTGAGAGCGTGTCGCAGGCTGCGCTGAGTATCGTCATCCCGTTTCACAACGTGGCGCCCTACTTCCAGACCTGCTTGGAGTCGCTTCGGACCCAGACGTTCTCGGACTTCGAGGTCGTCATGGTCGACGATGCGTCCGACGACGGCTCCGCGGAGATCGCGGATCGGTTCGCCTCGAGCGATCCCCGGTTCCGGGTGGTCCGCTCGGCGAAGGTCGGCGTCGGTGTCGCGCGCAACATCGGTGTCGAGAACAGCCGCGGTGACCTGCTCGCCTTCGTCGATGCCGACGACTACGTGCCGGAGTACGCCTACGAGCTCATGACCGACACGCTGGCCGAGACGGGTTCGGACTTCGTCGCGGGCAACGCTCGCCGCTTCGACTCGGTGTCGGTCTGGCAGTCGTGGTCCCACCGTCGTCCGTTCGTGACCGCCCGGAGGGCGACGCACTGCAGTCGCACCCACATCCTGGGCATCGACCGCTACATCTGGAACAAGGTCTACCGGCGCGACTTCTGGGACGCAGCCGGCCTCAGCTACCCGGACATGCTCTACGAGGACTATCCGGTGGCCCTGGCCGCGCACATCCGCGCCCGTCAGGTCGACATCCTCGCCGACCCCGTCTACTACTGGCGCCAGCGCGACGGTGGCGAGGCATCGATCACCCAGAGCCACTGGCACCTCGACAACCTCGAGGACCGCGTACGTTCGGCCGAGATGCTCTTCGAGATGGTCGAAGAGCAGGCTCCCTACCTCGCCGACCTGGTGAAGTCGCATCTCACGGCGACAGACGTCCAGGTGCTCGCCCGATCCATCGAGGACCATCCGGCCGACGAGGCCGGACGGATCTTCGACCTCGCCGCGCGCTACCTGGCGCGCATCGACGATCAGATCCTCGATCGTCAGGGTCCGTTCGAGCGACTCGTGTTCGACCTGCTGCGGCGTCGTCAGCGGGACGCGCTGACGGCGTTGACCCGCTATCGAGCCACGAACGGCACCCAGGCGCCGCTCGCCCGTCGCCGGGACGGTTGGTACGCGAAGCTCCCCTCCTTCGGGGACGCCGCGGTCGGCGTCCCCGACTCGGTGTTCCGGCTGGCCCCTGCCTACATGAAGGCCAAGGCCGTAGCGACCGAGGCGTGGTGGAGCGGCTCCCGGATCGAGATCCGGGTCAACATCGGTGCCAACACCCTCGCGCTCGCGCCCCGGACACGCTTCAAGGTGTGGTTGGAGAGTCCTGCCGGCGCCAGGGTTCCGGTGGATCATGTCGCTCGGCCCCGGGCGATCGCGTTCGGGCAGGTGGACAGGTCCACGCTCGAGCTGAGCATCGATCCGTCACAGCTGGCGGGCGATCGCCAGTGGCGCCTCATGATCGGGATCCGCAACCGCGATCTCCGCGACGTGATCCAGGTGACGACGTCGGGCGACGGGCGGGAGCGCTGGCAGGGCTGGCGGCGCATCGGCAACCGCTGGTGCCGCCCAGGGCGCCTCCCCGGGGGCTTCGGGGTGACCGTTCGGGATCTTCCGGACGCGTGGGTGGATCACGCCACGGACCTCGGCGACGAGATCGAGATCCGGGGTGCGTTCCGCGGCGCTCCTCCTGCGAGCGCGGAGCTGACCCTCACCGGCCGCGGTGGCTCGGAGACGACCCACCCGTTGACGATCGGCGAAAAGGGCGAGCGGGGCATCACCCCGTGGCGGGTGACGGTGTCCGTCGGCGCCATTCTCGAGAGGTCCGGGCTGGACATGCCCATGGAGGAGATCGTGCCGACCCGGGTGAAGGTGACCCGGAAGGGGCGTACGTCTCCGCTACCTGTGCACCCGGACTTCCTCGGGTCTCGATCTCTGATGAAGGGGCGCGCAGTGAACGCGACCCGCGACCCGAACGGCTCCTTCGTCATCACCGCGACGCCCGACCGTCCCGTGGTGCACGACGCCTGGTGGCAGGGCGAGGATCTGATCCTGCGCGGTCCGGACGGTCCCCGCCTGGCGTCGGCCGGTGCGGTGCTCCGCACCTGGCCGACCCCGGAGAAGCCCCTCGACGTCTCCCTGGACGTGGTCGACCGTGACGGGGTCTTCCTGATCACCGTGCCCGCGGGTGCGTTACGGAGCGCGGCGGTCGAGCACGGTGCCTGCGAGACGACGATGTGGTCGCTGCTGGACGGCAGCGAGCACAAGCCGGTCGTCGTGGCCCGTGAGCTCAGCGAGCGGGTGCCCCAGCCCGCCGCGTCCGAGGCGGTGAAGCTCGAGTTCGGCTGGTCGGACGAGATCCACCTGCGGCTCGTGCCGGCCACGCCCGTCGACGCGTGACCGGCTGACACCGCCGGAGCCAGGCTCTAGCGTCTGGCCATGCGTCGGATCGCGGCGCGGACCCTTCTGAGCAGGCGGGCCGCACGCCGGGCCCCGGGGACGCGTCCGACGCCGGCACGCGCCCGTCCGGGGACGGCCGTCGCGCGCTGGGCGACTCGGTTCACGGAGGAGGCCTGCCGAGCGCTCAGCTGGTCCTCCAGCTCCTTGATGCGGCTGTTCAGTGCCGTGACGTCGCGCCGGGCCGCCGTGCGGACCTCGTGGGTCATCGTCTGACGCTGACGCATCTGCTGCTTGAACCAGGTCACCTGGCCACGCAGCGCCTCGTTCTCGTCCATCAGCTTCTTCAGCTCGCTCGGGTCGGCGTCCGGCGTCGTCCGGGAGCCTGCGACCACGGGGGTCATGCCGGTGGAGGAGAGCGCGGACTCGCGCCGCTGGCGTACGCGGCGGACCTCCGCCGGCGTCACCGCGAGATCGAGAGTCGCCGCGAGCAGGACGGTGAGCTCGTCCCGGCCGCGACCGGCCGGCCAGGGGTGACGCCACCCCGCCACGCAGAGGTACGCGGCGAGCTCGTCCAGCAGCCCCAGGAGGATCTCGTCGGCGGACTCAGCGAGCTTCACCGTCGACTCGTGGACAGGGACGACGCGGTCCGCGTCGAGGCCGATCTCGTCGACCTGAAGACCGCACCAGAGCTCGGGTGCGCCGGCCACGGCGTCGTGCAGCCGGCGTACGTGGCGGCGAAGGGCTGTCGCGTCCCGGCGGGCCGAGTCGCGCATGGCTTCGACCAGCCAGGACCGGTCGGCAGCCGTCCAGGACGTCTCCTCGCCCGTCCGGTCGACACCGAGGACGGTCGGGGTCGTCTCGAGGCCTCGGGTGACCAGCCAGCCGCCAGCAGCCGCCGCGGTCCCCAACGCGTCCAGCGTCTGGCCCAGCGCCGGCTGGACCTCGCGCAGCGTGGGGGTGTCGGAGGGGCGGCCGTGAGCGATCGCGAGCGCCACCGAGCAGGCGTCGGGGGCTGCGGCCAAGGTGGGCGAACCGACGTCGGGCCACAGGGTGTATCCGCGACCCGCGAACCGGGCGCTCGCGTCCGCGAGGCTCGCTGGGTTCCCGCGATCATGGATGGGGAACGACCAGTCGGCGTTCTCGTCGGACGCCTCCGGGGTGACGGCCCTGAGCTGGGCGAGCGGCGATCCCGGGTTGGGGACGACCAGGGCCAGCCGAGAGTCGCCCGGTGCGATGCCGGCGAGGTGCTCGGAGAGCGCGTGCCAGTCCGCCGGGTCGGCGTCGATCGTGGCGACCCGGCCGAGCCCGTCCAGCGCGAGCACGGCGTCGACCGGCCGATCGGGGGTCCACGCGCGCAGATCACCGCAGACGACGTCGACGGACCTGCCGGCGTAACGCTCGGATACGAGCTCGGCATCGGCATGCGTGCGGAGGATGACGGTCGTCGTCACGGCCCGGTCGACGACCGCATCGAGCAGGTCGAGGTCGTGCGGGCCGACGACGAGCAGGTGCGCCGCGCCGCTCGCCGTCGCCACCGCGAACCGGGTCAGGACCGGTCCGCGGGGGAGCGGACGGGTGCTGGCCATGTCGGACCAGTCGTACATGTCACCGGAGACGACGCTGTAGGCGGCGACCTTCGTGTCGATGTCGTTCATGCAGTGATCTCCCATCCGAAGAGCGCGCGCAGCTCAGCAGGCGACGCCATCGCATCCAGCCCGAGCTCGCGCACGGTCGTGGCGCGTACTTCCTCTGCGTCGGTCTCCACCCCGTGGAACTCGGGGAACAGGCGCCTGGCCTGCTCGTTCCCGTCCCTGACGCTGGCGTCCCGGACGTCGGCGAAGGTCATCGGGTCGCCGTAGACCGCGACCTCGGCACCGACCGAGGCACCGTAGAAGATCGCCGTGGTCAGCCGGTTCGACGCGACCCGGCGGTGGCGGATCTGCTCCGCGTACTGCTTGTGGAGGAAGCGGATGTCGGTGCCCTGGCGCAGCGTGCCTCGCTTGCCGTGACAGATGACCCGGAAGCCGGCGTCCTCGTAGCGGCGACGGATCTCGGGCATGTCGTACTCGATCCAGTAGAGACAGACGGTCACCGGGCCGTCCTCGGTGTCGCGGATCTCCGCGATCAACCGGTCGTGATCGCCGCTGACCTCACCGTGGTCCCAGGTGTGGAACGGGTAGAAGATCGTGCCCTCGCGCTCGTCGGCCGGAGGGATGGGCTCGACGTCCTTCTTCAGGTCGAGCAGGTAGTTCCACGGGGCGCCGATCACCGCATAGTCGCGCCAGCCGGCCGCCTGACCGCGGCGCAGGTTCGCGTGGGACCAGACGAACTTGGGGAAGCCGTAGGGCGGCGCGTGGCCAGGGCCGAAGCCGTGCAGAAGGTTCCAGCCGTGCTGGAGCACTCCCCAGATCGGGCGCGGCTCCTCGAAGGGGAGGCCGCAGTACTCCGAGAGGATGTGCGCGTGTCCGTACCAGTGATTGCTCGTGTCCAAGTCTCAGTCTCCGAGATCTAGCGAACGGATTCGGTCGGTCTTCACCGCGACCACCAGCACCGAGGACCCGAACGGCAGGTCGAGCCGGGGCAACAGGCGCTCGTCGATGCGGGTGGCGCCGAGCAGGACCTTCTCGATCGTGGGGGAGACCTCGGGGAGCGGTGCGACGCCGCCGTCGGGAAGCTGCTGGGCGCCGGCCGGACCGCGCTCCTGGAGCCGGGTGACCAGGCGCTGGGCGGCGAACATCGGAAACGTCCCCGCGAAGCCGTACGTCGCGCGCACCGGCGACAGCCCGGCGGCCCTGACCGCCGCCACCGCCCGTCGCCGGGTGTAGCGCCGGTGGTGGTGGTTGTGGTCGTCGTGGCTGGTCCAGGCCCAGTTGTACGCCGGCACCGACATCAGCAGCCGGCCGCCGGGGGCGAGGACGCGCTGGATCTCGGCGAGGGCGGTGGCCTCGGGCTCGCAGTGCTCGATGACGTCGAAGGCCGCGACCACGTCGAAGGAGGCGTCGGCGAAGGGGAGTCCGGTCGCGGAGCCGCACACACCGCCGTCGGCGAGGCCACGCGGGTCGACGTCCAGCGAGACGTGATGCTCGGCGGTGCCCCGGAGCCAGGTGACGCTCGGCCCGTCGGCGCTGCCGACGTCGAGGAGGCGGCGTGGGGTCCCGACGTACGGCTTCATGACGGTCTCGAGGATGCGGGTGCGCGCCCGGTACCACCAGTAGTCGCTCTGGGCGATCGAGGGAGAGCCGCCGGTCCTGGTGCCCAGCAACATGCCCATGTCGGTCATCGGATGGAGACCTCGCTCACGTGGGTCGACTGATGTTTGTGGCCGGGGGCGGAGGTAGCAGCAGAATAGGCCAGTGTGATCTCATCGGCGATGCGACGCACGCCAACGGGGAAGGGCGTTTGCGTCCGTTGGTCGAGCTCCGGCCATATGACGCTGCGGACGCGCAGGTCGCGCACCTGGCCGGGTGTGCCGGCTCCCGGGATACGCAGCCGCGCCCGTCGTCTGAAGACCCGGTTGATCTCTCCGATCACGGCCGCGAGAGTCACCCCGGTGCCGGTGGCGAGGATCTTGACGACGGCGTTCGATCCGGTCCGCCGGACCTGCTCGTCGAGCCCGTCGAGGGCCTCGACGACCATCTCGGCGCAGTCGCCGACATAGAGATAGTCCCGGATGGTGTCGAAAGAGACCCAGACCGGCAGCGGCGTGCCGCGCAGCTGAGCCAGACACAGCTGGGAGACCAGGCCCTGGGGCTTGGAGAGCTTCTGGCCGGGCCCGTAGAGGTTGGTGATCCGGCCGAGAACCGCCACCGAGCCGGTCTCGGCGCAGAACGCGGTCAGTGCCTCCTCCATGGCCAGCTTGGCCCTGCCGTACGCCACCAGCGGGCGCGGCTCGGAGAGCTCGGTGAACGGCGGATCGGCCGAGCCGGCGTAGACGCCGCCGGCGGAGGACGCGAAGAAGAACGCGAGCCGGATGGTGGGCCGTAGCGCCGGGCGGAGGTCGTCGAGGACGTCACGGAAGAGGGACACCTCGGTCTCGAGCTCGTCCGCCGGGCTGGCCACGAAGCCCGCACCGGCACACCAGGCGATGTTGACCCGGCCGTCCGGCGCGGAGCCGAGGAAGGCGGCGAGCTCGGACCTCAGGGCGGCGCGGGCGGCGACCGGGTCGTGCCACGGCACGCTCGTCGTACGCACGGACGCCCCCGAGCGCTCGAAGGCGGTGCGTACGTGGCGGCCGAGCAGGCCCCCACCACCGACGACGAGCGTGGGCGGTCGGGACGGATATCGCGCGCCGGTCACTCGGGGCGACCGGGTCGGGGGCCCTCGCGAAGCGGGCCGTTCGCGGGGTCGCTGACGATGACGTAGAGCGGCTTGCCCATGGCCATGTTGACGGAGACACCGAGGTACTCCGCGATCACGCCCAGGGTGAGCATGATGGCGCCGGAGCAGACCAGCACGGCCGCCATCAACGAGGTCCAGCCCTGCACCGGGACGCCGCCGGCCAGACGGGCGACGACCAGCGCGACCGCGAGAACGATGCCGGAGGCAGCGAGCAGGGCACCGCAGATGCTGACCGCGCGCAGCAGCCGGGTGCCGCCGGTGAGCACCATCCGCCAGAAGTGCGACATCAGGGAGCGGTAGTTGTAGCCGGAGGGCCGCTCACCCTCCTCGCGCAGCTCCACCGGGCAGGTCGCCACATCCGAGATCACCCAGCTCAGGGCGACGTCGAGGTAGACCCCGTTGGCGGCGTAGGCGGACACGCTGCGGCCGTACTCGCCGAGGATCAGGCGGAAGCTGTTGAACTGCCGGGCGCTGCCACCGGGCATCAGGCGGTCGATGACGACCTTCGAGCCGCGCGACGTCAGGTTGCGCAGCGGGCCGTGGGGTGCCGCGTTGGTGGGGCGGGCGTAGACGAGGGCGGCCCGCTCGCGGAGCGCGGTGTCGAGCATCGGCCGGATGTAGGCCGGGTCGTGCTGGCCGTCCTCGTCCATCGTGACGATCCAGTCCGATCCCGACGAGGCCAGGCCGGCGAGGGTGGCGGCGTGCTGGCCGAAGTTGCGGCTCAGCCAGATCGGCCGAACGATGTCGTACTTCTCGGCGAGCTGTCGCATGGCCAGATCGGAGGCGTCCGGGCCGTGGTCGTGGACCAGGAGGATCTCGGTGACCCGCCCCTGGTGCCCGTCCGGAGTCACGAACGGCTCGGCGAGGTCGGCGATCTCGCTCACCACGTCCGGAAGGGTCTCGGCACCGCGGTAGACCGGGATGACGACGGAGACGGTGTGGGTGAGGGACATCGCTAGGAAAATAGCGCATCCGGAGGGGCTTCGGTGTACTCCATGTAGGCATTTTGTTGGCATGATCGCCCGCGTGACTGCAGACCCGGCAACCGCGGGCGTCGCA
Source organism: Nocardioides sp. NBC_00368 (assembly GCF_036090055.1). NCBI lineage: Bacteria > Bacillati > Actinomycetota > Actinomycetes > Propionibacteriales > Nocardioidaceae > Nocardioides > Nocardioides sp. NBC_00368. The sequence goes on from NZ_CP107970.1 coordinate 4,701,455, forward strand.
CCTGACGCGAAGCCTTCCTCGGATCGCACGTTCTCGAGTCGCGTGCTCTCGGGAGGGACCTGGTCCGGTCTGCTCCCCGGGGCGCTCGTCGTGGGCGTGACCCTTGTCCTCGCGATGGTCGTGGCCGGCGTCGCTCTCGGCGACGTCCTGCTCTTCACCGGGTACGTCCTGGCGTTCCTCACCTTTCCCGGCACGGTGGTGTGGCGAGCGGTCGCGAAGCCGGGACCGGGTCTCGGCAACGACCTGGTGCTCGGCACCATCCTCGGGCTCGTCCTCGAGGCCCCGCTCTACGTGCTGCTGCGAGCGATCGACCTCCCCTCGCTGATCTACGGCTATCCGGTCGCGGTGCTCCTCGTGACGCTGGTCGTCGTCCGGCGCCGTCGACGGGTCGGACCGGTGGCGGTCGGACGGGCCCACCTGTGGTCCTGGGTCGGCGCGGCGGTGGCGGGCGTACAGGTTCTTCTGGTCACGAAGCAGATGTGGACCTACCGACCCCTCGACGCGTTGCGGGCGCCGTACGTCGACGAGCCCTTCCACCTCGCCATCGCCGGCGACCTGCTGCACCATTTCCCCGCCCAGATGCCGTGGGTCGATGGCACCCCGCTCTTCTACCACTGGCTGGTCTACGTCCACCTGGCGTCGGCGGCGACGGTCACCCACATCGAGCTCATCGTGCTCATGCGCAGCCTGTCGATCGCGCTGCTCGTGCTGCTCACCGTCGGCGGAGCGTACGCGGCGGCCACACGTCTCACGGGACGGAAGTGGACCGGGTTCGTCGCTGCCCTCGTCCTCGCCCTGGGTGCCACTCCGGACTTCTTCGGCTGGACGAGCCTGGTCAGCCCTGCGCAGCTCGCCCTCGACTCCGTCACCCGCGCGTTCTACAGCCCGACGCACGCTTTCGTGATGCCGCTCCAGATGGTCCTGATGGTGCTGGTCGTCGAGATGATCCGGCGTGAGCGGTGGCGATGGCGGCCGTGGCTGCTGACGGTGGTCGTCATGGTCGCGGTGGCCGGCGCGAAGTCGTCCGCCCTGCCGACGGTCATCGCCGGCCTGCTCCTCGCGCTCGTGGTCGCGGCCGTGCTGCGCCGCTGGCAGGCGGTCCGCACTCTCGCGGTCCTGTTCGGGTCGGCCGTCGCTGTCTTCCTGGTCGCGCAGCAGGTGTTCTACGGCGGCGGCACCCGGGCGACGACGATCGATCTCAACGGGAGCACCGTTCAACGGCTGGGCATCCTGATGCTGCCGGAGGGGGAGACCCTCCCCGGGTCCGCGCCGGTGTCGATCTGGATCTGCTTCACCGTCGGGTTCGTCCTCGGCGCCGTGCCGCTGATCATCGGCCTGGTGCGCGGCGGCTGGCGCCGCCCCGACCTCGTGTTCCTGATCGGCCCGTGGGCCGCCGGGGCCGGCGCGTTGATGGTCCTGAGCCACCCCGCGCTGAGCCAGGCCTACTTCCTCCTGGGCGCCGCCGGGTTCTTCGCCGTGGCCACCGCCGTCGCGCTCTCGGACCTCCTCCCGGCCGACCTGTCCCGGCAAGACGTCGTACGGATCCTCGGCTGCGCCGCCCTCGGCTGGCTCGCGATGGTGGCCGTGAGGCTGGTCGTCGGTGGCAAGATGCCCGCCACCGGCTCGGTCTTCACGCCGACGTTGCTGACCCAGCTCGCCGTCGGGCTGCTGGTGCTGGCCGTCGCGGTCGTCCTCGTGCTGGTGTACGCCAGGCGCACCACGATCGCGGCGATCCCGGCGGTCGTGGCTCTGATGCTGGGAGTCGTCCTCGCCGGTGCACCGCAGACCACCGCGCTCGCGGTGGCGGGCCCCTGGCTCTCCCGGGCTCCCGACACGGACATCATCGGCCCGGGTGGGATCGCCGCGGCGCGGTTCGTCCGCGAGCACTCGCAGCCGGACGAGCTGATCGCGACCAACGCCCACTGCATCGGGCTGCCCGTGCCCGACTGCGATCGCCGGAACTTCTGGATCGCGGGTTATGCCGAGCGGCGGGTCCTGGTGGAGGGCTGGGCCTACATCGACCCGCTCGTGGTCGGGCAGCCGTCCACGGACCTCAACAACTCCGCCTACCTGCCCTTCTGGGACCCCGAGCTGCTCGAGGCCAACGACGCGGCGATCACGCGTCCGTCACCGGAGACGATCGGCAGGCTGCGTGACGAGTACGGGGTCGACTGGCTCGTCGTCGACCGCCGCTACCAGGCCGACCTCCCCGGCATCCGCCGCGAGCTCGGCCAGCCGCGCTTCAAGGGCGGGCTGTACTCCGTGTTCGACCTGCGCTGAGGCACGGTCAACGGCGCAGGAGGGCGCGAAGCCGTTCCCGTCGCGATGGCGGTGCCGCCTCTCGGCGCCGGGCGCGCGCGTCCTCGACCTCCTGCTGGATCTCCTCCGGCATCGTGTGCAGCCCCTGCATGACCAGCTTCACGACCTGCATCACCTCGTCGCCCGGGATGGAGGCGTAGTCGCCGATGTTGTAGGCGGGGAAGTTGCTCTGCTCGATCATCTCGGTGAAGGAGAAGCCGCCGAGCTTGCCGATGAGGAGGTTGTCCTCGCGGTAGTCCTCGAGAAGCTCCTGGCGGAACTCGGGGGTCATGTAGACCGCGCTGGTGTCGTTCCAGCCGAGCTGGGTGGCCTTGGTGACGAACTCGCCCCGGAGGATCTGGATCCACCGCAACCGGGTGGCCTTCCAGGAGTCGGCGCCTCGGAGCCGGCCCCGCATCGGAGCGGCCGCCACGATCGGAGCCATGTGTCGGGCGGTCTCGACGGTCCGCCAGCCGGATCCGACGTTGCTCGAGGCGGCCCCGGTGCCCTGGAGCGGGAGCTCGCACGTGCTGAGGAAGTCCGTGACGGCGTTGCCGTCGCGGAGCTCCTTGCGGATGAAGGGGCGCAGCCGGAGATCGACGTCCGGGATGGCAGTGGTGATGGTCTCCGCGAACTGTCCGTAGTGGAGGAAGCTCATGTCGAGCGGCGACCACTCACGGAAGTCCTCGAAGGGGAGATCGACCAGCTCGGCGTGCTCGGGTCGCATCACCATCAGCCGCTCGACGTAGAAGGCGTTGTAGAACGTGGCCTGGTCGCGGACGTAGTGGACCCAGCGGACCTGGGCGCCGGCTTGGCGCGCGTAGTCGCCGATCGCGCTGATGTGCTCGGGCTTGAGCAGCGAGAACGACTCGCACGAGATCACCGTGGTCTCGGCGCTGCCCGATGCGATCGACTCGACGAGCTGCTCCCAGGTGCCGAGAGCCGGCATGAAGAGCACCTCGCCGACCAGCTGGGAGTAGAGGTTCTGGTGCTGGATGCTGTGCTCGCCGCGGCCGATCGTGGGGTAGGCCACGTCGGGCGGGAGGTTCCCCTCCTTGCTGGCGCGAGCGAGGAAGGACTGGATCGCCGTGCTCCCGGTCTTGAAGGTGCCGGAATGGACGATCAGAGTCTTCTGCATGCAACGCTCCAAATGTCGCTGCTGGGATGGGGTGCGGCGCGACGTCCCGCGTGGTCACGAATCCTACTGGCCGAGGCTCACTGGCCGAGCTTCTTCTGCTCGATCTGAGCGTTGATCTCGACCAGCTCGGGATGGGCCTCCAGGAGCGCGACGAGGCCGGCGGCGTCGAGACGATGCGCGTCGTGCTCCTCGATGAGGATCCGCAGGAGCTGCATGTCCTCGGGGGTGTCGAGCGTGATCCGGTACGCCGAGGCGTCCCGCTCCCACGGCAGGTTGAGCTTGGGCCGGGCATCGTCGGTGTAGAGCCACGGGGTGACGTGCTCGCGGTGGGGAGTCTCGGTGGCGAGCCGGTCTGCCTCCAGCAGCGCCTCGGCGGAGAAGACCTCGAAGTCGAGCCCGCGTGGGTAGGTGCGCTCCAGGGCGTTGCTGGCATAGAGCGTGGGGTCGCCGGCGGCGGCCCAGGCGTCCACCCCGCGGCGTACGACATCGCCGTCGATCAGGGGGCAGTCGCTGGTCACCCGGACGACGACGTCGGGCTCGAACTCTCGCACCGCCAGGGCGAAGCGGGACAGCACGTCGTGCTCGCTGCCCCGGACCACCCCGGCGCCGAGCTTGTCGGCCAGGACGGCGACCGGGTCGTCGTCGAGGTTGGTGGTCGTCGCTACGACCACCGGGAGCCCGGCGGCGGTGAGCCGGGCGAGGTGATGCTCGAGCATCGTGACGCCCGCGGCCTCCCGCAGCACCTTGCCGGGAAGGCGGGTGCTGGTCATCCGTGCCTGGGTGATGACGGCGGTCTTCACAGGATGCCGATCAGGGTCTCGACGACCTGGTCGACCTGGTCGTCGGTCAGGTCGGGGTACAGCGGCAGGGAGAGCTCCTCGGCGTAGAACGCCTCCGCGTTCGGGCACATCCCGCGCCGGTAGCCCAGGTCGGCGTAGACCGGGTGCCAGTAGACCGGGATGTAGTTGACCTGTACGCCGATGCCGGATGCCCGCATCTTCTCGAAGACCTCGCGCCGGCGGTCCTCGAGGATGCGCACCGGATAGAGGTGCCAGGCCGGATCGACGCCCTCGCGCCGGACCGGCAGCCGCAGCCCGTCCACGCCGGCGAGCGCGGCGTTGTAGCGGGCGGTGATCTCCGCCCGCCGCTGCTTGAACCCGGCCAGCCGCGCGAGCTGGGAGAGGCCGAAGGCGCACTGCAGATCGGTGAGCCGGTAGTTGAGCCCGAACTCGTGGACCTCCTGGTGCCATGGCCCCTCGTCCTCGATCCGGAACCGGTCGGCGTCACGCATCAGCCCCACGAAGTGGAACTCGTGGGCCCGCTGCGCGATCGCGGCGTCCTTGGCGACGACGGCGCCGCCCTCGCCGGTGGTGAGGTTCTTGGTCGGGAAGAACGAGAGCGTGGTCAGGTCGGCGAGGTCGCCGACCGGACGCCCACCGGACGAGCCACCGATCGAGTGGGCCGCGTCGGCCAGCGTCAGCGCACCGACCCGGTCGGCGATCGGCTGCAGCGCGGCGTAGTCGGCCGGATGGCCGGCGTAGTCGACGGCAGCGACGACCTTGGTGCTGTCGGTGACGAGGGCGTCGACGGCTGCTGGGTCGATCAGCGCTGTGTCCGGATCGACGTCGGCGAAGACGACCTTCGCGCCGAGCAGCGAGGCTCCCGATGCGGTCGCGACGAACGTCATCGGCGTGGTGACGACCTCGTCGCCGGCACCGACTCCGGCGGCCGCGTAGGCGATGTGGAGCGCGGCGGTGCCGGAGGTGCACGAGATCGCCCGGTGTCCACCGACCAGGTCGGAGAGCGCCTGCTCGAACGCGGCGACGGTCGGTCCGGTGGTGAGCCAGTCGCCGCGCAGGATCGCCGTGACTGCCTCGATGTCCTCCTCGGAGACCGATTGGCGGCCGTACGGAAGCATGCTCAGACCCCTGACTCCAGAACCGTGCGGAGGTCGTCGGCGTCGTACCAGATGTCGTTCTTGTCCGAGGCGCAGTGGAAGCCGTCCGGAACCGGCACGGCGTCCATGATCGGCTTGTAGCCCCACTGCGGGTTCTCGGGCTCGATCACGTAGTACTTCCCGTCGTGGATGCTGACCGCGCGGCGGCCCTCCTCCGGGCTGATCATCTCCTCGTGGAGCTTCTCGCCGGGGCGGAGGCCGATGTCGACGAAGGTCGCGTCGGGTGCGACCGCCTTCGCCAGGTCGACGACCTTGTGGGAGGGGATGTGCGGGACGAGCAGCTCGCCGCCCTGCATGAGCTCGAAGGTGTCGAGCACCATCTGCACCGCCTGCGGCAGCGTGATCAGGAACCGGGTGCACCGCATGTCGGTGATCCCGAGCGGCTCACCGCGCTCGGCCATCGCCTTCCACTTCGGGATGATCGAGCCGCGCGAGCCGGTCACGTTGCCGTAGCGCACCACGGAGAACCGGGTCTCGTAGGAGGCGGCGTAGTTGTTGCCGAGGATGAAGATCTTGTCGGCCGTCAGCTTGGTCGCGCCGTAGAGGTTGATCGGCGAGGAGGCCTTGTCGGTGGAGAGGGCGACGACCTTCTTGACGCCGGCGTCGATCGAGGCCTCGACGACGTTCTGCGAACCCAGCACGTTGGTCTTGATGAACTCGAAGGGGTTGTACTCCCCGGTGTCGACCTGCTTGAGCGCCGCGGCGTGGACGACGTAGTCGACGTCGTGGAGCGCGCGGTGCAGGCGGTCGCGATCGCGGATGTCTCCGATGAACCAGCGAAGCCGCGGGTCGTTGCCGAACAGCTGCCGGCACTCGTACTGCTTGAGCTCGTCGCGTGAGAAGACGATCACGCGCCTCGGGTTGAGGTTGTCGAGGACATGTCGGATGAACGCCTTTCCGAACGAGCCGGTCCCGCCGGTGACCAGGATGCTGGCGCCATCGAGAGGATGGTCGGCGGGGGACTCTCGGACTTCCGAATTCGGCACGGTCACAGGGATGCTCTCTAGTCTGGGCCTCATCTGCTGCGCCAACGATACGGCGCGCAAAAGGTGACATATGCCGTTCGCCAGAAACGGACGGATCCGGGAGGTTGCGCAGACATGTCCATGGGATCGCCCGACGACGGACGTCTCCGGGTGGCGATGGTGTGCGACGCCGGCCCCGAGGTCGGGATCGGGCATGTCATGCGGTGCCTGGCGCTCGGGGAGGAGCTCGTCGCGCGCGGAGTGCCTGTCGTGGTGGTCGCCGACCTCGACCGGGTGCCCTGGGCGGCCGAGCAGGTGCGGCGGCGCGGGATCGAGATCGCGTCGCCGGGGCCGGGCGATCTCGCGGACGTCCTCGCCCGCATCGAGCCGTCGTCGGTGGTCGTGGACTCCTACCTCCTTCCGGCATCGGTCTACGCCGAGCTGCGGGAACGCTGGCCGCTGCTGGCGCTCACCGACGGCGATCCCGGGGACCGGGTCGCCGACCTGTACCTGGACCAGAACCTCGGCGCGGAGGCCTCCGCGTGGGTCCTCCCCGAGGGAGCCCGGCATCTCGGTGGACTCGACTACGCCCAGCAGCGACGCGACATCGTCCGGCAGCGTCCGAGCGCGCCCAAGGCCGCCGCCGACGAGCACACTCCGCTGCGGGTGCTGGCGTTCTTCGGTGGCACGGACGCCTTCGGGGTCTCCCCGCGGGTCGTCCGCCTGGTCGTGCGAACCGGGATCGCCGTGGAGCTGACCGCCATCGCGGCCACCCCTGAGCTCGCCGAGGAGATCGCCGGCATCGTGCCGGCGCCGGGTCAGGCGATCCACGTGATCGGGCCGACCGACGTCCTGGCCGAGCTCGTCTCCGACGCGGACGTGGTGCTCAGCGCCGCCGGCACCTCGGCCTGGGAGCTCTTCTGCATCGGCGCGGCGGTCGGGTTCGTCTGCGTCGCCGACAACCAGCGGGACGCGTACGTCCGGATGGACGAGGACCGGCTGGCCGTCGGGATCGCCACCCTGGCCGAGCTCGACGGCGACCCTGAGGTGGCCGTGGCCCGGATGCGTGACCTGCTGGGGGACGTACGCCTCCGGGAGCGGTTGCGCGCCGCCTGCTGGGCCACGGTCGACGGCCGAGGGCCGGCGCGCGTCGCCGACGCGCTCCTGGCCCTCGACCGGGTCAGAGCGATCTAGACCAGGTCCCAGCTGAGCGGGGTGCCGGCCGGGACGTCCTGGGTGAAGGTGCGCCCGACGACGATGTCCACGTCGGCCGGCGGCAGCCCGTCGGCAGGGCGGACGGAGCGTACGTTGTCCGGTCCGACCTTCTCCCCGGCGCGTACGTCGCGGGTGACGAAGAGCGAACGACGGAACCGCAGGCCCTCGCGCTCGGCCGACTTCGGGCCGATCCGGGCCTCGCCGAGCGCCTGCCACGCGATCCTGGTCTCGCTGACCAGGGAGGCGAACTCGTGCGGCTCCAGGGAGAAGTCGGAGTCGACGGCGCCGTCCTCGCGCGAGAGCGTGATGTGCTTCTCGATCACACAGGCGCCGAGCGCGACGGCCGCGACCGAGGCGCCGATACCGAGCGTGTGGTCGGAGAGGCCGACGGCGACGTCGAGCCCGTCGCGCAGCACCGGGATCCCGCGGAGGTTGGACGCCTCCGGAGGAGCCGGGTAGGACGCCGTGCAGGCCAGCACGACGAGGTCGTCGTTGCCGGTCGCCCGTGCCGTACGCACCGCCGCGTCGATCTCGGCGAGCGTCGCGGTGCCGGTGGAGATGATCATCGGCAGCCCGGTCTCGGCGATCGACCGGACCAGCGGCAGGTCGGTGATCTCGGAGGAGGCCGACTTCAGCATCGGGACGCCGAGGCCGACCAGGAAGTCGACCGCGGTCGGGTCGAAGGCGGCGGAGAAGGGGACCATGCCGAGCTCGGCGGCCAGCGCGAAGATCGGCTCGTGCCACGCCCACGGGGTGTGCGCCTCCTCGTAGAGCTCGTGGAGGCGGCGGTTGGGCCAGAGCGGATGGTCGGCCGAGAGCCGGAACGCGGGGGTGTCGACGTCCAGGGTGATGGTGTCGGCGGTGTAGGTCTGGATCTTGAGCGCGTGCGCGCCTGCCTCGCCCGCGGCGCGGACGATGTCGAGCGCCCGCTCCAGGTCGCCACCGTGGTTGCCGGACATCTCCGCGATCACGAACGGCTCGTGCCCGGGACCGATCAGGCGGTCTCCCACGGCGATCTCGTGGTGGGTCATCACTGCTCCTTGCCGGAACGTCGGGTCGGTCGGTCGTCGCGGTGCAGGCGGACCGGGATGGCGGTCACCACGCCGCCGTCGACGGTCTGATCGTAGGGCTCGCCCTCGGTGAACCCGAGCCGGCGGTTCATGGCGCGGACGGACTCGTTGTGGGGGAGCACCTCGCCCTCGAGGAGGTCGATGTCGAGGCCGTCGGGCTCCGGGGCGAAGGCGTACGCCACGGCCTCCCGCATCACCTTGGTCCACGCCAGCAGCGCGGTGCCGTCGGCGGTGGTGCCGTCGTGGTCGAGGTAGAAGCCCCAGGAGGCCGACCGGGCGACGGGATCGTGGTCGAAGAAGGTCACCACCCCGAGCGGGCGGGAGGCGTACTCGAACATCAGCACCCGCCGGGTCGGGTCCTGGGTGACCCGCGACCACCAGGCGGCGTGCTCCTCGGCGGTGATCACATGCTGGTTGATGCTCACCGACCGGTTCGCCTCCTGGTTGCGCCACGCCAGCATGTTCGGCAGGTCGGTGTCGGTCGCCCGTCTCAACATCGGTCTCCTCAGACGTCGGGGGATGCGCCCTGACGTTATATGGTCCGAGGCCATGGAGACTCTTGACCGACCGGCGGTCCGCAAGCTCATGGGCGAGGTGCTGGCCGTGCAGGGAAAGACCCTGCCCGCCGACGACACCGCGAAGCTGGCCGACATCGGCTTCCGCTCCCTCGACTTCTCCGAGCTCGCGCTCCGGGTCGAGGACGAGATCGGCGACGAGCTCAACTTCGAGGCGGCCGGACTCCGCTCGATCGAGACCATCGCAGACGTGCTCGACCTGCTCGTGGAGATCCAGGAGCAGTGATCGCCGACAACCTCGTCGTCGACGCCCGGACGGGGATGCGTACGACCTGGGGTGAGCTCGTCCGGCAGGCTGCCCCGCGACCGGCGCCGACGGCCCACGTGGTGGCGCACAGCGTCGACGCGCTGCCCGCGGTCGCTGCGCTGGAGGACGGCGGTGAGCTGCTCGTCGTGGCCGCCGGACGGGTCGACGAGGCGCTGGCCGATGAGCTGCGTGGGGCGGGGTTCGACCTGGTCGCCGGGGACGACGTCCAGGTGGCGACGAGTCACCGCGCGGCCGAGGACGGCCGGGTCTGGCTGCTCACCTCCGGGTCCACCGGCCGGCCCAAGCGGGTCGGCCACACCCTGGCGTCGCTCTCGACGGTGACCGGCGAGCTGGCTCCGCGCACCTGGCTGTGCCCCTACTCGCCCGGCACCTACGCCTGGTGGCAGGTGATCACCCTGGGCCTGGGCGTGCCCGCCCAGGACCTGGTGCTGGTCGACCCGGCCGACCCGGCCGCTCTGGACGACTGGGTGGTGCCCGCGCTCGAGCACGGCGTCACCGCGGTGTCCGGGACCCCGACGTTCTGGCGGCGCACGCTGATGCGCCACGGCGCCGAGCTGAGCAGGCTTCCGCTCGAGCAGGTCACGCTCGGTGGCGAGCCGGTCGACCAGGCGGTGCTGTCGCAGCTCGCCGAGGTCTTCCCGGACGCACGGGTCTCCTGGATCTATGCCTCGTCCGAGGTCGGCGCCTCGATCGTCGTCCACGACGGCCGAGCCGGGTTCCCGGAGGAGTGGCTCGACCGGGACGTCCCCGGCCGGCCCCGGCTGTCGGTCGTCGACGGTGAGCTGGTGATCACCTCGCCGCACCACGGCGTCGAAGCCTCGGGCACCGAGCTGGCCGGCGCCGTACGCACCGGCGACGCCGCCCGCATCGAGGACGGCCGGGTCCTGGTGACCGGTCGCCTGGACCGCGACGAGCTCAACGTCGGCGGCTCGAAGGTGTCCGCCGGTGCCGTACGCGACCTGCTGCAGTCCCACCCCGATGTCGCCTGGGCCTCCGTACGTGGCCGGAAGGCGCCGCTGGTCGGCACCATGGTCGTCGCCGACGTGGTCGCCGACCAGGACTCCGACGTCAACGCCGACGACCTGACCCGCTGGGCGGCCGAGCGGCTGCCCGAGTACGCCGTGCCGCGGCGCATCAAGATGCTCGCCGAGATCCCGGCCAAGGAGACGCTGAAGAGCGATGTCTGATTCCACTCTGTTCCCGCCTGCCTCCGTCGTGCTGGTCTCAGGTGCCTCGCGAGGCCTCGGTCTCGCCATCGTCGCCGACCTGCTCGAGCGCGGCGTGAAGGTCGCGGCCTTCGCGCGCACGGTGACCCCCGAGCTCGACCAGCTGGCCGAGAAATATCCCGAGGCCACCCACTTCGGCTCGGTCGACGTGACCGACGAGAAGGCGGCCCAGGCGTTCGTCAAGGAGGTCGAGACGAGGCTCGGCGTCATCGACGGGCTGGTCAACAACGCGGCGATCGGCCAGGACTCGCTGCACGTGCACACCTCCTCGGACCGCATCGCCCAGATCATCGAGACCAACCTGACCGCGCCCCTGGTGCTGACCCGGTTCGTGCTGCGCCGCCTGATCGGCAAGGGCCTCAAGGGCCGGGTGGTCAACGTGACCTCGATCTGCGGCCAGCGCGGCTACCAGGGCCTGGTGGCCTACTCGGCCACCAAGGGAGGCCTCGACGCGGCGACCCGCTCGCTGGCCCGTGAGCTCGGCGGCCGGGTGCTGGCCAACGCGGTCGCTCCCGGGTTCTTCGCCTCGGAGATGTCGGCGGTCCTCGGGGCGAACCAGCTCGAGTCGATCGCGCGGCGTACGCCCTCGGGTGCGATGACCACGCCCGAGGACGTCGTGCCGACCGTGCGGATGCTGCTGCTCGAGCAGACCAACATCAACGGCCAGTCGATCGTCATCGACGGCGGCGGCTCGATCTGATGCTGCGTGGCCTCCTCAGCGTCGGCAGCGATGCCGAGCTCGCGGGATATCGCGCTCGCAGCCACCTCCACGACGGCCGGGTGATCGCCTGGACGGGCTCCTACGACGTCCCGGTGGCGGTCGACGGCGAGGTGGAGCGTACGGTCCCGGCGGCCCTCGCGAGGCGGTTCGGCGTCGATGGGTTCTGGGAGCGATGGACCCGGGCGGAGTGCGTCGCCAAGCTCACCGGCCGCGGCGTCGTGGACCTGGTGGACCTGATGACCGACGAGCTCCGCACGGGCGGCGGGCCGCCGTCAGGGATGCGCTTGAGCACCCTTCGGATGCCGGGTGGCATCGTGGTGTCGGTCGGCCGGCTCGAGGGTGAAGAGCCCGGATTCGGGCGATGAGGGTGGTCGGGGGCGGTGTTACCGGCGGGTCGTCCGACCGGTCGTGGTTCCCCGTGGGGTATCGGCCGGAGTGCGGGAGAACGTTCGTCCGCCTGTAACCTCTGGGTTCGATCAGATTCGCGGGGACGTCATTCGGGGCACCCCCGAACCGAGAGGGAATGTGCATGGGTCAGGGAATCGTCGACGTCCTGCGTCGCGCCGAACGAAGGATGCCACAAGGTATCCGTCGACTGGCTCGTGACGCCGGGCATCGCGTTCTCGGCCACGAGCGCGGCCCGCTCGTCTCGGTCGTGGTGACGGTCACCGACCAGGACAAGCAGTATCTGGCCGAGTCGCTCCTCTCGGTGCGCGAGCAGACCCACACGACGCTGGACATCCTCATCGCTCCCTATGGCCAGGCCAGCGTGGTGAGCGACCAGATCCTCGCGGATATCCCCGACGACTACCGGCTGCGGCTGCTGGAGAGCTCGGCGACGCAGGCCGAGGCCCGCGACCACGGCGGTCGCGCCGCGCGGGGCGAGTACGTCTGCTTCCTGCTCGCCGCCGACCTCCTCACCCCCAACGCCATGCGTACGCTGGTCACCTCCCTGGAGCGGAGCGGCTCCGACCTCGCGGTCGGCCGCATCGAGAGCCGCCAGCGGCTCTCCCCGCCGGTGGTGCCGACCTACGACCTCGTGCACGCGCAGAACCGCTCCGGCCTCACCCTGGAGGAGTTCCCGGTGGCGCTGAGCGACGTCGGGGTGAGCAACCGCCTCTTCCGCACCTCGTTCTGGCGCCAGCAGGGCTTCAGCTTCGGCGGTCGTGGTGGCGCCGCCGCGGTCGGATTCGACGGCTACCTGAAGGCCAACCGCTTCGACGTGGTCACCGCGCCGGTGTGCGTGGACATGGACCGCGCCGACGGCACCCCGGTCGAGCAGCTCCACGACCAGACCCTCGGCATGGCGGAGTGGATCGAGCAGACCCGGTCGACCTGGGTCGCGATCGGCGAGCTGGCCTCCGACCTGCGCGACCACTGGGCGCTCGGCGAGCTCGCCAGCCGCGCCAACACCATTCTCGGTGACGTCGAGCGGATGAGCGCCGAGCAGTGGACCAGCCTGCGCGACCTCGTCGTCGAGATCGAGCACGACGTCTCCCCGGACGTGTGGCTCAAGCTGCCGGTCGAGGTGCGCGCCCGGCTGACCTACCTCCTCGCCGACCAGCGCGAGGAGCTGACCGCGTTCGTCGCGTCGCGCTGGTTCGAGCGCGGCAACCTGCGCACCCGGGTCGCCGGCGGCCAGGTCCACGGGATCTTCCCCGACACCGACCTGCCCGAGGCCGTGACCACGCTCAACGTGCACGAGACGCCTGCGCGGGTGCTGGTGCGCGACGTACGTCCCCTCGACTCCGACCGGGTCGAGGTCGATCTGGTGGCTCGGATCGAGCTGGTCGACCTCGCCGAGGCGACCCCGGTCGTCACCGCACGCCTGGTGCCGGACCTGGTCGACATGGACGACGAGGACGGCTTCGCGAGCGACCCCGACACGGTGCTCCCCGACCCCATCGACCTGACGGTGACCCCGCGCTACGACGCGCAGGCCAACATGACCGTCGGCCACAAATACCAGGACTACCGCCCCGGCGGGTGCCGGACCGAGATCGACCTCAGCCTGCTCACCGCCGGACGCTGGCATCTCGAGGTCACCGTCGACGTCGACGGCGTCGTCCGCACCACCAGCGAGGTGCAGATCGACACCCGCGGCCCCGCGGGCAACCTGGCGACCCGCTACCGGCCGCGGACCCACACCTCCTCCGGCCTGTCCGTGGCCTGCGATCGGTTCCTCGACGAGCTCAGCTTCCGCGCCGTCCCGACGGAGCCGACCTCCCTGGGGAAGGTGGAGGTCGACGGCCGCACCGTGGCCCTGGCCCTGGCCGGCGAGCTCCCGCAGACCGTGCGGGCGATCGGTGGCGGCGTACGCATCGAGGCGCCGGTCAAGGACGGCAAGGTCACGCTCACCCTGCCTGCCCACGGAGCCGTCGAGCCCGGTGCGCCCGCCGCCTGGCGGCTGGAGACGCTCCATGACGGCCGCACGGGCCGGATCGTCTGGACCGACCCGGTGGGCGAGCCGTGGACCGGCGAGCGCGGTGGCAGCGTGCTGGCCTCGCGCGACGGCCGAGGCTTCGCCTCGATCATCGAGGTCGCCGACACCGTCGCGCTCGACCGCGTCGAGCTCGGCGAAGGCCGCATCACCGTGCGCGGCCACTGGCTCGGCTCGATCCCGAAGCACGCCCGGCTCACCCTCGCCGGCTCGCGACACCGCGAGACCGTCAAGATCGACACCGGATCCGCCGAGTTCGAGGTCGTCTTCTCGCTGCGCTGGGACGAGTGGGGCCTGGGCGAGTCCGTCCTGCCCAGCGGCGTCTACCAGTTCCAGCTCACCTGTGGCGCCAACCGCACGGGCAACGTACGCCACACCACCGCGTTCCTCGAGCACCAGGCCGACTTCCAGGTCAGCGACGAGGTCCGGCTGCGCCCGGTCAACGGCAACGGTCCGGGGATCACCCTGCAGCCACCGATCCCCGTCGACCACGCCGGCAGCTACGCCCACAACCTCGCCCGCGAGCGCGTCCTGGCGGCCGAGGAGCCGCTCGACGAGTCTGCGGTCTACCTCTCGACCTACGCCGGCTCGACCGCCACCGACTCCCAGCTCGCGATCCACGAGCACCTGCGTCGCACCCGCCCCGACCTCACCCTCTACTGGGGCATCGCCGACCACGCCTCCCGGGTTCCCGAGGGCGGCGTCCCGGTCGTGCTGCAGAGCCCGGAGTGGTATCGCGTCATCGGCACCGCGAAATACCTCGTGCAGAACATCGACTTCGACCGCTGGTGGCGCAAGCGGGAGGGCCAGCGGTTCCTGCAGACCTTCCACGGCTACCCCGCCAAGTCGATGGGCCTGCGCATGTGGCGCGCCAAGATGTTCTCGCCGCTGCGCTGCGAGGCCGAGCTCGACCGGACCACCGCCGGATGGGACCTGATCCTGACGCCGACTCCGGAGATGGACCGTTACTACCGCGAGGAGTACGCCTACGACGGCCCGATCCACAGCGAGGGCTATCCGCGCGACGACGCGCTGGTCGGCCCCTCGGCGAAGGAGGACCGGGAGCGTACCCGCAACCTGATCGGCATCGGCTCCCACCAGAAGGTGATCCTCTACGCCCCGACCTGGCGGGACCACCTGGCGCTCAACTACCGCTCGGCGAAGATGGTCGAGCACCTCGACGTGGTCGCGGCCAGCGAGGCGCTGGGCGACGAGTACGTCATCCTGCTGCGCGGCCACCGGTTCAACTCGAAGGGCAGCGAGCGCAGCGAGCGCACCGCCCGGATCATCGACGTCACCGACTACCCGGAGATCAACGACCTGATCCTGGCCTCCGACGCGGCGGTGCTCGACTACTCCAGCCTGCGCTTCGACTTCGCCCTCACCGGGCGGCCGATGGTGTTCCTGGTGCCCGACCTGTCCGACTACACCGGCGGCATCCGCGGGTTCCTCTACGACTACGCCGACACCGCCCCGGGGCCGATGCTCGACACCGCCGAGGAGGTGGTCGCGGCCCTGTCCGACCTGGACCGGCTCGAGGCCGAGCACCGCGACCGGATCGCGGCGTTCAACGCCAAGTACCAGTACACCCAGGACGGCAAGGCGACCGAGCGGGTCGTCGAGAGGTTCTTCGACAAGCCCTGAGGGCTTTCTCCCACACAGACAGCGATGGCGCGGACCCCTTGCGGGGACCGCGCCATCGCTGTCTGTTCGGGATCAGCCCAGGATCACGGCAGCCTGGCCAGAGCCGGCTCGGCCACCGAGGTCTTGCCGGGGATCGCGTTCCAGCGCTCCGGGAGCACCGCGCGGTGCGGGCCGACCTCGAGCAGGACCACGTTGCGGTAGGTCATCCCGTAGGTCTCGACGTAGGGCGCCAGCGAGGCGAGCAGCCCCTTGTCGCGCCACTGCGCGGCGTCGAGCACGAGCACCTCGATGTCGAAGGCGTCGAAGTCGAAGGCGTGCCGCTGGTGGCCGTCACGACGCAGCTCGGCCGCCTCGGTGGTGCGCTCGGCCTGCTTGTTGGCCGCGGCGTGGATCTGCTGGAAGCCGCTGACCCCCCGGGTGCCGACGACGTCGGTGGCAGCCAGCAGGTTGCCCTCGAGGTCGGTGTCGGCCAGGCCGGCGATGTCCTCGGTCAGCACGGCGGAGACCGGAAGGATCACGAGCTTGTCGACGTCGGGGAGCAGGTCGGCGACCACGAGCCGCTCGAGCTGGCCGATCGGGAGCAGGCTGCCGTCAGGCTGCTTGATCCCGTCGAAGCCGGACACGTCCAGCGCGCTGAGGGTGATCCCCGGCCGGGTGAGCTCGTCGAGCCGCAGGTCGGTGCCGCCGGTCTGGACCCACAGGTGGACCGGACGCGAGGAGTGGGCCGCGATGGACTTGATCAGCCGGCGCAGCTTCGGCCGCTGCTTCGGGCGTGCGGAGACGGCGACGTGGATCGCGTCGGCCGGCACCTGCTCCGGGGTGTTGACCGGGTTGCTGCGTACGTCCTCGGCGATCGAGCTGACCAGCTCACCGACCTTGCGGGCACCGGCCCGGCGCTGACGCGCGACCTCGACCTCGGCGGCGTTCATCTCGCGCCACTGCTCGTAGACCTCCTCGACGCCGGCGCCGGAGAAGATCTTGGTGAGGATCTTCTCGAGCCGGTCGTTCATGCTCTCCCGGATTCCGTCGAACTCGTCCGGGGTGAGCGGGTTGAGGCCGGCGAAGCGCGGGTCGGAGAGGTTCTTCGGGCGGAAGTCGATGTCGATCCCGATGCTGCGACCGGGCAGGTAGCAGTGGAGCCGGCTGGTGACCAGCTTCTGGTGGTCGCGGCGGTAGCCCTCGAGCATCGTGATCGCGTCGTCGATGTTGCGCACGAACGGCCGGAACCGTACCTCGTCGAGGCCGCCCTGGGCGTAGGTCGGAGCGCCCTCGGGGATGGAGCCGTCGAAGACGTCGACGTAGCCGACCGGCGCGTCCGGGCCGGGCAGCTCGTCCGCGTCGGGGAAGACGGTCGAGACCGTGGTGGTGAGGCAGCCGGAGAAGAAGGCGGGCACGCCGACGGAGAGCAGGATGTCGACGGTCGTCCAGTCGCGGCAGCCGATCGGGGCGTACTTCTTCAGGTACTCGATCGTCTCGTCGGTCATCATGGCCCGGGTGCTGCAGTGGAACGAGACGAAGATCGGGCGCAGGTTCTTGTGGAACGGCATCCCGTAGCGCATCTCGAAGATGGGGTGCATGTACCACCCGAAGCCGAGCATCCAGGTGTCCTTCGGGACCGGCTGGTACATCGACGCGTCACGCTGCAGGGTCATCAGCTGGACCTTGGCCGAGAGGCCCTCGCGGACGCGCTCGGGGCGGACCCGCTCGCGCAGCCGCTCGGCGAGGTCGTCGAGCTCGGACTCGCCGGTGAACTCGAGGTCCTTGTGGCGCACCACGTGACCGAGGGATGCGAGGGTCTGGACGTGGTCGCCGATGTTTGCCGAGGCGCGGGAGCGGCCGGGGTGGCCGTAGTCGACGACGGCGTAGGAGACGGTGCCCTCCGGAACTGCAGGACCGTCGGGCTCGTCGTTGTCGGCCGCCACCCACGAGCGCAGCCAGTCGCGGCTCTCCACGACCCACTTGGTGTCGCCCTTGGTGCCGTCGCCGACGGCCTCGTCGAGCCGGGCGTAGAGGCTGCGGGCCAGCTCCTGGTCGCCGAAGCCGAAGACGCGGCTGGTCATCGCCAGCCAGGCCCGCCCCGGAACGTACGCAGCGCCGGACTCGGCCAGGTCGCGCAGGGTCGCGCGGGTGGCGTCGGGGTCGACGTGGAGCCCGGACATGACGTACTCGTCGGCGGCCGTGGCGGCCCACTTCTCCACCGGGATGCCCTGGAAGAGGGCCCAGGCGCGCTCGTAGAATCCGCCACCGGCGGCGGCGACCGCACCGTCGAGGTCAGCGGTGACGACGAGCGGCTCGACCTCGATGGAGATCGGAGCCGGCTTCGACTCCTGCGGAGTGCCCTCCGAGATGGACGGGACCCGGGCGGTCAGGCTCTGACGCAGGCGCTCGGGGAGCAGCTGGCGAGCGAGTCGTCGAGCTGGGCTGGCCATGGGACTCCTTCATTGATGGTTCGACGCATTGTCGTTGGGCGGAGCCGCGTTGTTAGCGGTCCGTTCACGCGTTCCCCCCTATGATCCAGACGGGATATCCTGCCCGAAGAATCGGCAATCCCCAAAGACGCCGACTAACCTCTGCGCATGCCGATCCCCAACCCCCGCGAGCAGGTCGCGCTCCCTGAGGGCCGCTACCTCACGATGTGCAACGAGATCGCGACCAAGTTCGGTGGACAGACCCGGGCGATGATCATGCGCAACCGCCTGATCACCCAGTACACCGGGATCCCGACCACGCTGCTGACCACCGAGTCGAAGCCCGTCTACGACGAGGTGCGCGAGGTGCTGCGCGAGTCGGGCCAGCTGATCGAGGGTATGGAGCTGCTCAACCTCTACGAGTGGTACCGCCAGCACACCCCCACGGACGCGCCGGACGAGTCCGTCGCCGCGCTCGGCGGGCGACTGGCCGAGGTGCCCGGCACGACCACGTCGGACGTGCTGCATCCGGACGGCACCGTCTACTACACCGCCCACTCCCAGTCGGGGAAGGACCTGGCGCGCGACTACCGTCGCGCCGACGGGTCGATCTACCTGCGGGCGCCGGGCCCGGGTGCCCCGGCCGCGTCCCGGGTGCCCTACATCCTCACCGACGCCGAGGGGCGTCCGATCCGGTCCTGGGAGGCCGTCGGCGGCTGGCTGTGGCACTGGCTCGAGATCCTCGCCGGTGACGCCGAGCGCGTCTTCATGGTGACCGACTCCCGGTTCGCGCTCCGTGACGTCATGCCGCGCCAGGACGACCGCTTCTACTTCCTCCACCTCATGCACAACAACCACGTGGTGAGGGAGCGGCGCTGGAACTCCCAGCTCTCGGGGAAGTACGCCCCGTTGCTGGACAACATCCACGAGTACGACGCACTGGTCAACCTGACCCATCGTCAGTCCGAGCACATCGCGATGCGCTACGGCTCGACCTCGCACCGGTTCGTCGTGCCCAACCCGGTCGAGCTGCCGGAGCTGCCCGAGACGATGCCCGAGCGGGAGCCGGCGACGTTCGTCACGGTCGCCCGGCTCGAGCCGCAGAAGCGTCTCGAGCACGCCATCAAGGCCTTCGCGAAGGTGATCGAGAAGCGGCCCGAGGCCAAGTTCCAGATCTACGGCGACGGCAAGCTCTACAAGCCGCTGGCGGACCTGATCGAGACCCTCGACGTCGGCAAGAACGTCCAGCTCATGGGTCACGACCCGCGGGCCAAGGAGGCGCTGCTGCACGCCACCGGCTTCATCATGACCAGCGTCAACGAGGGCTATCCGCTGGCGACCCTGGAGTCGCTCTCCTTCGGCTGCCCGGTGGTCAGCTACGACATCAACTACGGTCCGCGCGAGCAGATCAGCGACGGTGTCGACGGCTTCATCGTCGAGGCGGAGGACATCGACGCCGTCGCCGACCGCTGCATCCGGATGATCGACGCCCCCGAGATGGTGGCCGAGATGTCCCGCAAGGCGCTGGAGAAGGCGAGCAAGCACACCTGGCGCGCCTTCCTCGAGGACTGGCGGGTCGCCTTCGAGGGTGCGGTCGAGCAGCGTCCCGGCCGGATCGAGAAGGCCCGTGCCCGGCTCGACGTCCACGCCCTCGGCTGGGCGCGGCCGATGCCCGAGGGCGTCGCCAACCGCCTGCCCGGCCCGGCCAGCCGTCTGGGCCGCACCCAGGCGAGCTCGGCCGCCTTCCGTGACTCCCGTACGCTCCGCTTCGACGCCACGCTCCACGTGATGGGCGAGTGGCCGAAGGGCGTGATGGCGGACCGGATCGTCACCCTCGACGCCGTCTGCAACGAGACCGGCGAGGTCGCCTCGCTGCCGCTCGAGGTCTCACCCGAGGGTCGGGGCGCCTTCCGGCTCGCCTCCAGGTTCGACCTCGCGGAGGTCTTCGAGCAGTTCTCCGAGGACTCGCGCAACCTGGACCTGCGGCTCCGGTTCACCGTCCACAACTGGAGCTGGCAGACCAAGCTCGGCCGGCCCCGTGACGTACGCCCGAACTTCGAGGTGTCGTTCGGGCCGAACGACGTGCTGCACCTGCAGCGGCGCTGAGCCCGCGATATCCGCCTGTAGGAATACCCGGTTAACCGGGTATTCCTACATGGTGCGGACGACGTGCAGCTTCGTACGTCGCTCCAGCCTGAACCCGGGCCGGTCCTGGAAGTACTCGTCGACCGCGTCCCGGCATCCGCTGTAGTGGAAGTAGTCGTCGAGCACGATCCGTCCGCCCACGACCAGGTGGGGGACGATCCGCTCCAGGCAGGTCATCGTCGACTCGTACCAGTCGCCGTCGAGGTGGGCGAAGGCCACCGGCTCGTCGATCTTCAGGGTGTCCTGGAACAGGCCCTGCACGAGCTCGACGTTGTGCTCGGCCAGGTCGATCCCGTGCCGGACGAACGAGTCGCTCACCTCGTCGTAGAGGTTGTCGCGATAGCCGTAGTAGGTCTCCCCGCCGATCCCCTTCGAGGTGCCGCTGACGATCTTGCGGTAGCGCTTGTGCACGTCCTCGCCGTCGCGCTCGGAGGGCTCCGGGATCATCCCGAAGACGTCGTAGACCCGCATCGGCCGCTTCGGGTCCTTCGCCGCCGCCATCGTGATCGCGGAGCCGCCGAGCGCCGCCCCGGTCTCGATGATCAGGCCGGGCCGGTCGTGGAGGTCCGCGTCCAGGACCTGGCGGGCCAGCACCTCGAGGTTCTCGGGCTTGAGGTAGGTGAGGTGCTCGGCGCGGACGCCGTCGAGGACGGTGCGGACCTCGGCGGGGAGCGCGAGGTCGGCCAGCGGGTCGCGTACGGACTCCCGGGTGCGGATGGTCTCCGCCCTCAGCCTGGCGACCTCGGCCTCGAGCTCGGCGGTGGTCGCGGCGGCCTTCGCCTCGACGGCCGGTGGCTTCGGCGTGCCCGGCGTAGCCGTCTCGGGCTTGCGGGCGACCACGACGTAGTTCTTCGGCATGCCACGCTCGTAGCGGCGGCCGGAGATCTCCAACCGTGCGTAGATGCGGCTGAGCCGGACTGCGAGCTTGCGGTTGAGGAGCACGATCGGGGCGATGTAGGCGAGCTTCCAGCGCAGACCCCGGCCGCGGAGCTCGTCGACGCCGGCGGGGAGGTTCTTCGCCATCATCTGGTAGCTGTAGGCGACCGTCCCGAAGTAGCCCTCGAGCCAGTTCATCCGGGCGATCTCGAACCCGGCCTCCTCGAACATCTTCCGCAGCGAGAACTGGGTGTAGCGAAAGAAGTCGTAGGGTTTCTGGTGCTCGGCGAAGAAGAGTGGCGCCGAGAGGAAGATGCGCCCGCCCGGCTTCAGCACGCGGTGCAGCTCCGCGATGGCCTTCTCCGGCTCGGGCACGTGCTCGAGGACCTGGTTGCAGATCACCCGGTCGAAGCGGCCGTCATCGACCGGGATGTCGGTGATGTCGCAGACGTAGTCCAGAGGTGCGTACGACGAGTCCAGCTGAGCGAAGTCAGCGGCCTCGTAGTGGGCATGCTTGAACAGCTTGCGGTAGGGCGAGCGTCCGGCGCCCGCGTCGAGGACTCGCATGCCCCGTTTGGTGCCTTTGGCGAAGCGTGCCATCTCCTGACGGAGCCGCACTCGGGATGGATTGATGTGCCGGGGTCGAGCCGTGCTGCTGCGATCCGGCCTGACCAGGAGCCGCATGGAGCGACATTAGCGCCCCGGCGTCGGAGTCTCTCGCAAACCGCGCAAGACGGCGTCGCGCACCGGATCGTGGAGGCGCCGCTCGACGAGGTAGTGGAGCGCGATGGCCAGCACGAGGGCGGTCGCGACGGCGGCGGCCAGCACGACGTACTCGTCATAGCGGCCGTGGAACGTGTCGATCACCCAGAACGCGAACTGCGCGTGGATCAGGTAGAGCGGGTAGGTCAGCGCGCCGAGCGTGGTCAGGAAGCGCGCCTCCACCCGGCCCAGCGGGCCGGCGGAGACGAGCCAGACGAGCGCTGCGAACGCGACGATCGCCAACCCGGTGACCAGCGGCGAGACGGTGGCGCCGACGAGCTCGGTGGCCCGGTCGGCGTACTCCGTCGCCTGGCGGATGCCCAGGATCACGTTGTAGATCACCGCCAGCCAGGCGACGAACGAGTTGCCGAACCGGTAGATCAGGAACAGCGCCATGCCCATCGCGAAGAAGGGGGCGTACTCGGCGAACAGGAGCGAGTTGAGCACGCCGGAGTCGGTCGCCCGGGCGATCTGAGCCAGCAGCGGCCACAGGAACGCGACCGCGATGACTCGCTGCTTGGTGATCCCGACGAGCAGGAAGACCCCGATCAGCAGGTAGAACTTGAGCTCGATCCAGAGGGTCCAGAACGCGCCCTGGGCACTGAGTACGTCCCAGGCGTCCTGGGTCATCGTCATGTTGATCAGGCCGCCGACGAATCCCTGGTCGCGGCCGCCCTTCCAGTAGGCCTGGAGGATCAGGGTGATGACCACCGCGACCCAGTAGGCCGGGAACAGCCGGGCGACCCGGGAGGAGACGAAACCGGGCAGGTCACGTCCCCAGGCGGTCATCAGGATCACGAAGCCGCTGATGATGAAGAACAGCTCCACGCCGAGGTAGCCGTAGCGGGTGACGTGGTTGAGGGTCGGGAACACCTCGTGCGGGTCGAGACCCCAGTAAGGCGTCGCGATGCCGGTGAGGTGATAGCCCACGACGACCGCTGCCGCGATGAACCGGAGCGCGTCGAGCGCGCCGAGCCGGGGGCGGCGTACGGGCTTCTTGGGCTTGGGTGCGGGGGTGTCGGCGGGGGCGGTGTCGGCCGGGACGGTCGGGGCGCTCGTCATCGGGTCAGTTCCCCGCCGCGGCGTCCAGGGCCTCCTGGATCGGGTCGATGCGGCGCAGGTCGATGACGTGGCCGGTGCTCGACGCGATCAGGGTGTCCAGCGACGCCCGGGCCACGGCCTTCGACTCCAGGAGGGTGTGGGACGGCTCCTGGCCGAACGCCTTGGTGCGCATCGGGGTGGCGGTGCGCTCGGGGTTGATCGCGTTGACGCGTACGCCCTGGTCGGCCCACTCGTCGGCGAGCGCCTGGGTCAGGTTGACCGTGGCCGCCTTGGCCGAGGAGTAGAGCGCGTAGCCGCGGCGGCCGCGGGTGTAGGAGCTCGAGGTGAAGAAGAGCAGCGAGCCCTTCGCCCGGGCGAGGTAGGGGAAGAACTCCTGGGCGATCAGCACCGGCGCGATGTAGTTGATCTCGGTCGCGCTGTAGATCGTCTCCTCCGAGACGGTGGCGAGCTCACCACGGGGCAGCACGCCCGCGGTGTTGACCACGAAGTCGATCGAGCCGAAGCGCTTGCCGGCATCGGCCGCCGCGGCGACGATGTCGGCCCGCTTGGCGACGTCGGTGCTGGTGGCCGAGCGGCTGTAGGAGGCGACGTTGGCGCCGTAGGACTCGGCCAGCTCGGCGATGTCGGCGCCGATGCCGTAGCTGCCGCCGAAGACAACCATGTTCTTGCCCTCGAGCGCGGACCGGTAGTCGGCCTCGGACCTCTGCGGGAACTGCTGCTGGGCGGTGAGCTGGAAGAGCTTGTCGGCGATGTAGACGTCGATCGGCTCGGTGACCTTCATGTTCTGCTCGTGGCCGTCGACCACCCAGATCTTGGTGTCGGGGAGGTACTTCAGCACCACGCTGCAGTCGTCGGTCGCCTTGAACTCCGGGTCCTGGTCGGCGATCTCGTAGGCACGCTTCAGGGTCGAGGCGAGGAAGGCCTGCGGCGTCTGGCCGCGGCGCAGCCGCGAGCGGTCCGGGATCTGCGCGATGGTGTTGTCGTCGTTGAGCTCGATGATCGTGTCCGCGGAGGGGATGGCGACATCGACGGCCTGGTAGGTCAGCAGCGCCTTGAAGCAGTCGGTGATCACCTCCTCGCTGAGCAGCGGACGCACGGCGTCGTGGAGGAGTACGTTGCAGTCCTCGCCCTCGGGAAGGGCGGCCAGGGCGCGCTTGGTCGTCTCGTTGCGGGTCTCGGCGCCCTCGAGGATCTTGGAGACCTTCGGGTAGCGGCCGTCGCGGGTCATCGCGTGCACCGCGTCGAGGTGGCCGGGAGCCATCAGGATGATGATCTCGTCGATCTCCGGGTGGCGGTCGAGCACGCCGAGGGTGTGCTCCATGATGGGCATCCCGGCGATCTTGATGAGCTGCTTCGGGATGTCGAGACCCACGCGGGAGCCCACACCGCCGGCAAGCAGCACGGCAACGTTACGAAGCACTGAACTCTGACCCTTTGATAGATGACAAGGAGGGGTGGATTCTTCCACGTCGCGCGCGATTGACTCCAATGCTGGGGGAGAGGTGATACCCAGCCGTTGGTTCAGCGTGTGATCCGCGGCAGCCTGGCGCCTGGTGTGATCGCAGTCACGGCATCTTGATGTTTCAGAAGAGTGTCGGGCGGCGTACCTTTGTTTCGGCTGAGCTCAAGCGAAGCCGTCAGCAGTACGGCTCGGTCACGGTGGCTGAGCAGGCAGGCACAACGTCTGGTACCCAACCCGGCTCCGCTCACAAGGGGGAGTGGTCGGAGGGACTGGAACGAAAGGTCTACAACCATGAACCCACTCAGGGTGGGCGTCGTCGGCGCGGGTCGCGTCGGAGCCGTCCTTGCTGCAGCGCTTCGGTCCGCCGGTCATGAGATCGCGGCGGTCGCCGGAGAGTCCGACGCCTCTCGCGCACGCATCGCCTCGCTTCTCCCGGGCGTCCCGGTCGAGAAGCCGACCGCCGTCGCCCGTGCGTCCGACCTCCTTCTGCTCACCGTGCCCGACGACATGCTCGGCAACGTCGTCCAGACGATGACCGACGCCGGCGCGATCCGCCCCGGGATGTACGTCGCCCACACCTCCGGCCGCCACGGCCTGGCGATCCTCGAGCCGGCGGCCGCGATCGGCGCCCATGTGATGGCCGTCCACCCGGCGATGACGTTCTCCGGCACCTCTGTCGACCTGGCCCGGCTCTCGGGCTGCGTCTTCGGGCTGACCGCCGCCTCTCCCGCCGACCGGGCCTTCGCCGAGGCGCTGGTCCAGGATCTCGGCGGCAACCCGATGTGGGTGCCCGAGGAGATGCGGACGCTCTACCACGCCGGGCTCGCGCACGGCGCGAACCACCTGGTCACCCTGGTCACCGAGGCGATGGAGATCCTCGCCGCCGCCGGTGCCACCGACCCCGCGGGGACGCTCCGTCCGCTGCTGACCGCCGCCCTCGACAACGCCCTGGACCACGGCGACGCGGCGCTGACCGGCCCGATCGTCCGCGGTGACGCCGGCACGGTGGCGGCCCACCTCGACGACATCCGCACCAACGCGCCGCAGACCCTGGCCTCGTACGTCTCGATGGCGCGAGCCACGCTCGACCGGGCCGTCTCCGACGGGCGGCTGCTGCCGCTCCGGGCGCTCAAGATCAAGAACCTGCTCGATGCCGCCGACCGCACCGCGGTGCAGCCGTTGCCGCGTCCCGTCCACCTCTGGAACCAGTGATGACCGCGCACATTGTCTCGGGCTCCGCTTCGACGCAGCTCGCCTCTACTCGTGAGGAGCTCGCGAAGCTCCTCGACTCCGCCCGTCGTGACGGCACCCCCGTCGGGTTCGTGCCCACGATGGGCGCGCTCCACGAGGGCCACGCGTCGCTGATGCGGGTCACCCGCGAGCGGGTCGGTGACGGTCCGGTCGTCGTGTCGATCTTCGTCAACCCGCTGCAGTTCGGCGCGGGCGAGGATCTCGACCGCTACCCGCGCACGCTCGAGGCGGACCTGGAGGTCTGCGAGCGCGAGGGCGTCGACGTCGTCTTCGCGCCCTCGGTCGACGAGGTCTACCCCGGCGGCGACCCGCAGGTCACGGTGGCCCCCGGTCCGCTCGCCGACGTGCTCGAGGGCAAGACCCGGCCGGGCCACTTCGGCGGCGTGCTGACCGTCGTCGCGAAGCTGTTCGGGCTGGTCAAGCCAGATGTCGCCGTCTTCGGCGAGAAGGACTACCAGCAGCTGACGCTGATCCGCCGGATGTCGGCCGATCTGTGCCTCGGCGTCGACGTCGTCGGTGCCCCGACCCAGCGCGAGCCCGACGGCCTGGCACTCTCCTCGCGCAACCGCTACCTCTCGCCCGAGCAGCGGGAGGAGGCGACGACGCTGTCGCGGGCGCTCTACGCCGCGCAGGTCGAGGCCGCGCACGGCGTCGAGGCCGCGCTCCAGGCGGCTCGCGCCGAGCTGCGTCGCTCGAAGGGCGTCGACCTCGACTACCTCGTGGTCACCGACCCCGCGCTGGCGGCGCTGCCCACCGAACCGGAGCCGGGCACCGAAGCCCGGATCCTCATCGCCGCCCGGGTCGGCACGACCCGACTCATCGACAACATGAGCCTCACGATCGGAGCATCCCGATGACTCGTCTGCGCACCATGATGACCGGCAAGATCCACCGCGCCACGGTCACCCAGGCAGACCTCCACTACGTCGGCTCGGTGACCGTCGACGCAGATCTCCTCGACGCCGCGGACATCCTTCCCGGCGAGCTGGTCTCCATCGTCGACATCACCAACGGTGCCCGCCTGGAGACCTACACGATCGCGGGCGAGCGCGGGTCGGGCGTCCTGGGGATCAACGGCGCCGCCGCCCACCTGGTCCACCCCGGCGACCTCGTCATCCTCATCGCGTACGCGCAGATGACCACCGAGGAGGCCAAGGCGTTCGAGCCGCACGTCGTCCACGTCGACGAGGCGAACCACATCGTCGCGCTCGGCTCCGACCGGAGCGAGCCGGTTCCAGGGACCGACCAGATGCGTGGACCGCTCGTTCTCACGCAGTAGCGTGCGGCTATGAACATGCAGCTGCTCTCCGCCCGTGATCCGGGCTGGACCGAGTGGGCGGACGTGATCGTGGTGGGCTCGGGGATCGCCGGGCTCACCGCGGCGCTGCGGCTGAAGGACCAGGTCGAGCGGGTCGCCGTCGTCACCAAGGACGTGCTTCAGGCCGGCTCGACGCAGTGGGCCCAGGGCGGCATCGCGGCCGCGCTCGGCGAAGGTGACACCCCCGACCAGCACGAGGTCGACACGCTCGTGGCAGGCGCCGGGGCGTGCGACCTGGAGGCCGTACGTGTCCTGGTCGGTGAGGGCGCCGAGGCCGTGCGCGAGCTCATCGAGTGGGGCGCCGACTTCGACAAGGACCCCGAGGGCAACCTGTCCCTCACCCGGGAGGGCGGTCACCGCCGCGACCGGATCGCGCACGCCGACGGCGACGCGACCGGCGCCGAGATCCAGCGCGCGCTGATGGAGGCGGTCCGGCGCGCTCCGGAGATCCTGGTCTTCGAGCACGCGATGGTCGTCGACCTGCTGACCGCCGCCGACGGCGGCGTCGCCGGCCTGACCATCCATGTGATGGGTGAGGGCGATGCGGACGGTGTCGGGATCGTGCGTACCCGGGCTGTCGTCCTCGCCTCCGGCGGCCTCGGCCAGGTCTTCTCCCAGACCACCAACCCCGCGGTCGCCACGGCCGACGGGATGGCGATCGCGCTGCGGGCCGGTGCGACGCTGCGCGACCTGGAGTTCGTCCAGTTCCACCCCACGGTGATGTATCTGGGTGAGGACTCCCGTGGCCAGCAGCCGCTGATCTCCGAGGCCGTACGCGGCGAGGGCGCCTTCCTGGTGGACTGGGACGGCAACCGGCTCATGGAGGGTGTCCACGAGCTCGAGGACCTGGCGCCGCGCGACATCGTCTCCAAGGCGATCATGAAGCGGATGCTCGAGACCGGCCACCCCAACATGTGGCTCGACGCCCGTCATCTGGGCCGTCCGGTGATCGAGCCTGTCGAGATCACCGCAGAGGAGACCTCAGCCACCCGGGCGTTCTGGGAGCGCCGTTTCCCGAACATCCTCGCCTCGCTGCTCTCGCACGGCGTGGATCCGTCCGTCGACCTGATCCCGGTCGCCCCGGCGTGCCACTACGCCTCCGGCGGTGTACGCACGGACCTGTGGGGTCGTTCGGACGTACCCGGGCTCTACGCCACCGGCGAGGTCGCCTGCAGCGGCGTCCACGGCGCCAACCGGCTCGCTTCCAACTCGCTGCTCGAGGGGCTGGTGTTCTCCCGCCGGATCGCAGAGGTGCTGCCCGGTGAGCTGCGTCAGCTGGAGGATCCCGAGCCGGGTGCCGGCACGGGGCGCCCGCTCGTCCCGGGCACCGCGCTCAAGCAGCTGCAGGAGACGATGACGACCAAGGTCGGGGTGCTCCGCAACGCGACCGGTCTCGCCGAGGCGTTCGACGAGCTCGAGGAGCTCGGCACGACCGCCGCGACCGAGATCGACCCCGCCGCCTGGGAGGCGACCAACCTGCTGACCGTCTCCCTCGCCCTGGCGAAGTCCGCGCTGCTGCGCGAGGAGACCCGCGGGTCCCACTGGCGCGAGGACTTCGCCGAGCGCGACGACGCCGGGTTCGCCGGCCACTTCGACGTTCGGCTCCGGGACGGCGAGACTGTCGTCAGCTTCACCCCGGCCCCAGCGACCGACCGCACCACCACAACCATGGCAGGAGCCTGATGACCATCCGACGCGTGCCCTTCGACGAGATCCCGCAGTCGCTGCGCGAGGAGCTGACCAAGGCCGGCCTGGACGCCGGCGAGGTCTACGACGCCGTCGAGCTCGCCCTCGACGAGGATCTGCCCTCGGCCGCTCCCGGTGAGATGCCCAGCGAGGACGTCACGTCGGTGGCCACGATCGCCCCCGACTCGACCGGGATCGGCGTCTTCGCCGCCCGGGAGGACGGCGTGGTGGCCGGCCTCGGCGTGGCCGAGCTCGTCTTCGCGTACGTCATGGGTGACTCGGTCACGGTGACCGACCGCGTCAAGGACGGCTCCAAGGTGAAGGCCGGCGACGTCATCATGCGGATCGCCGGGCCGACCCGCGGGCTGCTGACCGCGGAGCGTACGGCGCTCAACTACGCCTCCCACCTCTCCGGCGTCGCCACCGGCGTCGCGGCCTGGACCGAGGCCCTGGAGGGCACCGGCGCGCAGGTCCTCGACACCCGCAAGACGCTGCCGGGCTTCCGGTCCCTGGAGAAGTACGCCGTGCGCTGCGGCGGGGGCGCCAACCACCGGATGTCGCTGTGCGACATGGCGCTTGTCAAGGACAACCACATCGTCGCCGCCGGCGGCGCGGTGCAGGCCTACGAGGCCGTGAAGTTCGCCTACCCGGACGTGCCGATCGAGGTCGAGGTGACCACGCTCGAGGAGCTCGAGGCGCTGCTCGCCGCCGGTTGCGGCCGGATCATGCTCGACAACATGTCGACCGCGATGATGAAGGAGGCCGTCGAGATCACCGCCGGACGTGCGGTGCTCGAGGCGTCCGGTGGGCTGACCCTCGACCGGGCCCGGGAGGTCGCCGAGACCGGTGTCGACTATCTCTCCGTCGGCGCGCTGACCCATTCGGTGAAGGTCTTCGACATCGGCTTCGACCTGTCCGAGGGCTGAGGCGACCCGCCATGTCCCTGCTCGCTGTCAACATCGGCAACAGCCACACGGTTCTCGGGCTGATCGCCGATGGCGTCGTGTCCGCCGACTGGAAGGTCTCCACGCTCGAGCACCGCACCGCCGACGAATGGTGGGCGCTGCTGCGGGGGATTCTCGGCGATGCGCTGGTGGCGAGCGTGGACGGCGTGGTGGTGTGCGCGACCGTGCCCGCGGTCCTGCACGAGTGGCGCGAGATGATCGCCCGCCATCTCGGCTCGGTCGAGAGCGTGGTGGTCGAGCCGGGCGTACGCTCCGGCATCCCGATCCTCATGGACAACCCGCGCGAGGTCGGCACCGACCGGATCGCCAACGCGGTCGCGGCCGTGGCGCTCCACGGCGGCCCGGCGATCGCGGTCGACTTCCGCGGCACGGCGACGACCTTCGACGTCGTCAACGCCGCGGGGCAGTACGTCGGCGGTGCGATCCTGCCGGGCATCGAGCTGTCCCTCGAGGCCCTGGGCCGGCGCGGCGCGCAGCTTCGGAAGGTCGAGCTCGCCCGGCCGCGTTCGGTGATCGCCAAGAACACGGTCGAGGCCCTGCAGTCCGGAATGGTGTTCGGAGTCGCGGCGCAGGTCGAGGGTCTGGTCGCCCGGATCATTGCCGAGCTGGGTGTGCCCGCGGACGACGTTGCGGTGATTGCGACCGGCTATCTCGCGGAGTTCGTTCTCGGTGAGAGTAAATGCTTCTCGGTGCATTCTCCGTGGCTGACGATGCAAGGTCTGGAACTGATATTCCAGAGGAATGTCGGCCGTTAGCGTTTTTCGGTATGCCACCCTGTTGATTCATCTGGATGATATGTAATGCTATGCGCATCTCGCTTAACCGCGGGGCCTATATTCGGCCCGTTTCCGGGTGAAGAGCAGTGAAGGTAGGAACATGGCTAAGAAGGTTCAGATCATCCTCGAGGATGACATCGACGGCTCGGAAGCTGCGGAGACGGTGTCTTTCGCCCTGGACGGCACCTCTTACGAGATTGATCTCAGCGACGCCAATGCGGCAAAGCTGCGTGATTCTCTCGCGCTCTTCATCGGTCACGCCCAGAAGGTGAGCGGCCGACGCGGCAGCGCCAAGAAGGCTCCCACCGCCGGCGGGTCGACCCCGAAGGTCATGCGGGAGTGGGGAAAGGCCAACGGTTACACCGTGCCCGACCGTGGCCGCATTCCGGCCGACGTCCGGGCCGCTTTCGAAGCGGCTCACTGACCGGCGGATCTCGCCGCACCGAACGACCGGCTGCCGTGCCCTCCGGGGCGCGGCAGCCGCGTTTGTGTGCCCGCCGGTGTGGGCGGCGCTGTCCGGGGTACGGAACGCGTGTTCGCTCTCAGCGCACGGATCGCGTTGTGTTGTCGGGAACGCGTAGGCTGTCTGCGGGGTTGAATCTTGGTGACGCCCCAGAATTCTTAGGAGAGATGCGTACATGTTCGAGCGGTTCACTGACCGAGCCCGCCGGGTGGTCGTGCTGGCCCAGGAAGAGGCCCGCATGCTCTCCCACAACTACATCGGGACCGAGCACATCCTGCTCGGCCTGATCCACGAGGGAGAAGGCGTCGCTGCCAAGGCCCTCGAGTCCCTCGACATCTCGCTCGAGGCGGTCCGCAACCAGGTCGAGGAGATCATCGGCCAGGGCCAGCAGGCACCGTCCGGGCACATCCCGTTCACGCCGCGTGCCAAGAAGGTGCTCGAGCTGTCCCTGCGCGAGGCGCTGCAGCTCGGCCACTCCTACATCGGCACCGAGCACATCCTGCTCGGCCTGATCCGTGAGGGCGAGGGCGTTGCCGCCCAGGTGCTGCAGAAGCTCGGCGCCGACCTCAACCGGGTCCGCCAGCAGGTCATCCAGCTGCTCTCGGGCTTCCAGGGCAAGGAGGGCCAGGCCGGCACCTCCGGCGCCACCGCGTCGACCGGCACGACTTCGACCGAGGCGCCCTCCTCCAGCCTCGTGCTCGACCAGTTCGGCCGCAACCTGACCCAGGACGCCCGCGAGGGCAAGCTCGACCCGATCATCGGTCGGGAAGGCCAGATCGAGCGCGTGATGCAGGTGCTGTCGCGGCGTACGAAGAACAACCCGGTCCTGATCGGTGAGCCCGGCGTCGGCAAGACGTCGATCGTCGAGGGGCTGGCCCAGGACATCGTCAAGGGCAACGTGCCCGAGACGCTCAAGGACAAGCAGATCTACACCCTCGACCTGGGTGCGCTGGTCGCCGGCTCGCGTTACCGCGGTGACTTCGAGGAGCGCCTCAAGAAGGTGCTCAAGGAGATCAAGACCCGCGGCGACATCGTGCTGTTCATCGACGAGATCCACACCCTCGTCGGCGCCGGTGCGGCCGAGGGCGCGATCGACGCCGCCTCGATCCTCAAGCCGATGCTGGCTCGCGGTGAGCTGCAGACCATCGGTGCGACGACGCTGGACGAATACCGGAAATACCTGGAGAAGGACGCCGCTCTCGAGCGTCGTTTCCAGCCGATCCAGGTGCCGGAGCCGACGATCGCGGTCGCGATCGAGATGCTCAAGGGCATCCGCGACCGCTACGAGGCCCACCACCGGGTCACGATCACCGACGAGGCCCTGGTCGCTGCGGTCACCATGGCCGACCGTTACATCTCCGACCGGTTCCTGCCGGACAAGGCGATCGACCTGATCGACGAGGCCGGCTCGCGTCTGCGCATCCGCCGGATGACGGCCCCTGCCGACCTGCGGGAGTACGACGACAAGATCGCCGACGTGCGCCAGCGCAAGGAGGCCGCGATCGACGGCCAGGACTTCGAGGCGGCGGCCCGTCTGCGCGACGAGGAGAAGCAGCTCATCGCCAAGAAGGCCGAGCGTGAGAAGGCCTGGCGTGCCGGCGACATGGACGAGGTCGCCGAGGTGGATGAGGAGCTCATCGCCGAGGTTCTCGCCGTCGCGACCGGCATCCCGATCGTGCAGGTCAACGAGGAGGAGTCCGCGCGACTGCTGCGCATGGAGGACGAGCTCCACAAGCGCGTCATCGGCCAGGACGAGGCGGTCAAGGCCCTGTCCCGTGCCATCCGACGCACCCGTGCCGGTCTGAAGGACCCGAAGCGCCCCGGCGGTTCGTTCATCTTCGCCGGTCCGTCCGGTGTCGGTAAGACCTGGCTGTCCAAGACGCTCGCCGAGTTCCTCTTCGGCGACGAGGACGCGCTGATCCAGCTCGACATGTCGGAGTTCGGCGAGAAGCACACCGTCTCGCGGCTCTTCGGTTCGCCTCCGGGCTACGTCGGCTACGAGGAGGGTGGCCAGCTCACCGAGAAGGTGCGCCGTAAGCCGTTCTCCGTGGTCCTCTTCGACGAGGTCGAGAAGGCTCACCCGGACATCTTCAACTCGCTGCTGCAGATCCTGGAGGAAGGTCGCCTGACCGACTCCCAGGGCCGCGTGGTCGACTTCAAGAACACCGTGATCATCATGACCACCAACCTCGGCACCCGAGACATCGCCAAGTCGGTCAACCTGGGCTTCTCCCAGGCCAGCGACAAGGCGGGGTCCTACGAGAGGATGAAGTCGAAGGTCTCCGACGAGCTCAAGCAGCACTTCCGTCCGGAGTTCCTCAACCGTGTCGACGAGGTCATCGTGTTCCCGCCGCTGTCGCAGGAGCAGATCATCGCGATGGTCGACAACATGATCGGTGCCGTCGAGATCCGCCTCAAGGACCGCGACATGGGCATTGAGCTCACCACGGCCGCGAAGAAGCTGCTCGCCGAGCGCGGTTTCGACCCGGTCCTGGGCGCCCGTCCGCTGCGCCGCACGGTGCAGCGCGAGATCGAGGACGTGCTCGCCGAGAAGATGCTCTACGGCGACATCGGCCCCGGCTCGATCGTCGTGGTCGACGTCGAGGGAGAGGGCCCGGCCGCGAAGTTCACCTTCGAGGGTCAGAAGCGTTCCTCCATCCCGGACGTCCCTCCTCTCGAGGGCGCGACGGTGACCGATATCGAGCTCCCCGACCAGGATGAGCCGATCAACATCGAGAAGCCGAAGCCCGACTCGGAGTAATCCGTTCAAAGGCGACGCCCCGGCCGTTTAGGCCGGGGCGTCGCTTTATCCCCGCCGAGTGGGCAGTAAAAACGGCCGAGACGTCAGTTGTGGCGGCCGAGACGTCAGTTGTGGCGGACGAGACGTCAGTTGTGGCGGACGAAAGTAGAGTTTCGTCCGCCATTTCTGCAGTTTCGGCTGAAGGTCGGCTGGAGGTTAGGGGAGGGCGAAGAAGTCCGGCTCCACCTCGGCGGCCAGATTGTCCTTCAACAGGCCTTCCAGGGCGCGTTTGCGTTGGGTCTCGTCGGACCAGACGACGTCGAGGCGACTGCGGTGGACGGGGGAGTCGGCGTCGCGGAGCACGGCCAGAAGCCGGCCGCGGCACTGGCGATCGGTGCCGGCCCAGGTCTGGACCTTGCGCGGAGGTCCGTCGTACGCGGGGTGGCCGGCCGCGCGCCAGGCGCACAGGTCCGCGACGGGGCAGCGAGCGCAGGATGGCCCGGCTGCGGTGCAGACCAGGGCGCCGAGCTCCATGACGGCGACCGACCAGGTGGCGGCGGTGGGCTCGTCGTGGGGGAGTACGCCGGCGGCGAGCTCGCGCTCGGCCTTGTTGACCGACGGTGCGGGGAACTCGACACCGCTGAGCGTCCTGGCGAAGACGCGGCGTACGTTCGTGTCGAGGACCACGTGGCGCTTGCCGTAGGCGAAGGTGGCGATGGCCGCCGCGGTGTAGTCGCCGACGCCGGGGAGCGCGATCAGCTCGTCGTAGGAGTCGGGCACCTCGCCGCCGTGCTGCTCGACGATCGCGGTGGCGGCGGCGTGCAGGCGCAAGGCTCGACGGGGGTAGCCGAGGCGGCCCCAGGCGCGGACAGCCTCGCCGGTCGGCTCTGCGGCCAGATCGGCAGGGGTCGGCCAGCGCTCCAGCCACGCCTCGTGGACGGGGAGCACCCGGGAGACAGGGGTCTGCTGGAGCATGAACTCGCTGACCATCACCGACCACGGAGTCGCGGTCGCGGTCCGCCACGGGAGGTCGCGGGCGTTGGCGTCGTACCAGTCCAGAACGGCGTCGTGGAGTTCGGTCACACCCCGATTGTGCCGTGCGACAGGTATTGTCACGGAGTGGCACCCCGAAACCTGGGCGAAGGGTCATTACGGTGTCGCCTATGGCCCGTGCGAGAAGGACTGGAGGACGACTGCCGGCCTCGGTCTACTGGCGTCGGAGGCTGGCGGTGCTCGGCATCGTCATGCTCCTGATCGTCGGGATCTCGCGCTTCTTCCTCAGCGGGTCCGACGGGTCGGACGACACCGCGAAGCCGGTGGCTGACCAGCCCACCGCCACCGTGACGGTCACGCCGACGCCGAGTGCGGAGCCCTCGAAGAAGGCGGGCAAGGCGGGCGGTAACAAGCCCGCGAAGCCGAAGAGCAGCGCGCCGCCGGAGCCCACCGGCGAGTGCTCGCCCTCCGACATCGTCGTCGAGCCCGCCGTCACCGACGGCTACTCCTACGACAACGTCACCATCCCGCTGCAGCTGCGCACCGTGAAGGCGACCGCGTGCACCTGGAAGCTCTCCGCGGACGCGCTGCAGGTGCGGATCTCGCAGAAGGGTGGCGACCTGGTCTGGTCGACGGTCGACTGTCCCAAGGCGGTGCCGACCAAGGAGATCGTCGTACGCCGCGACGTCGTCACCACGCTGCCCCTGACCTGGACCGGCCGCCGGGTCGTCGCCGGCGAGTGCACCGGTCACGGCCCGTGGGTGAAGCCGAACTTCTTCGTGATCGTCGCCGCCGCCCTCGGTGGCGAACCGTCATCGGCCACGTTCGGCCTCTACAAGCCGGGCAGCGCCCTGTCGCGTACGGAACCCGATTCTCCGGTGCCGAACAGGTAGAACCGGCAGCCGAATCTGCAGTTGTGGCGAACGAAACGACAGTTTCGTTCGCCACAACTGCAGATTCAGCCGCCAGAACTCAGGACTCGGCGAGGGGTCAGACGTAGCGTTCGAGGATGGTGGACTCGGCCAGGCGGGAGAGGCCCTCGCGGACGGAGCGGGCGCGGAGCTCGCCGACGCCCTCGACGGCCTGGAGGTCGTCGACGCTGGCGGAGAGGAGCTTCTGCAGGGTGCCGAAGTGGTCGACGAGGCGGTCGACCACGGCGGGTGGGAGCCGGGGGACCTTCGCGAGGAGGCGGTAGCCGCGCGGGGCGACGGCGCCGTCCAACGCATCCGAAGTGGTCAGGCCCAGGACCCGGGCGGTGGCGGCGGGGTCGACGAGCTCTGCGGAGTTGAGCGCCTCGAGCTCGGCGAGGAGCTCCTCAGGCGAACGCGCGCGGCGGCCGCGGGGGAGGTAGTCGCGGATGACCATCTCGCGCTCAGCGTCGACGCCGGTGATGAGCTCCTCCAGCTGGAGGGACAGCAGCCGGCCGTCGGTGCCGAGCTCGAGCACGTAGTCCTCGATCTCACGGGCGATGCGGGTGACCATCTCGAGGCGCTGGGCGACGACGGCGACGTCGCGCACGGTCACAAGGTCCTCGATCTCCAGCGCCGACAGGGTGGACGCCACCTCGTCGAGTCGGAGCTTGTAGCGCTCCAGCGTCGCCAGCGCCTGGTTGGCGCGGGAGAGGATCTGGCCGGAGTCCTCCAGGACGTGGCGGGTCTGTCCGACGTACGCAGCGATGATCTGCATCGACTGGGACACCGAGATCACCGGGTGACCGGTCTGCTTCGCGACCCGGTCGGCGGTGCGGTGCCGGGTGCCGGTCTCGGTCGAGGGGATGGTGTGGTCGGGCATCAGGTGGACCGCGGCCTGCACGATGCGGCTCAGCGAGTCGTCGACGATGATCGCCCCGTCCATCTTGGCGAGCTCGCGCAGGCCGGTGGAGGTGAACGGCACGTCCAGCGTGAAACCACCGGTCGAGATGGCATCGACCATCTTGTCGTGGCCGAGCACGATCAGCGCGCCGGTGCGGCCGCGAAGGATGCGCTCGAGCCCGTCACGCAGCGGTGTTCCGGGCGCGATCAGAGCGAGCGTCTCGCGCAGTCGGAGTGAGTCCGCGGTGCGGTCGGCGGGCACGAGATTCCTTTCGGAGTGGGATGGGGTGATTCTAACCGTGGATCCAACCGTAATGCCGAGAACGATCGGCCACGAGTCCCCAAGCCGATCACACCAAGCGGAGGAATTCCAGCGCGGCACTGATGCTGTGGACCTCAAAGACACGCATGCCGTCGACATCGCGCTCATTGGGGCGGTTGGGCACCGGAGTGCCCGGGTCGGCTGGGACGACCGCGACGGTGAACCCCAGCCGCGCCGCCTCAGAGAGCCGCTGGTCGAGATCGCGCACCCGCCGCAGCTCGCCGGCCAGGCCGATCTCCCCCAGTGCCACCACCCCGCGTGGCGTCGGTGTGCCGGTGTGGCTGGAGGCGACCGCGAGCGCCATCGCCAGGTCGGCGGCCGGATCGCTGATCCGGGCCCCGCCGACGGTCGAGGCGAACACGTCACGGCCCGAGAGGCCGACCCGTGCGTGTCGCTGCAGCACGGCGAGGATCATCGCGAGCCGGGAGCCGTCCAACCCCGAGGTCGTACGCTTCGCCCGCTCCTCCGCACCCAGCACGGTCAGCGCCTGGATCTCGGCGAGCAGCGGGCGGCGCCCCTCCATCGTCACGGTGACGCACGTGCCGGGTACCGAGACGTGATGGGTCTCCACGAAGAGCCCGGACGGGTCGGTGACCGCGACGATGCCCTCCGAGGACAGGTCGAAGCAGCCCACCTCGTCGACCGGGCCGAAGCGGTTCTTCATCGCCCGCACCATCCGGAACCGGGAGTCGCGGGCACCCTCGAAGTGGAGGACCACGTCGACCAGGTGCTCCAGCACCCGCGGCCCGGCGATCGCCCCGTCCTTGGTCACGTGGCCGACCACGACGGTGGTGATGTTGCGGGTCTTGGCGACTCGGATCAGCGCCGCCGCCACCTCGCGCACCTGGGTCACGCCACCGGGAACACCCTCGACCCCGGAGGCGCCGATGGTCTGCACCGAGTCGACCACGATCAGGTCGGGCCGGGTCTCCTCGATGTGGGTCAGCACGGCACCGAGGTCGGTCTCGGCGGCCAGATAGAGCTCGTCCTGGATCGCGTTGGTCCGGTCGGCCCGCAGGCGCACCTGCGAGGCGGACTCCTCGCCCGTCACATAGAGCGCCCGGCGTCCGTAGCGCGCCGTCTGCGCCGCCACCTCGAGCAGCAGCGTCGACTTCCCGACGCCCGGCTCGCCCGCCAGCAGGATGGCGGCCCCCGGCACCAGCCCGCCGCCGAGCACCCGGTCGAGCTCCGGCACCCCCGACGTACGCCGTTCCGACTCGGTCACCGACACCTTCCCGATCGGCACCGCGGCGGTGGAGACGGGGGCCGCCGGCGTACGTCCGATCGGGGCCGCCGTCTCGGCGACCGACCCCCAGGCCTGGCACTCGCCGCAGCGACCGACCCACTTCCCGGTCTCCCAGCCGCACTCCGAGCAGCGGTAGGTGGCGCGTTTGGACGATCGTGCGGTAGCCATGGCCAGCAACTTAGACCAAGGCACCGACAAGGAATGGGGCCTAAAGCGTCCCCAGGGGCCGGCAGTCGTTACCATGGCTTGGAACGATCCAGAGTTCCACATCGGCATCAAGGGAGGCAGAGCGTGGCGGTGCCGCGTTCCGGCGGTCATATCTCGGCCGCTCCGCCGACCCTGGCGGACGTCGCGGAGCTGGCCGGCGTGTCCCGCCAGACCGTGTCCAACGCGGTCAACAACCCTGACCTGCTGCGCGCCGACACCCTGGCCCGCGTTCAGGACGCGATCGACAAGCTCGGCTACCAGCCCAACCGTGCGGCCCGGAGCCTGCGGACACGAGCCAGCCATCTGATCGGCCTGAGGATGCCCGCCCTCCAGGAGGGCACGGCCAACGCGATGATGGACCGGTTCGTGCACACCTTCGTCGAGGCCGCGGCCGAGACCGGCTATCACGTGCTCCTCTTCTACGGAGACCCTGCCGACCCGCTCGACGGCTACGACGAGCTGCTCAGGTCGACGGCGGTCGACGCGTTCGTGGTGACCGACACCCACCTCGGCGGCCAGCAGACGACCTGGCTGCAGTCCCGGCGCGCACGGTTCGTCTCCTTCGGACGCCCCTGGACCCAGCCCGACGCCAAGCACCCCTGGGTCGACGTCGACCTCGCCTACGGTGCCGAGATCGCCACCGAGCACCTGATCGAGCGCGGCCACTCCAAGATCGCCTGGATCGGCTGGCACAAGGACTCCCTCCTCGGTGAGGAGCGGCGCAGCGGCTGGATCCACGCGATGCACACCCACGGCCTCTCGACCACCGGGCTGGCCTCGCGCACCGAGGACTCGATCAGCTCGGGCAAGGCCGCCGCCGACGCGATCCTCGACGAGACCGAGCCGACCGCGCTGGTCTGTGCCTCCGACACGCTGGCGATGGGCGTGCTCCACTCCCTTTTCGAGCGGCGCCTGCGGCTCGGTGAGGATGTCGCGGTCGTCGGGTTCGACGACTCCCAGGTCGCGCAGACGGTGCCGCCGGGCATCACGTCCGTACGTCCTCCGCTGGAGGAGGCCGCGCGCGAGCTGGTCAAGGCGCTCGAGGAGCTGCTGGCCACTCCGTCCTACGCCGCGCCCGGCGTGATGCTGAAACCGGCCCTGACCGTCCGCGGGTCTTCATAGCCAGACCGATCCGCGGGACGATGGCGTCATGGGAACTGAGCAGATCGTCGTCATCGGTGCTGGTCTCGCGGCTGTCAGCGCCATCGAGGCCCTTCGCGACGAGGGGTACGCCGGCCGCCTGACCCTGGTGGGGAAGGAGCCGGAGCTGCCCTACGAGCGCCCGCAGCTCTCCAAGGACTTCCTCTCCGGAGCCAAGGAGTTCAAGCTCTCCCACGACAAGGCGTGGTTCGCCGAGAAGGACGTCACCGTCCTGACCGGCACCACCGCGACCGCCCTGAACCTGGACGGCGGCACCGTCACGCTCGACAACGGCGAGGAACTGCCCTTCGACCAGCTGCTCCTGGCCACCGGGGCCGACCCGAAGACGCCGCCGATCCCGGGCGTCGAGAACGCGATGACCCTCCGCACCGTCGAGGACGCCCGCCGCCTCAAGGAGGCGATCGAGCCCGGCACCCGGGTGGTCGCGGTCGGCGGCGGCTGGATCGGGCTCGAGGTCGCGGCGTCGGTGACCGCGCTCGGCGGGAAGGCGGTCGTGCTCGAGGCGGCCGCGCAGCCGCTGCTCAACGTCCTCGGCCCGACGCTCGCCGAGCACGTCGCCGCCCTCCACACCCGTCATGGGGTCGAGGTCCACACCGGGACGACGGTCGAGGCGATCGAGCCCGGTCTCGTACGCACCAGCGCCGGCGAGATCGCCGCCGACATCGTGCTCGTCGCCGTCGGTGCGGCACCGGCCACGAGCCTGGCCGCGGACGCGGGTCTCGAGGTCGGCGACGGCGTGGTGGTCGACGAGCGGCTGCGTACGTCTGATCCGCGCGTCTTCGCCGCGGGCGACGTCGCGCTCGCGAAGCACACCGCGCTCGGCCCGCTGCGGGTCGAGCACTGGGACAACGCGATCAAACAGGGTCGGCTGGTGGCCCGGTCGATGCTGGGCAAGGACGGCGCCTACGACTGGCAGCCCTACTTCTTCACCGACCAGTTCGAGTTCTCGATGGAGTACGTCGGCCGCTCCGCCCCCGAGGACGAGGTGATCCTCCGCGGGAACACCGAGGGTGACGAGTTCATCGCCTACTGGCGGCGCGGTGCCACCGTCACCGCCGGGATGAACGTCGGGATCTGGGACGTCAACGACAAGCTCCGCGAGCTGGTCGGGACCGATGCCGATCCCGACCAGCTCACCGAGTCACCCTGAGCAGCTCAGAAGCACTGCGAGGCGCTGTGGTAGACGCTCGACTGGATGCCGAGGTGGATGTGGTCGCTGTGGTCGGGGTAGCCCGGCCCGAGCACCTGCGGGAACGACTGGCGTGAGGCACGGGCGATGCCGCACATGGTCGTCGCGCTGCTGCCGGGCACCAGATCCATCGCCCGGCCGTAGAGGTGGTTGCTGTTGGAGGCTCCGCCGACGGCGTCGTTGCACGCCTTCGAGCGGTAGGCCGAGGTCACCCGCAGCGGGTTGTCGCCGAGCCGGTGCCGGATCGCCTCGGCGCGCCACATGGCCTGCATCAGGTTGGCCTTGACCTGC
This sequence comes from Nocardioides sp. NBC_00368, assembly GCF_036090055.1. NCBI lineage: Bacteria > Bacillati > Actinomycetota > Actinomycetes > Propionibacteriales > Nocardioidaceae > Nocardioides > Nocardioides sp. NBC_00368. The sequence continues at coordinate 4,742,106 of NZ_CP107970.1, forward strand.
GTGATCGTCACGCCGGAGATCGGCGTCGGCCAGCCTCCGTAGCAGACGTCGTCGACCTCGCTCCACGAGAAGTGGATCGGGGTGCAGTCGTCGTCCTGCAGCGCGTAGATCTTGTTGAACGTGTTCGCGCCCGCGACTCCGTCGGCGGCGAGCCCGTAGGCGGCCTGGAAGTTGCGGACCGCGGTCGTCGTCGCCGGTCCGTAGGACCCGTCGATCGAGAAGACCGTGCCCGTGGCCGCCCACCCGGCGACCCGGATCTGCAGCTGGGTGACCGCGTTGCCCGTGGACCCCTGCTGAAGCGTGCCGCTCCAGGTGTAGCAGGCGTCGGCCTGAGCGGGAGCGGCCGTGGAGGTGATGGCGACCAGGCTGGTCGCCAACGTGACGAGGAGGGAACCGATGACCGTGCCGAGGCGGCGTGGGGTGAGGCGCATCTGTGGAGCTCCTATCTTCCGAGAGGTCCGAGAGGACCCGAGTCGCTCCCTAGAGTGGCCTCCTTTGACGTCGTGTACTTGGATTTCGCGTGAATGTAATCACCAGGGAATGACGCCGGCGTCCTCGAAGTAACCGCCCGTCGGACCGTCGTCGGGCAGGGTCGCCAGGCTGATCGCGATCCGGGCGCCCTCTTCGGGCGTGCGTACGCCGCGGAAGCCGTTCAGGTCGGTGGCCACGAATCCGGGGCAGCCGAGGTTGATCAGGATGTTCGTGTCGCGCAGCTCCTTGGCGTACTGGATCGTGACGGCGTTGAGGTAGGACTTCGTCGGGCTGTACGCCACCGAGATCGGCCCCACGGCGAGCGGGTCGTCCGTCGAGGTCTGCCGGGCGAGGGAGCCCACGCTGCTGGACATGTTGACGATCCGCGGTGCGGCGGAGCGTCGCAGCAACGGCGGCATCGCGTTGGTGACCCGGACGACGCCGAAGACGTTGGTCTCGACCGCGACCCGCATCTGGTCGATCGAGATCTCGGTCGGGTTCTGCGGCATGCCGCCGGTGACGCCGGCGTTGTTGACGAGTACGTCCAGGCCGCCGTGCTCCTCCTCGATCAGCCGGGTCGCGGCCGCGACACTGGCGTCGTCGGTCACGTCCAGCGGAACCCCGAAGGCGTCGACGCCGTTCGCACGCAGCTTCTCGACGGCCGCCTCGCGACGGGCGTCGTCACGGGCGCCGACGCCGACCTTCCAGCTGCGCGCACCGAGGCCCGCGGCGATCTCGTAGCCGATTCCCTTGTTGGCGCCGGTGACCAGCGCGATCGTGTTCTCGCTCATGTCCTCCAGCCTGGCCAGGGCCCGCGGAACACTCCAATATCACCTTGGTCGCCACCTATACCGCTCAGGTATGTTCCCAGGTCGGAGCTAGGGTTGAGACCATGGAGACCCGGGAGCTTCGCTACTTCGTCGCGGTCGCCGAGGAGCTTCACTTCAGCCGTGCGGCCGCTCGCCTCGGGATCGCCCAGCCGCCGCTGTCACGCGCGATCAGCCAGCTGGAGCGGCGTCTGGGTGGCCCGCTGCTCGAGCGCAACAGCCGGGGTGTCACGCTCACCGACGCCGGCCGGGTTCTCCTCGCCGAGGCTCGCGCCGCTCTCGACGCGATCGACGCGGCCGAGCGCCGCACCCGTCGCGCCACCGGCGACGGTGCCGAGCCGGGTCTGGTCCTGGTCTCCAAGGCCGGAGCCTCGACGGAGCTGCTGACCAAGCTGCTCGACGCCTACGCCGCGGAGCCGGGGTCGGTGAGGGTCGAGGTCGACCTGTGCGGCATCGGGGAGCAGGGGCCGAGGCTCCGCGACGGCAGGGCCGACGTCGCGCTGCTGCATCGTCCGTTCGACTCCGTCGACGGGCTCGACTCCGAAGACCTGCTCACCGAGGGCCAGGTCGCGGTCCTGCCCTCCAGTCATCCGTGGTCGACCCGGTCACAGCTGACGCTGGCCGACCTCGACGACATCCCCGGTCTCCCGCCGATGCGCTGGCCGTCAGGCGGCGGCTACGCCGACGGCCCCGGCCCCGAGGTCCGCGACTCGGCGCAGCTCTATCAGCTGATCGGGCTCGGCCGGGCGTACGCGCTCCTTCCGGAGTCGGCGCGCGCCGAGCAGCATCACGGCGTCGCCACCGTCCCGGTCGTGGACGCCCCCGAGGTCACCACCGTCATCGCCTGGCCGCAGCACAGCCGCTCGCTCGCCCTGGCCACGCTGGTGCAGACCGCGACCCGCCTCTAGCTGTACTCGGCCATCACGTTGGTGACAGTCGGCTGATCGGTGGGAGTCCTGCGAGTGCGCTGTGGCGTCGAACAGTGTTGTAGCACTCGAGCCATGGGGAAAGCGCGGCGGCTCGGTCGGTGTTGGTGAGGTAGACCTGGCGGTAGGCCCACTCGGTCGCCAGGGTGCGGTTGTATCTTTCGACCTTGCCGTTCTGCCAGGGGCAATGGGGCTTGATGAACTTGTGCTTGGCTCCCAGCGTGGTGATCGCCTCAGCCACGTCGTTGGATCTGCGGTAGGAGAAGTGGTTGTCGGTGATGACCCGCTCGATGCGGGTGATGCCGTGGGCCGCGAAGTAGTCGGCGGCCCGGCGGATGAACCCTGCGCAGGTGGGGCCTTTCTCGTCGGGCAGGATTTCGGAGTAGGCCACTCGGGAGTGGTCATCGACCATCGAGTGCACGTAGTCGTAGCCGATCCGGGCCTGTTTCTTGGCCCAGGTTGACCCCATCTGACGGCCGTGGGCCTTCCAGCCGCCGCCGTCGGGGATCTTGCCGATCTTCTTGACGTCGACATGGACCAGCTCACCGGGCCGGTCGCGTTCGTAGCGCACCGTGGTGGTCTTCGAGGCCCGGATGACCTCCCCGGTCAACGGGTCACACTCACGCAGGTACGGGACGCGGTGGCGGCGTAGGACCCGGCCCACGGTCCGTGCTGGGACACCGAGTTCGGGCCCGAGCCAGTCCTGGCCGCGGCGCTCTTGGTGGCGCTTGACCACGATCGCTTCCTCGACTTCGGCCGGTGTCTGATTCGGGCAGTGGTGGGGACGCGAGGACCGGTCGTGTAGACCGGCTTCGCCTTCGGCACGGAACCGGGCGATCCAGCGGTGCGCGCACTGGCGCGAGACGCCTTGGGCCTTGGCTGCGTGCGCGACGGCCCAGTCGTCCTCGACGACTCGCTGGACCAAGAGTTGCCGGCCACGAAAGTTCAGCCGGGCATTACGGTGGGACACGAAGACCTCCGGACGGTGGATGACCTAGACAGCAACCACCGCACCCGGAGGTCTTCGCTACGTCAACAACCGACCCGGAGTGTCACCAACCTCATGGCCGAGTACATCTAGCTCTGCTGATCAGAAGCGCTTCCACCAGAGGTTGACGGCGTAGTCGACGTACGTCCCCTGGTGCTCCTCCAGGATCGCGGCCGCAGTCGCGGGGTCGAACTCGATGCGGACGACCGCCTCCAGGTCGGCGCGCGAGGCGAAGGACCAGTCCATGTCGACGGGGACGCGCGTCCAGCCGTGCATCGACCAGAACCGCTCCTGCTCGTCGGGCGGCGGGACCTTCGGGTAGCCGCGGCGGAACCACCCGCCGAAGGTCGAGCGTGAGCCGTCGTTGTCGATCACCATCGCCACACCGCCGCGGCGCATCACCCGGTCCAGCTCGCCGAGTCCCGGCTCGGAGCCGGGACCGAAGAAGTAGGCCCAGCGGGCGTGCATGACGTCGACCGACGAGGGCGGGAGCGGGAGCTGCTGCGCGACGCCGTTGTGGACGGTGACGTTCTCGAGCTTCTTCGTACGCCGCCGGGCCAGCGTCACCAGGTCCGGGTGCGGCTCGATGCCGGTGACGGTGCGGGCGGTCTCCGCGAACCTCGGCAGGTAGAAACCGGTCCCGCAACCGAGGTCGAGCACGTCCCGCCCGGCCCAGGGTGCCACCTCGGCCATCGCGGACCAGAGCCGGCCGTGCGGGTCGAGCGCACGGTTCTCGATCTCGTACGTCGCGGTGTGGTTCCAGATGTTGGGGGACGGGATCGCGCCTGTAGCGCCGGGGAGGTCAACGCGGCTCATGTCTCCTCGACGGGGGGTCTCGACAAGCTCGACCACCCGCGCCGGGTCAGATCCGGACCTCGCCGCGCGGGGTCACGAACTTGGCGGCCAGCAGGCCCGGGGTGCCGTGCTCGGCGACCCAGTCGATGTGAACGTTCTCGGCGGGCTTGCCGGTCCACGGGTCGACGCGCTCCTTCAGCTCGTCGCCGAGGTAGTCCTTGACCCGCTCGGGGTCGCCGGAGATCTCGAGGTCGGTGAGGGTGATGTCGGAGCCGGCGTTGCCGGGGTGGAGCTCGGGGGTCTCCCACTTGATGAAGTAGGGCAGCTGCGGGTCGGCGATCAGGCCGTTGATGCCGATCTGCTGCCAGTGGAGCTCGCGGCCGTCGGGGAGGTGGCGGTTGCCGGGGACAGCCTTGCGGCCGAGCCGCTCCTCGATCGGGGTCATGTCATCGACGCCGATGACGAAGCCGATCCAGCCGCCGCCGAGTGCGGAGCGGGCCTTGACGGCCTGCCCGAACGGGGCCTTGTCGCTGGCCGGGTGCTCGAGCGCCTCGACGACCTCGAGGTAAAGGCCGCCACGCATCGGGAGGATGTAGTTGCGGGTGCCGAAGCGGGGGTGGACGCCGCCGTCGACGAACTCCTGGCCGAGCAGCTCACCGAGCTGCTTGGCGGTCTGTACCAAGCCATCGGGTCCTGCAGCGTACGAAACATGGTCCAGGCGCATGTAACGATTCTGAACTCTCCCTGAGAGAGAAACCAATCCAGGGTCGCTATCTCTTGATGTCGAGATACACCCGGGGGTTCAGCGCGGGCTGGCGGGATGGAGCGCCAGCGCGGACCTCGACCGGACATGCGCCTCGCAGTGACGGACGAGCTCGGCGTACGCCGCCTTGCCCATGAGCTCGGTCAGCTCGGCCGCGTTGGTGAGGTAGACGGGCTCGACGGCGAGGTGGGCCTCGGTGTTGCCGGAGCAGTACCAGTCGAGGTCGTGGCCGCCCGGCCCCCAGCCGCGCCGGTCGTACTCGGTGATCGTCACCTCGGTGTAGGTCGTCCCGTCGGTGAGCTCGACATCCCGGAACGTACGCCGGATCGGCAGCTGCCAGCACACGTCCGGCTTCGTCTCGAAGTGCTCGCGGCCTTCCTTCGCGGCCAGGATGTGGAGGGCGCAGCCCGAACCGCCGGGGAAGTCCGGCCGGTTGGCCAGGACGCACGACTCCTGCCCACGGAACTCCGTGACCCGGGTCTTCCGCTCGCCGTCCTCGTCGAGCTCGACCCAGTCGTCGGTCTCCACCGTGCGTCCCGGGTGCTGCTCCCAGATCTCCGGCGTCAGCTCGGCGACGAAGCCCGCCGTCCGCGCCTCGTCCTCCTCGTCCGCGAAGTGTGCCCCGAGCGTGCAGCACCCCACGTCCGGCGAGCTCTTGAACATCCCCGGACAGCCGTTGCCGAAGATGCAGGAGTAGGCCGACGTCAACCAGGTCAGGTCGCATCGCATCCGCTCGTCCGGGTCGTCGGGGTTGACGAACTCCACCCACGCGCGCGGGAAATCCAGGGGTACCTCGGGCATCTCGCAAGCCTACGTCGCGGAGCGTGGGCGGCTCGCATGTGAGCCTCTCTGGCGGGTGCGGCGCGCAGTTGTACGTCAAATGCACCTCAAATGTACCTCGCTGAGTACATTTGAGGTGCATTTGACGTACAACTGTCTTCGGGAGGCACGGATGGACATCGAGGAGATCCTGCGCACGCTCAGGTTCGCTGGAGGCGACACGGCCGCCATCGAGGTCAAGTCAGCTGCCGGTGGCTACCCGTCGACGACGTTGGAGTCGCTAGGCGCTCTCGCCAACACACCAGGAGGCGGCGCGATCGTGTTCGGCCTGGACGAGCGACGCGGGTTCACGCCGACAGGCGTCTACGACGTACAGAAGCTCAAGCAGCGACTCGGAAACGAGGCCCAGGACTTCACGCCGCACGTCCGTATCTCGATCTCCGATGCCGTGGTCGACTCGAAGCCCGTCGTGGTCGCAGAGGTGGGGGAGTGTGATGCTGCCTTCAAGCCCTGCACTCACGTGTCGGGCAAGTCATGGGTGCGCAGCTATGACGGCGACTTCCAGCTCTCGGACCTCGAACGTCAGGGCTTTCTGAGCAACCGCGCGGCCCCGCACTTCGATATGGCTCCGGTTCCGGGTACGTCCGTCGCTGATCTCGAGGCGTCTGCTGTGGCTGCTTGGAGCGACACAGTGAGGCGGGAAGATCCGAGCGGGTTGGGGCGGTTCGATGACGAGGACCTGCTCAGACACGGTGGAGTCGTCACGGGGGCAGGGGAGCTGACAGTGGCAGGTTTGATGATGCTCGGCGAGTATCCCCAGACCTGGTTCTCTCGACTCGTGGTGCACGTCGCTCGGGTTGAGCCCGATGGATCGTTCCGAAATGCCAAGTCTCTGAGTGGCTCGATACCGCGCATGCTCGCATCTGCAGTCGACTGGGTCACCCAGAACGTCGACTACGTCATGGTCTCCGGGCCGGACGGCCATCTGAGGGACGTACCTGCGTTCCCCGTTTCGGTGATCCGTGAGTTGGTCGGTAACGCGCTCGTCCACAGAGACCTGGCGCCCTGGTCGGAGGGGATCGCGATCCACCTCCGCATCTACCGAGATCGCCTGGTGATCACCAACCCTGGTGGTCTCTACGGGCTCACGGTTGAACGGCTCGGTCGCGAGGCGATCAGCCGTTCCAGGAACGCGAAGCTGGTTGCTCTCGGCGTCAATGTCTCCGCGCCGGGCGGTGTCCGAGTCGTCGAGTCATTGGCGTCAGGTCTGATCCGAGTCAACGCCGAGCTCGATGGTCAGGGCCTTCCCCGTCCAACATTTGTCGACACCGGGATTCAGTTCACCGCCATTGTGAAGGCGACGAGGCACAGGGCGCCACGGACCCCCACGACAATGGTCGAATTGATCGGTGCAAAGCAGCAGCAAGTCTTGACAGCTTTGATCGAGGGCGGTCAGGTCGGAGTGGCTGACCTCGTCGAGCGCACCGGTCTGTCTCCGACGGTCGTGCGACGGGCTCTCACCGCGCTGCGCGAGAAGCGGATGGCGACGGTGGTGTCGGGTGGACGAGGGCGTGAGACCACGTACGAGGCAACGTAGGGGGACGTCGTGAGCCGGTTTGTTGCACTTGCCTGGGCAGATGTCGACCACGTGAGGTGGGGAGAGATCGCGGCGTTCAACGTCAGCAAGGCTGATCTTGCGGCCATCGGGCTCGCGTTCGAGGTCGTGGAATTCGACGGTCTTCAGGTGGAGATCGCTGCCTTTCGGATCGAGTCAGGTGACGTCGCGATGATTGGCAGTGGTCACAACTCGCCCGACCTTCTCAGTCTCGCTGTCGCGGCCGACGCTGGGGCAACGCCAGAGAATTTCATGGTCGCTCTTGGTGTTGAGTTTGAACGGTCGGAGTGGCAGCCCCTGCGCTGAACCGAACCTGTGTTTCGGTGGTCTGCACCTCATATGTGGCATGAGGGGATCATTCGGATCGCCAGGGACCGAGCTTCTCGGGGTTGCGTACGGCCCAGATGCGGGTGATGCGGCCGTCGGCGACGTCGAAGGCGTAGACGGAGACGGTGGCGCCGTCGACCTGGCCGACGAGGCCGGCCTGGCCGTTGACGAGACATTCCTGGAGCGTCACCTCGGGGGCGCGCGCGGCGATATCCATCCAGGCGCCGGCGATCTGCTCGGCGCCGCTGATCGGCTCGAGGAAGGCCAGGGCCAGGCCGCCGCCGTCGGCGGTGGCGACCGCCTGCGGGTCGAGCAGGCCGACGAGGGCCTCGATGTCGTGGGACTCCCACGCCTCTTTGAAGCTGCGGACAAGGTCGGCGCGCTCGGTGGCCGAGTGGTCGCGGGAGGTGTCGATGCGGCGGCGGGCGTTGGAGGCGAGCTGGCGGCAGGCGGCCGGAGTGCGCCCGACGATGTCGGCGATCTCGGGGAAGGTGAAGCGGAAGATGTCGTGCAGGACGAAGGAGACCCGCTCGGCAGGGGTCATCGAGTCCAGCACGACCAGGAAGGCCATGCTGATCGACTCGTCGAGGGTGACCCGGTCGGCGGGATCGGCCGGAGCGAAGCCGGGGCCGTCGAGCCAGCCGCCGGGGACCGGCTCCGGGATCCAGTCGCCCACGTAGTGCTCCCGCCGGGCTCGTGCGGAGCCGAGCAGATCGAGACAGATCCGGCTCGCGACCGTCGTCATCCAGGCGCCGGGGTTGTCGATCGCCTCCCGCTGCTGCTCGGTGAGTGCGTACCAGCGGGTGTAGGTCTCCTGCGCCGCGTCCTCGGCCTCGGCGAGCGAGCCGAGCAGGCGGTAGGCGAGGTTGATGAGCTGGCGGCGCTCACCGATCACCTCGGCGAGGTGCGGGTCGGTCATGGCGGCTCCCTTCGGTCTGCATGTCTACAACCGGTCCGACGAAACAGCGACCCGATCTGTGAGACCGGCCTGACACTTCGGTCGCCTGCGTCGTCGGAGGGGCAGCACACCCGCCGGAAACCCGACAAGGAGACGTACGTGATCAGCATCGGCATCATCCTCGGCAGCACCCGCCCCCAGCGGAACGGCCCACAGGTCGCCCGTTGGGTCCACGACCTGGCCTCGCGCCGCGACGACGCGACCTTCGAGCTGATCGACCTGGTCGACCACCCGCTCCCGCACCTCGACGAGCCGGTCCCACCGATGTTCGGGCCGTCGGCGAACCAGCACACCCGTGACTGGGCCGCGCGGATCGCCCCGTTCGACGGCTTCGTGATCGTGACCCCGGAGTACAACGGCGGCATGCCCGGCGTCCTGAAGAACGCCATCGACCACGCCTGCGCGGAGTGGACGAACAAGGCGGTCGGTTTCGTCTCGTACGGAGTGAGCGGCGGTGCGCGGGCGGTCGCCCAGCTGCGTACGGTGTGCGGCACGCTCGGCATGGCCGACGTGAGCCGTCTGGTGGAGCTCTCGCTCTTCACCGACTTCGAGAACCATGCCACGTTCGTGCCCGGGGATCGTCACGCCGTCGCGCTGACCGCCATGCTCGACCAGGTCGTCGCATGGAGCACGGCGCTCGCGCCGCTGCGGGCCACCGACGGCCTGGTCGGCGCTTCGGGAGCGCGGTCATGAGCGCCGTGGACGAGGCCGCGATCCGCGGCCGGATCGAGCGGATCATCGAGGGACTGCGGGCCAAGGACCTCGACATCCTGCGGGAGCCGTACGCACCCGATGTCGTCTCCTTCGACGTGGAGCCGCCGATCCAGCACGTCGGGATCGAGGCGAAGCTCGCGAACTGGTCGAGGGTCTTCGAGGTCTTCGAGACGGTCGACTACGAGCTCCGGGACCTGGCGCTCACGATCGGCGGTGATGTGGCGTTCGGGCATGCCTTCGGCCGGCTCAGCGGGACCATGAAGAACGGCGCCGCCACGTCCGGGATGTGGGTGCGGGTCACGTACGGGCTGCGCCGGATCGACGGCACCTGGGTGATCACGCACGACCAGGTCTCGGTGCCGTTCGACATCCTCAGCGGCAGGGGTGTGGTCGACCTGGAACCGTGACCAAGACGACTCTGCGGCGATTCCGGAGGGGTGACGCGAGCGGCGTATCCTTGTAGGTGCGGAGCGACCGCTCCGTGTCCGATGTGTGTATCACCTCGCGCTGGCCCCGCCGGCGGACCAAGGCGGCACAGAGCCGCGGTTCGCAGCGGGAGGTTCGAAAGAGATGTCAGAGCAGCGCGAGCAGAGTCTGGTGCGCGCCGTCGGAGGGACGTACTTCCCGCTCGCGCTGGTCGCGCGGCTGCCGTACGCGATGATGGTCGTCGGGGTGCTGACCCTGGTCGTCGCGGGCCGTGGGTCGCTGGCGCTCGGCGGTCTGAACTCGGCGATGGTCGGGATCGGTGCCGCGGTGTGTGGTCCGATCCTCGGTGCCGCCGTCGACCGGTTCGGCCAGCGTCGGGTGCTGCTGGCGGTCAGCGTCGCCAGCACCGCGGCGCTCGGCGCGATGGCCTGGGTCGTCTACAGCCCGCTGCCCGACGTGGCGGTGCTGGCCGTGGCCTTCCTGGTCGGCGCGACCGCCCCGCAGATCGCGCCGCTGTCGCGGTCGCGGCTGGTGGCGATCATCTCCGCGTACGTCGTCCCCGGGCGTCGCGTCCGGGTGCTCAACTCGACGATGGCCTACGAGTCCGCGGCCGACGAGATCGTCTTCATCGTCGGTCCGGTCGTCGCCGGCGTCCTCGCCGTCGCCGTCGACCCGTGGGCGCCGGTCGTCGCCGCGGCGGCGCTCACCCTGGCCTTCGTCTCCGCCTTCGCCCTCCACCCGAGCGCCGCGACCGCACAGGTCTCCGCCGGACGTACGCCGGCCGCGGGGTCCCTGCGCGAGCTCGCCCGCCCTGGTGTGGTCGTCATCGTGGTCGGCATCCTCGGCGTCGGCCTCTTCTTCGGCTCGATGCTCACCTCGCTGACCGCGTTCATGGCCGACCACGGCCGCCCGGAGCAGGCTGGCCTGGTCTACGCCGCGATGGGCGTCGGGTCTGCCGCGCTGGCGCTGGGCGTCGCCGTCTTCCCGGTGGGCTTCACCGCGACCGCACGCTGGCTCGTCTTCGGCGGCGTGATGCTCACCGGTGCCCTCGCCCTGCCGGGCGTCTCCTCGGTGACCGGGATGGTCCTCGCGCTGCTCGTCATCGGTCTCGGCATCGGCCCGACCCTGGTCACCCAGTACGGCCTCGGCGCCCGCCGCAGCCCGGTCGGCCGATCCGCCACGGTGATGACCATGCTCGGCTCCGCCGTGATCCTCGGGCAGTCGCTGGCCTCCGCGGTCACCGGCGACATCGCCGAGCGCTGGGGCACCGACGCGGCCCTGCTCCTGCCTGCTGCGGCCGCGCTGGTGGTCGTGGTGGCCGGGGCCGTCAACGCCCGGATCGGGGAGCCTGCCGTCTCCGTTCCCGCCGGGAGCTCCGAGCGCGCCGCGGCCACGGCCGGGCGCTGACGTCGTCCGCACAGCGAGCATTGGAACACTGCGTGCGCGCGGGGCGTCGCGGCGAAGTAGCGTAGACCCATGCGTCTGGGCGTACTCGACATCGGATCGAACACGGGACACCTGCTCGTGGTCGACGCCCACGGCGGGGCGGCCCCGCTGCCGGCGTTCTCGTTCAAGCAGCCGCTGCGGCTGGCGGAGCACCTCGACGCCTCCGGCGACGTGACCGAGGCGGGGGTCGAGGCGCTGACCGAGTTCACCCGCGAGTCGGTGCGGGTCGGGGAGGAGAAGGGCGTCTCGGAGACGCTGGCGTTCGCCACCTCGGCGGTGCGCGATGCCGGCAACTCGCAGCAGGTGCTCGACCACGTACATGCCGAGACCGGGGTCGAGATCGAGGTCCTGCCCGGCGACGACGAGGCGCGGCTGACCTTCTTGGCCGTACGCCGCTGGTTCGGCTGGTCGGCCGGCCGGCTCGCCGTCTTCGACATCGGCGGCGGCTCGCTGGAGATCGCGGCCGGACTCGACGAGCAGCCGTACGTCGCCTGGTCGCTGCCGCTGGGCGCCGGCCGGCTCGCGCGCAGCTACTTCGGCGACCGGCCGGCCGAGGAGGAGCTGCGGGAGCTGCGCCGGATGATCCGCGCAGCGATCGCCGAGGACGCCGGCAGGATCCTGCGCGACGGTCATCCGGACATGGCGGTGGCGACGTCGAAGACGTTCCGCTCGCTGGCGCGCATCTGTGGTGCCGCCCCGAGCGGCGAGGGGCTGCGCGTACGCCGCCAGCTGCCGCTGGCCGAGCTGCGCCGCTGGATCCCGAAGCTGCTGGAGATGTCGCTCGAGGAGCTCTCCGAGCTGCCCGGGGTCAGCCCTTCGCGGGCTCATCAGATCGTGCCCGGTGCGCTGGTCGCCGAGGCGTGCCTCGACATCTTCGACCTGGAGGCCTTCGAGATCTGCCCGTGGGCGCTGCGGGAGGGGTTGATCCTCGACCGTCTCGACCACCTGTCCTTCATCGGAAGTTCCGATCTCGGCAGGTCCGAATAGGAGACCCCGATGATCTCGCTGTCGACGTCCTCGACCTATCCCGAGTCGACCGCCCACGCCTTCACGTACGCCGCGGAGGTGGGCTACGACGGGGTCGAGATCATGGTGGGCATCGATGCGCTGTCGCAGCAGACGCATGCGGTCAAGCAGCTCGCCGAGCACCACGGCCTGCCGATCGTCGCGATCCACGCGCCGACGCTGCTGTTCACCCAGCAGGTCTGGGGCTTCGAGCCCTGGGGCAAGCTCGAGCGGTCCGCCGAGATGGCCGCCGAGGTCGGGGCAGGGGTGGTCGTCGTACATCCGCCGTTCCGCTGGCAGCGCGAGTACGCGGCCGGGTTCGTGGACGGGATCGCCACGCTGGAGCGCTCGACCGGGCTCCGGTTCGCGGTGGAGAACATGTACCCGTGGCGGGCGGCCCGGCGCTCGACGCCGATGTATCTGCCGCACTGGGACCCCTCGACCGAGGAGTACGCCAACACCACCATCGACCTCTCCCACGCCGCGATCGCGGGCGACGACGTCATCGAGATGGCCGAGCGGCTCGGCCCGCGGCTGCGCCACATCCACCTCACCGACGGCACCGGCTCGGCCAAGGACGAGCACCTCGTTCCCGGCCGTGGTCACATGGGCGCCGACCGGTTCCTGCGCCATCTGGCCGGCTCGGGCTTCGACGGCGAGATCGTCCTCGAGATCAACACCCGGCGAGCCCGCTCCCGCGCCGAGCGCGTCGCCGACCTCCGCGAGTCGCTCGAGTTCGCGCGGAAACACTTCCAGGACTGACTGGCTGGGATACCCGGTCGGCCGGGTATCCCTGGGCTGGACGGGCACTGAAACACCCACCAAGTCCACGAAGTGCCCACCCAGTTCCCCCGCGCGTCTCACCATTCGACCGACGGGAGACGGGTCAGTCGCGAGCGGCGAGCCAGGACCAGGTCAGCGAGGTCAGGGCGAGGGCGAGGACGGCGGTGGCGACGCCCCACCAGCCGACGACGTACGCATAGCCCAGCAGCCAGCCGAAGAGGCTCGAGCCGCCGTAGTAGAAGAGGTTGTAGAGGGCGCTGGCCTGGGCCTTGCCGACCTTCGCGCGGGCGCCGACCCAGCCCGAGGCGACGCCGTGGGCGCCGAAGAAGCCGGTGGTGAGGACGAAGAGGCCGGTCAGGACCATCGCGAGGTTGTCCGGGAAGGTCATCGCGACCCCGACGATCGTGATGACGACGCAGGTCAGCATCACTTTTCGTCGCCCGTGCGTGGCGGCCAGGCGGCCGGCGACGGAGGAGGAGACGGTGCCGCCGAGGTAGGCGAAGAAGATCTGGCTGGAGATCGCCACGGGGAGTCCGAAGGGGTCGCGCTCGAGGCGGAACCCCAGATAGTTGTACGTCGCCACGAACCCGCCCATCAGCAGTGCCGCCTGCCCGTAGAGGACGAGCATGCCCGGGTCGCGGAGGTTGGCGAGCACCCCGTCGCGTACGGACGTCGCGGGCTTGCCGGTGGGGCGCACCCACCCCTGGGCGCGGGGGATCAGGGTGATCGCGATGATCGCGGCGATCGCGGACAGGACGCCGCCGGCGGTGACGCCCAGCCGCCAGCCACCGAGGTCGGCGAACGGGCCGGTGATGACCCGCCCGAGAAGGCCTCCGACGGTGGTGCCGGAGATGTAGATGGCCGCGGCGAGGCTGACGTGGCGTACGTGGATCTCTTCGGCGAGGTAGGCGACCGCGAGGGCCGGTACGCCGCCGAGCGCGAGGCCTTCGAGGCTGCGGAGGACGAGGAGCGTGGTGAAGCCGGGGGCGAGCGGGGTGAGCAGGCCGAGGACCAGGGAGATCGAGAGCGCGATCTTCATCGCCGGAGCCCGGCCGATGCGGTCGGCGACCCACGACCAGCCGAGGACGCTGACCGCCAGCCCCAGCGTCGCGGTGGAGACGGTGAGCGCGGCTGAGGCCTCGCTGACCTCGAGCGCGTGCGCGACGGTGGGGAGGATGCCCTGGGTGGAGTACATCTGCCCGAAGGTCGCGATCCCGGCGGCGAAGAGGCCGATCAGGACGCGCCGATAGCCGCTGCTGCCGGCATCGTGTCCCACCCACGAGCGGGTCAGGGCGGTATCTACGGACATCGTTCCCACGGTAAAGCAGGTCTTGTGGGTGGGTGAACCCGCGGGCTGCGTGAGATATCTCTACTCTTGGGGCGATGTCCGCGCTCACCGATCGACTCTCGACGCGTCTCGTCGGTGTCGACGTGGCGCGCTGCCTGGCGCTGCTGGGGATGATGGCGACGCACGTGCTCGACCCGGTCGACGCGACCGGCGAGCTGACCAGGATCCAGGCCGTGGCCGGCGGCCGGTCCGCGGCGCTCTTCGCGGTGCTCGCCGGGGTCAGCCTGGCGCTGATGACCGGTCGTCAGGACCCGGTGCGGGGCCGGGTGCTCGCCTCACGGTCGCTGGGCCTGGCCGCGCGGGCGGTGCTGATCGCCGCGCTCGGCCTGGTGCTCGGTTCGCTCGGCACCAACATCGCGATCATCCTGACCTACTACGGCGTGCTGTTCCTGATCGCCATCCCGTTCCTCGGGCTGCGGGCGCGGTGGCTGTGGCTGCTCGGCGTGGTCTGGGCCGTCCTCGGACCGCTGTTGGCGCAGGTCGTCCGGCCGATGCTGCCGCCGCGACAGTTCGACAGCCCGGAGCCGTCCCATCTGATCGAACCCGGCCATCTGCTCGCCGAGCTGCTCTTCACCGGCTACTACCCGGCCGTCCCGTGGCTGGCCTACCTGCTGATCGGGATGGCCATCGGCCGCATCGACCTGCGCAACCGGCTGGTGGTCTCGATGCTCTGGTCGGGCGGTGTCATCATCTCGGTCTCGGCCACCTGGCTGTCCGGAAGGCTGACCCGGCTGCCGTCGGTGGCCGAGGTGCTGTTGCGCGAATACCCGGGGATGGACATCGACGATGCGCTGACCTCGATGAGCCACGGCCTCTACGGGCAGACGCCGGCCGACGGCTGGCAGTGGCTGCTGGTCGTCGCGCCGCACTCGTCCACGCCGTTCGACCTGGCGCAGACGATCGGCAGCTCCATGTTCGCGATCGGCGCCTGCCAGATGATCGCGCTGCGGTTGCCGTCCCGGTGGCGCACCGGCATGGCGGTGCTGTTCGGCGCCGGCACGATGACCCTCACCCTCTACACGCTGCACGTGGTGATGAGGACCGATGCGGTCTGGCCGCAGGAGACCCCCGACACGTACGTCCTGCATGTGCTCGTCGTGCTGGCGATCGGCGCCGCCGTCACTGCCTGGGGTCGCCCGGGACCGCTCGAATGGGTCGTCGGCCGCCCCGCGGCGTGGCTGCGCCGCACGGAGCCCCGCCCCGAGCGGACGCCGTCGGGTTAGCGTGCTCTCGTGAGCGAGCGTCAGCGAGTGAACCGTCAGCGCATCAGGCGACCGCGTCCGTATTCTCGCGCTTGCGCTACGGAGGTGGTCGCATGAGCACGACGGCACCGCGGCGAGGGCGCAGGCCCGGTTCACCGGACACACGAGCGGCGATCCTGGCGGTGGCTCGGCAGCGCTTCGCGCAGCATGGGTACGCCGCGACCTCCGTCCGCGGGATCGCGACCGAGGCCGGCGTCGACTCCGCTCTGGTACACCACTACTTCGGCACCAAGGAGGACCTCTTCGTCGCCTCGCTGGAGCTGCGGGTCGACCCTCGAGACGTCGTGCCGGTGGTGGCTGCCGGGGGTCGCGACGCTGTGGGGGAGCGGCTCATACGTCTCCTCCTGAGTGTCTGGGACGACGAGGAGTCCCGGCTCCCGCTGATGGCGTTGATGCGCAGCGCCTTCGAGCCGGAAGGGAAGGCTCTGGTGCCGGACGCCTTCGGCAGGCTGATCCTGGGCCCGGTGAGCGAGGCGCTCGAGCTCGATGAACCGGAGCGACGGATCACGTTGGTGGCCTCGCAGCTGGTCGGGCTGGTCGCGCTGCGCTACATCGCCCGCATCGAGCCGCTCGCCTCGGCGCCCGCGGAAACGCTGGTCGCGACGTACGCGCCGGTGGTCCAGGGCTATCTGACCGGGCCTTTGCCGTAGTCCTCTTGCGCGCGACGCCGCGTCGTGCCACATTTCATCATGTGATGAATAACGTGGTGGAGGCATCAGGTCTCCGAGTCGTACGCGGGAAGCGCGAGGTCCTCCATGGCCTCGACTTCTCCATCCGGGCAGGTGAGGTCACCGGGCTGCTCGGACCGTCCGGGTGCGGCAAGACGACGCTGATGCGCGCCATGGTCGGCGTGCAGGCGAAGGTCACCGGGTCGCTCACGGTCCTCGGCCGCCCGGCGGGCTCGGCGGCGCTGCGCCCGCGGATCGGCTACGTCACGCAGGACGCCAGCGTCTACGAGGACCTGACGGTCACCGAGAACCTGAGGTTCTTCACCCGGGTGCTCGGTGCGCCGCGGTCGTCGGTCGCCGCCGCCATCGAGACGGTCGACCTGACCGACCACAAGGACCAGGTCGTACGTGACCTCTCCGGAGGTCAGCGCTCACGGGTCGGCCTCGCCGCCGCGCTGCTCGGCTCGCCGGAGCTCCTGGTGCTCGACGAGCCGACCGTCGGGCTCGACCCGGTGTTGCGCGAGCAGTTGTGGGACACGTTCCGGGACCTGGCCGCCGCGGGTGCCGCGGTCGTCGTCTCCAGCCACGTGATGGACGAGGCCGAGCGCTGCGACCGGCTGCTGCTGATGCGCGAGGGGGCGTTCCTCGCCGACGGCAGCCCGGCGGAGATCAAGCAGAAGGCGAGCGCCGACGACATCGAGCAGGCCTTCCTGGCCCTGGTGAAGGGAGCAGTGCGATGAGCCTTCGACGGACCCTCGCGGTGACCGGGCGGG
The DNA here is from genome assembly GCF_036090055.1 of Nocardioides sp. NBC_00368. Classification (NCBI taxonomy): domain Bacteria; kingdom Bacillati; phylum Actinomycetota; class Actinomycetes; order Propionibacteriales; family Nocardioidaceae; genus Nocardioides; species Nocardioides sp. NBC_00368. The sequence goes on from NZ_CP107970.1 coordinate 4,758,981, forward strand.
TGCTCGCCCAGATCCGGCGCGACCACCGCACCCTGGTGATGCTGGTGGTCCTGCCGACGTTGCTGATGTCGCTGCTGTGGTGGATGTACGAGGAGTCGCCCGCACCCATCTTCGACCGGATCGGCCCGGCCCTGCTGGCGATCTTCCCGTTCATCGTGATGTTCCTGGTGACCTCGGTGACCACGCTGCGCGAACGCTCCTCCGGGACGCTCGAGCGGCTGCTCGCGATGCCGCTGGGCAAGGGCGACTTCCTGCTCGGCTACGCGCTCGCGTTCGGGCTGTTGGCCGCCGTGCAGTCGGCCGTTGCCGTCGCGGTCAGCGTGGGTCTCCTCGGGCTGGAGATCACCGGCTCGGTCGCCCTCCTCGTGGTCGTCGCGATCGTCGACGCCGTCCTCGGCACCGCGCTCGGGCTGCTCGTCTCGGCCTTCGCCACGACCGAGTTCCAGGCGGTGCAGTTCATGCCGGCGATCGTGGTCCCGCAGATCCTGCTGTGCGGGCTGCTGGTGCCGCGCGACTCGCTGCCGACGGTCCTCGAAGCCATCTCCGACGTACTCCCGCTCTCCTACGCCGTCGATGCGATGACCCACCTGGTCACCTCCACCGAGACCGGCGACGTCTGGACCGACCTGGCCGTCGTCGGCGGGTTCGTCGTGGCCGGCCTCGCTCTCGGCTCGGCGACGCTGCGGCGGCGTACTCCCTGATCACAGCCGCTTCGACCGCACCATCTGTGAGGTGGTGAGAGGAAGTTGACGGAAGGGGTACCGAGAGCCGATCGGCGCGAAACGTTGACACCGGAATGTAGAGGTCGCCCACCCCCGACCCGAAACGGTGTGAGTACGCGTGACCGACACCCACTGTCCTTACTGCAGTCTGCAGTGCGGGATGACCCTTGTCCGCAAGGGTCCCCGGCTGGAGGTCAGTGAGCGCTCGTTCCCGGTGAACGAGGGTGCTCTGTGCCGGAAGGGATGGACGGCGACCGGGCTGCGCGGCAGCCGGGAGCGGCTGACGACGCCGATGGTGCGCGACCGGGCGACGGGGGAGTGGACCGCGGCGACGTGGGACGAGGCCCTCGACCTGATCGCCTCGAAGCTCGCCGACCTGCGCGACGCCCACGGCGCCGACGCGAACGCGGTCTTCGGCGGTGGCGGGCTGACCAACGAGAAGGCCTACCAGCTCGGGAAGTTCGCCCGGGTCGCCCTCGGCACCTCCCAGATCGACTACAACGGCCGCTGGTGCATGAGCTCCGCGGCCTCGGCCGGCAACCAGGCCTTCGGCGTCGACCGCGGGCTGCCGTTCCCGCTGGCCGACATCGAGCGGACCGACGTCTGCGTGCTCGTCGGCTCCAACCTGGCCGAGACGATGCCGCCGGCGGCCCGTCACCTCGATCGGCTGCGCGAGAACGGCGGCAAGGTCGTCGTCATCGACCCGCGGCTGACCCCGACCGGCGAGCGTGCCGACCTCTTCCTCCAGCCGGTCCCCGGCACCGACCTGCCCCTCGCGCTCGGGGTCCTGCACCTGCTCGACGCGGCCGGCGCCGTCGACGAGGACTACATCGCCGAGCGGACCACAGGCTTCGAGGACGTACGCCGCTCCGTGGCTGCCTGGTGGCCGGAGATGGTCGAGCGGGTCAGCGGGGTCGAGGCCGCGCAGCTGCGCGAGCTGGCCTCCCTGCTGGCGAACGCGGAGAAGGTCATGGTCCTGACCGCCCGCGGCGCCGAGCAGCACGCCCAGGGCACCGCGACCGTCCTGGCCTGGCTCAACGTGGCGCTCGCCCTCGGCATGCCCGGCAAGGCGTACGCCGGCTACGGCTGTCTCACCGGACAGGGCAACGGCCAGGGCGGCCGCGAGCACGGCCAGAAGGCCGACCAGCTTCCCGGCTACCGGATGATCGACGACCCTGCGGCCCGCGCGCACGTCGCAGCGGTCTGGGGTGTCGACCCGGAGACCATCCCCGGCAAGGGCCGCTCCGCCTACGAGCTGCTGGACGCGCTCGGCACCCCCGAAGGCCCCAAGAGCCTGCTCGTCTTCGGCTCCAACATCGTGGTCTCTGCCCCGAACGCCACCCACATCACCTCGCGCCTGACGTCCCTCGACCTGCTCGTGGTCGCCGACATGGTGATGAGCGAGACCGCCGCGCTCGCAGACGTGGTGCTGCCGGTGACCCAGTGGGCCGAGGAGACCGGCACCATGACCAACCTCGAGGGTCGGGTCATCCTGCGGCAGGCGGCGGTCACCCCGCCGGACGGCGTACGTTCCGATCTGGATGTGATCGCGGGACTGGCGGCTCGTCTCGGGGTAGTCCAGGGAGTTTCCGTCGGTTACTCACCGGTAGACCGACCGGAACTCCCTGGACTACCCGGACCGACCTGGTCGACCGACCCCGAGGAGATCTTCGAGGAGCTCCGAGCCGCCACGAAGGGCGGCAAGGCCGACTACAGCGGCATCACCTACGACCGCATCCGCGAGGAGGACGGCGTCTTCTGGCCCTGCCCGGAAGACACCGAGGGCACCCCGCGCCTCTTCGCCGACTCCTTCTTCCACGCCGACGGCCGGGCCCGCTTCATCGACGTCGACCACCGCGGCGCGGCCGAGCAGCCGACCGCCGACTACCCGCTCCACCTGACCACCGGCCGGGTGCTCGCGCAGTACCAGTCCGGTGCCCAGACCCGACGGATCAAGGACCTCCCCGACGAGGGCGCCTTCGTCGAGCTCCACCCGCTGCTGGCCGACCGCGTCGGGGCGCACGACGGTGACCCGGTCGTCGTCCGCACCCCGCGCGGCGAGATGAAGGCGCCCGCGCGGATCGTGACCACGATCCGCCCGGACACGGTCTTCGTGCCCTTCCACTGGGTCGGCGCCAACAAGCTCACCAACGACGCCCTCGACCCCTCCAGCCGGATGCCGGAGTTCAAGGTCTGTGCCGCGGCGGTGAGCGCATGAGCGAGCCCATGAGCGAGCCCACGACCGAGCCCACGACCGGGAAGCGGATCGTCATCATCGGTGGCGGCATGGCCGCGGCCCGGCTCGTCGAGGGACTGGTCGCGCGCGGCCTCGGCCCGCAGACGACCGTGCTCGCGGAGGAGCAGCACGTGCCGTACAACCGGATCCTGCTCTCCGCGGTGCTCGAGGGCACCCACCGCCCCGGGGCGCTCGCGCTGCGCGAGAAGCAGTGGTACGCCGACCGCGGGGTCGACCTCCGCCTGAACAGCCTCGTCGTGGACATCCACCGCGACACCAAGACGGTCGAGCTCGCCGACCGGACGCGGATCCCCTACGACGCCGTCGTACTGGCGACCGGGGCGATCCCGAGCCTGCCGCCGATCCGCGGCGTGGTGCGGATGGACGGCTCGATGGACCCGCGGGTGCAGGCGTTCCGCAGCCTCGACGACTGCGCGCGGCTGCTCGACACGCTGCACGACCACCCGCGGAGCGCGGTGATCGTCGGCGGTGGCCTGCTCGGGCTCCAGGTCTCCCGCGCCCTCGCGGTGCGCGGGATCGAGACTGAGATCGTCGAGGGTCGTGACCACCTGCTCAGCAGCCAGGTCGACGCGTCGGCAGGCAAGGTGCTGAAGCGGTCGATGGCCAAGCTCGGCACCCAGGTCTACCTCGGCGCCCGGGCGACCCGGCTGACCGACGAGGGCCTCAAGCTCGACAACGGCTACACCCTCGAGACCGACCTGGTGGTGCTCACCGCCGGCGGCCGCCCCCGCGCCAACCTCGCCCGTCGTGCCGAGCTCACCGTCAACCGCGGCATCGTCGTCGACGACCAGCTCCGCAGCGTCGACGACCCCGACGTCTATGCGATCGGCGACTGCGCCGAGCACAACGCGACGACCACCGGCTTCGTGAGCCCGGCCTGGGAGCAGGCCGGTGTCCTCGCCGAGGTCCTCGCCGGTAACCAGGCGGCCTATGAGGGACACCGCGTCGTCGCCCGCCTGCGCGCCACCGACCTCGATGTCTGCGTCCTCGGCGAGCCCGAGAACGAGACCGGCGAGGTCGTCGAGATCGCCAACCCGATCAAGGGCACCCACCGCAAGCTGGTGGTACGCGACGGCCGCATCGTCGCCGGCGCCCTCGTCGGTGACCTGAGCCGGGTCGGCCTGATCACCCAGGCCTTCGACCGCCAGACCGTCCTCGGCGAGCACGAGGCCGGACAGCTGCTGCTGCCCGAGCCGTCCTCGTCGGGCTCCGGGATCCCGCAGCTCCCCGACGACGCGGAGGTGTGCGCCTGCGCCGGTGTCAGCGCCGGCCGGATCCGGGCGTGCCGGTCCCTCGAGGACGTACGCGACACCACCCGCGCCACCACCGGCTGCGGCGGCTGCGCGCCGACCGTACGTCAGCTTCTGGCGACTCGGCCCAGTGGCAGCCAGCTCAACGCCAGCCAGATCAGTGCCAGCCAGATCAGTGCCAGCCAGATCAGTGCCAGCCAGATCAGTAACGGGCAGCTCAGTGTGGAAGGAACAACATCATGAGCCCTCACCTCCGCAAGAAGGTCGTCGTGGTCGGCCACGGCATGGTCGGTCACCGCTTCGTGACCGCCGCCATCGAGCGCGGTCTCACCGAGACCCACGACATCGTCGTCTTCGGTGAGGAGCCGCGTCCGGCGTACGACCGGGTCGCCCTCACCAGCTTCTTCGAGGTCGGCGCCGAGGCACTCTCCTTCCTACCCTCCGGCGTGTACGAGGACCCGCGGGTCACGCTGCGCACCGGCACGAGCGTCGTCGAGATCGACCCGGCGGCCCAGACGGTGATGCTCGCCGACGGCGAGGAGATGGCGTACGACGAGCTGGTGCTCGCCACCGGAGCGGCACCGTTCGTGCCGCCGGTGCCGGGCTCGGAGCTCGGGAACGTCTTCGTCTACCGCACGATCGAGGACCTCGAGGCGATCCGGGAGGCTGCGAAGACCGCGAAGGCCGGTGCCGTGATCGGCGGTGGCCTGCTCGGGCTGGAGGCCGCCAACGCGCTGCACCAGCTCGGGGTCGAGACCCATGTGGTCGAGCTCGCGCCCCGGCTGATGGCCGTCCAGGTCGACGACGCCGGCGGCAACACGCTGAAGCGTCACATCGAGAAGCTCGGCCTCACCGTCCACACCGGGGTGATGACGGAATCGATCTCGCCGGACTCGATCGAGGAGATCGCGGTCGTCGACGAGGACGCCGACGGCATCCTCGACGGCAGGGTCAGCGCGCTGAAGTTCAAGGACGTCGAGGAGCCGCTGGCGGTCGACATGGTCGTCTTCTCCGCCGGCATCCGGCCGCGGGACGCGCTGGCCCGCGCGGCCGGCCTGGACCTGGCCGAGCGCGGCGGCGTGCTCGTCGACGAGCAGTGCCGCTCCTCCGACCCGCACGTGTGGGCGGTGGGCGAGTGTGCCGCCCCCGGCGGGAAGATGTACGGCCTGGTGGCCCCCGGCTACGACATGGCCGAGGTCGTCGCCGACGCCCTGCTCGGCGGTGCCGGCACCTTCACCGGTGCCGACATGTCGACGAAGCTCAAGCTGCTCGGCGTCGACGTCGCCAGCTTCGGTGACGCGCACGGCACCACCGAGGAGTGCCTCGAGCTCACCTACTCCGACGCCGTCGCGGGCGTCTACAAGAAGCTGGTGATCAGCGAGGACGGCACCCGCCTGCTCGGCGGCGTGCTGGTCGGCGACGCGAGCGCCTACGGGCTGCTCCGGCCGATGGTCGCCTCGGGCATGACGCTTCCGGAGAACCCGGAGGAGCTGATCCTCCCCCAGTCCACGGGCGGTGGGGGAGGGATCCAGCTTCCGCCGGAGGCGCAGATCTGCTCGTGCAACAACGTCACCCGCGGTGACATCGAGGCGGCCGTCGACAACGGCTGCGAGAGCGCCGCGGACGTCACCAAGGCCACCAAGGCGGGAAGCACCTGCGGCTCCTGCAAGGTGCAGGTGAAGAAGATCGTCGAGGACTACTTCACCGCCCAGGGAAAGACCGTCGACACCTCGCTGTGCGAGCACTTCAAGATGACCCGCGCCGAGCTCTTCGACGTGGTGCTGATCCACGGCTACAAGACCTTCGACGAGATCATCGAGGCCCACGGCACCGGCCGCGGCTGCGACCTGTGCAAGCCCGCCGTCGCGAGCATCCTGGCGAGCCAGCTCAACGGGCACGTGCTGGCGAAGGAGAACCGCAAGCTCCAGGACACCAACGACGCCTACCTGGCCAACCTCCAGAAGAACGGCTCCTACTCGGTCGTCCCGCGTATCCCCGGTGGTGAGATCACGCCCGAGGGCCTGATCGTGATCGGTGAGGTGGCCAAGGAGTTCGGCCTCTACACCAAGATCACCGGTGGCCAGCGCATCGACATGTTCGGCGCCCGCATGGAGGACCTGCCCGCGATCTGGAAGCGCCTGGTCGACGCCGGGTTCGAGTCCGGCCATGCCTATGGGAAGTCGCTCAGGACCGTGAAGTCCTGCGTCGGCTCGACCTGGTGCCGCTACGGCGTCCAGGACTCCGTCGGCCTCGCGATCATGCTGGAGACCCGCTACCGCGGGCTGCGCTCGCCGCACAAGCTCAAGGGTGGCGTCTCCGGGTGCGCCCGCGAGTGCGCCGAGGCCCGCGGCAAGGACTTCGGTGTCATCGCCACCGAGAAGGGCTGGAACCTGTACGTCGGGGGCAACGGTGGCGCCATCCCGGCGCACGCCCAGCTGCTCGCCGGCGACCTGAGCACCGAGGAGCTGGTCCGCTACCTCGACCGCTTCCTGATGTACTACGTGCGTACCGCCGACCGCCTCCAGCGCACCTCGACCTGGATCGACTCCCTCGACGGAGGCCTGGACCGGGTCCGCGAGGTCGTGGTCGACGACGTCCTCGGCCTGGGCACCGAGCTCGAGGCCGCGATGGCCACGCACGTCGACGGCTACTTCGACGAGTGGAAGGCGACGATCGAGGACCCGGAGAAGCTCAAGCGGTTCGTCTCCTTCGTCAACGCCCCCGAGATCCCGGACCCCAACATCTCCTTCGGGTCCACCCGTGGCCAGATCGTGCCGGACGTCGCTGACGGCCCGGCTGTTGTCGGACCGGTGGGGCTCGGTGCCACCATCCCTGTCGGCGCACCCAACCTGGAGGAGTCGCGATGACCCAGACGCAGACCCAGACGTACATCTCCGTCTGTCGCCTCGACGACATCGACCCCGAGACCGGCATCGCTGCGCTGGTCAGGGGCGAGGCCGTGGCCGTCTTCCGGACCCTCGACGACCGCGTCTTCGCGCTCTCCAACTTCGATCCGTACGGCCACGCCTCGGTGCTCGCCCGGGGCATCGTCGGCACGCGTGGCGAGGTGCCGTTCGTCGCATCGCCCCTGCTCAAGCAGCCGTTCGCGCTCGAGACCGGTCTGTGCCTCGACGACCCGTCGGTGTCGGTCGCGACCTACGAGGTCGAGGTCGTCGACGGCGAGGTCCGCATCGGGGCCCGCCGGGGGTAGATCACGCCTGTGAGGCCGTGAGCGAAAGTTAGCGCCGACGATCGAGCAGCCCGCGTACGACGAAACGCTGCCGCCGCAAGGTGGAAGCATGGCGGTGCAGAATGCTCAGGAGATCTACGATTCCGATGTGGACAGTGGCGCGCTGAGCGGCTTCCGCGTCGGGGTGACCGCGGCGCGGAAGGCCGAGGAGCAGATCAACCTGCTCGAGAGGCGAGGCTCCCAGGTGGTCTGGGCGCCCGCGCTCTCCGTCGACCCCAACCGGGTCGACGCCGGTGCGCTGCGCGCGGTGACCGAGCAGATCATCGGCCAGAAGATCGACATGTTCCTCGCGACGACCGGCATCGGGATGCGTACCTGGTTCGACGCGGCCGAGGAGTGGGGGCTGCTCGACCGGCTGCTGGAGACGCTCGGCGGCGCCGAGATACTGGCACGCGGACCGAAGTCGGTCGGAGCGCTCCGGCGACGGGGCCTGCGGGAGCTGTGGGCACCCGAGTCGGAGGAGTTCGACGACGTCCTGGAGCACCTGCGCGGCCGCGACCTGACCGGCAAGCGGATCGTGGTGCAGGAGCACGGCCAGTCGCTGTCGATGGTCGCGCACGCACTGACCCGGCAGGGTGCCGAGGTCATCAACGTGGTGGTCTACCGGGTCGAGTCGGCCTCGGACCCCGAGCCGATGTTCCGGCTGGTCGAGGTCCTGGCCGACGGTGAGCTGGACGCGGTCACCTTCACCTCCGCGCCGGCCGTGGCCGCGTTCATGCAGGCGGCCGGCTCGGTCGGCCTGCGCGACGAGGTCGTGGCGGCGTTCCAGGCCGATGTCGTCGCGGCCTGCGTCGGTCCGGTGACCGCCGCCGCCTTCGAGATGTGGGGCGTGCCGACGATGGTCCCCGACCGCTCCCGCACCGCGGCCATGGTCAAGATGCTCGAGACGGAGCTGCCGCTACGTCGCTCCGGACTGATGATCGAGCTGGTCGGCGGTCACCAGCTGCTGCTCCACGATGACGCGGTCATCCTCGACGGAGCCGAGGTCAAGCTCTCCCCGGCCCCCGCCGCCGTCCTGGGCGCGCTCGTCGCCAACCCCGGCAACGTCGTCTCCCGGCAGGCCCTGCTCGCCATGCTCCCCTCCGGCACGGCCGGCTCCGAGCACGCGGTCGAGATGGCGGTCGCCCGGCTCCGCTCGGCGCTGGGCACGAAGACGATCCAGACCGTCGTCAAGCGCGGCTATCGGCTGGCGGTGGCCTCATGAGACTCGTCGTCGCCGCCCACGGGACCCGGCAGCTGCTCGGCAACGCCGTCGCCTCGATCATCGCCAAGCGCGCAGGCCGTGTGCTCGCGATGGAGTCGAAGGCTGCGTACGTCGAGCTCTGCGAGCCGCTCCTGACCGATGTCCTGGCGGAGGGGCAGCCATCCGTGGTGGTCCCGCTGCTGCTCTCGACCGGCTACCACATCAAGGTCGACCTGCCGCAGGCCGCCGAGGGGCTGCCGGTGACGATGGGTCGCGCGCTCGGGCCCGACCCGTTGCTGGCCTCGGCCCAGGTCTCCCGGCTGGTCTCCGCCGGCGTCACGCCCGGCCGGCCGGTGGTGCTGGTCGCCGCCGGGTCCAACGACCCGGACGCGCGCGCCGACATCGCGACGGCGGGCGCGCTGCTGGAGGAGGTCTGGGGCGGTCCCGTCCGCGTGGCCACAGTCTCCGGCTCCGGCGCTCCGGCCCTGGGCGAGGTCGTACGTCCCGGCGACGCCGTCTCGCCCTACCTGCTCGCCCCCGGCTTCTTCTCCGACATGGTCCGCGCCCGTGCCGAGGCCGCCGGTGCGGAGACCGTCGCCGACGTCATCGGTCCGCATCCCGACGTCGTCGAGCTGGTCGTACGCCGCGCCTCCGATCTCATCGGCGAGGTCGGCGGCGGACAAGCGCGGGTCGGGTAGACGCCGTCCCCCGCTGGTCGAGCCGCCGTAGCCGGCCTCGCGGCTCGACCAGCGAAAAGACTGTCAGGTCGTGTAGTCGGCGTTGATGCGGATGTAGCCGTCGGTGAGGTCGCAGCCGTAGACCGTGAACTCTCCCTCGGCGATGCCGAGGTCGACCTCGATCGAGACCTCGTCGCCAGACAGATAAGTCGACAAATCCGCCAATAGATTTGCCGAGACCTGGGCGGGGTAGGTCTCGGTGCCGCCGAAGGCGATGCGGACGTGCTCGGGGGAGATGTCGGTCTCCTCGCGGAGCTTGCCGATCGCCATGGCGACCCGGCCCCAGTTGGGGTCGGCACCGTGGACGGCGGTCTTGACCAGCGGTGAGTTGACGATGGCCTTGCCGACCCGCTTGGCCTGGGCGTCGTCGCGGGCGCCGCCGACCGAGACCGTGATCAGCTTCGAGGCTCCTTCGCCGTCCGAGGCGATCTTCTTCACCAGGGCGAGCGCGGCGTCGTAGAGCGCCGCCTCGAACTCGGCGAGGTCGACCGCGCCCGCCGCCCCGGAGGCGAAGATCGCGGCGGTGTCGGAGGTCGAGGTGTCGGTGTCGATCGAGACGGCGTTGTAGGTGCGGTCGACGACCCGGCGGAAGGCCGCGTCGAGATCGGGGGCGGACACCTCGGCGTCGGTGAAGAAGTAGGTCAGCATGGTCGCCATGTCGGGCTCGAGCATCCCGACGCCCTTGGCGATGCCGACGATGGTCGCCCCACCGACGGTCCGGGTCTCGATCTTGGCGATCGTGTCGGTCGTCATGATCGCCGCCGCGGCGGCCTCGAAGTCGGCCTCGCCGGCGGTGCCGGCGAGCTTCTCCAGGGCGGGCGTGAGCACGTCCATCGGGTACTGCACACCGATCACGCCGGTCGACGCGACCAGCAGCTCCTCGGGGCGGACCCCGACGATCTCGGCCGCCAGGCGGCGTACCTCCAGGGCGTTGGCCTCGCCCGTCGGGCCGGTCGCGACGTTGGCGTTCTTCGAGATCGTCACCATCCCGCGGAACGCGGTGAGGTCCGAGGATCGGGAGAGCAGCACCGAGGCGCCGGCGAAGCGGGATCGGGTGAAGACCGCCGCGCTCGTGACCGGGCCCGAGGGGGCGGCGACGACGGCGAAGTCGTCAGCGCCCTCCTTGAGACCGAGGTTGGCGGTGACTCCGACGAATCCAGCAGGCTGCGACATAGCCGGATTCTATGGCGGTCGGTTGGCGTCGCACGACGAGTCTCGCGCTCGTGGCCGGCCGCATCGCGAGACGGTGTGGCGTACCGGACGGGCACTTCCTGGACTTGGAGGGTGTTTCAGTGCCCGTCAAGCCCAGGGATACCCGGTCGACCGGGTATCCCTAGGCCCGCGGCCTATGTCCGCAACCAGGCGAACGCGGCCGCCTCGAGGATCATCCACGAGCGGAGTACGCGACCCACGAACGTGATCCCGACGAAGAGCATCAGGTTGGCCTTGAGCGAGCCGTAGACCACCGCGAGGATCGCCAGCGGCGGCAGGCCGCTGAGCGCGGCGACCGCGAGCAGGCCGCCGGCGTAGGCGGGCCGGCCCTGCGTACGCCGCTCCCACTTCGCCATCCGCTGCTGCCACTTCTCACAAGCCATCTTCTTGCGGACGAAGGGGAGAGAGGTGGTGCCGTGGCCGGCGTAGTACCAGAGGACCTTGGAGCTGGTCTGGCCGATTCCCGCCACCAGGGCGAGGATGAGGGCCGAGAAGGTCAGGTTCGAGGCGGCCACCGCGAGGTAGGTCTCGAAGTTGATGACGGGGAAGAGTCCTCCGGTGAAGGACGCGGCGAAGGTCCCGAGAATGAGGTCCATCAGCCGACCTCTGGACCGCGCAGGAGTTGAAACAATTCAACGGAAGTGTGTTGGGGGATCACCCGCGAAACCTTAGATGTAATTCGTGTCACGATGCGACATCGGCGTCACATCCACATTACGGACGAGCCTCCGAAATGAGGCGTTTCTCACTTAAACATGGGGGTCACGAGGGTATCGGGACCGGCTATCGGAACATCGCCTGCGGTTGGATCGATCAATTGTCCAGGCCCGTGATGGATGACCCACTCTGGTGCACGGTACCCCGGTTGGAGGCCTCTTCAACTGGGGTAACGTGCCTGCAATCGGCGAAACTTTTGAAGGGTGTCGGAATGGTTGACGTGGACAAGGTCCTCGATGAGGCGGGGCTGACGAATCCTCATGTGCGGGAGTATGTCTCCTACTGGGCAGGGGTGACCGGAGCCGAGCAGATCGAGGTTGTCAGCGCAGCCGACGACGAGCGGCTCCTCCAGGAGTCGCTGGAGGCCGGTGAGCTCCTCCCGGTGACGGGCGGTCGCTACTACAGCCGTTCCTACAGCAAGGACACCGCGCGCTCCGAGGAGCGCACCGTGGTCGCCACCTCCAACCCGGAGGACAAGGGCGTCTACAACAACTGGAAGCCCGCGGACGAGACCGTCAAGACGCTCACCGAGCGGATGACCGGCGCCTCCAAGGGCAAGACGATGTACGTCATCCCCTACCTGATGGCTCCCGCGGGCAGCCCGCTCGAGGCCTACGCCGCCGGCGTCGAGCTCACCGACAGCCGTCCGGTCGTGCAGCAGATGATCCGGATGGCCCGTGTCGGCATCGACTACATCAACAACCTCGAGGACCCGAACTCGTTCGTCCGTGCCGTGCACGTGACCGGCGACCTGCCCAACCTCGGGCAGGGGACCGACAACGACCAGCGTCTGTTCGCGACGGTCGCCGACCAGCGTACGATCCTGCACTTCGGCTCCTCCTACGGCGGCAACGCGCTGCTGGGCAAGATCGCCCACGGCCTGCGCCAGGCCTGCTACGACGGCCGCGCCTCCGGGAAGTTCCTCGCCGAGCAGTTCCTGCTGCTGGGCATCAAGGACAAGGAGACCGGCGAGGACTTCCACGTCGTCGGCGGCTTCCCCTCGGCCTCCGGCAAGACCAACCTCTCGATGACGCTCTCGCCCGACGCCCTCGGTGAGCGTTACGAGGTCACCTTCTACGGCGACGACATCGCCTGGATCTGGGTCGGCGAGGACGGCAAGCTGCGCGCCTTCAACCCGGAGAACGGCGTCTTCGGTGTCGCCAAGGACACCAACGAGAAGACCAACCCGGGCGCCATCGAGGCGATCCTGCCGGGCTCGGGCGCGATCTTCACCAACGTCGCCTACAACGAGAAGACCCAGGAGGTCTGGTGGGAGGGGCTCACCAAGCACCACCCGGACGACCTCGACGGCTGGATCGACTGGAAGGGCGAGCGTCTCGCCGACCGGCTCGACTCCGAGCTCCGTGAGCCGTGGGCGCACCCCAACTCCCGGTTCACCACGCCGATCTCGAAGGTGCCCAACGCGGCCCCCGACTTCGACGACGCCGCCGGTGTGCCGATCGACGCCATCATCTTCGGTGGCCGCACCCGTGACCGCGAGCCGCTGATCCGCGCGATCACCGACGTGGCCGAGGGCGTCTACGACGGCCTCACCCTGGGTGCCGAGGCGACCGCCGCGGCCGACGGCCTCGAGGGCGTGCTCCGCTACGACCCGATGTCGATGCGTCCGTTCCTCGCCTACGAGGAGGGCGACTACGCCCGCCACTGGCTGAAGATCATCGGCGAGGCCAGCGACAAGCCGGTCTTCGCCCACGTCAACTGGTTCCAGCGCGACTCCGACGACGGTCACTTCCTGTGGCCCGGCTACCGCGAGAACGTGCGCGCGCTGCTGTGGCTGCTGCAGTTCAAGAAGGGTGAGGTCAAGGGCCAGCAGAGCCCCGTCGGCATCATCCCGACCGAGGACGAGCTCGACCTGCGTGGCCTCGAGCTGCCGCAGAAGGACCTCGACCGGATCCTCACCCTCGACCTGGCCCGCTGGAAGCAGGAGATGGGCTTCCGCGAGGAGCACCTCAAGCAGTTCAAGCTGCCCGAGGAGATCTGGGAGGCGCACAAGCGCGTCGCTGCTGCCATCGACGAGGCCGCTCAGGCCTGATCGAGACCACAGCCGGGGGCGGCGTACGGAATTCTCTTCCGTACGCCGCCCTTCGATGTTTCCGTGTGCGTCCGTTTCCTACGGGAAGATGAACTTTGTCTAGATCTGGGACAGATGCCCGGCCAGACATTTACGCAGTCGATCTCCGCCACCTAAGGTTCCTGCCCGTGACGATCCCCATTAGCCAGCCGCTTCGTGCTGCCTCGATCACCGAGGCGTACGCGCGGTTCTGGAAGAAGTACGCGACATTCTCGGGTCGCGCCAGCCGCACCGAACTGCTCTGGCCGATGCTCGTGAACCTTCTGATGCTCATCGTCCTCGTCCTGGCACGGAACGACGTGGTGAGTCTCGTGATCGGTCTCTATGCGCTGGTCGCGTTCCTGCCGACCATCGCGCTCGGTGCGCGCCGGCTGCACGACATCAACCGCTCCGGCTGGTGGCAGCTGGTCCTGGTCGTACCGATCGTCGGTGACATCGTCCTCGCGGTGCTGTGGCTGAGGTTCCCGAGCCCCGAGGGTGTGAAGTACGACCTGGCCGCATGACCCCTCGTAAAATTCCCCTGGTAGTTCTCGGGGTTGTCCCCGAATGGCAGGCTATTGACATGAAGTCCCTCGCAGGAGCCGCCGCGAAGCGGCTCGCCTTCGAGACCCTCGGCTGGCTGCTCGTGGTCGCCGGGATCGCCGCGATGGTGCTGCCCGGCCCAGGGCTGCTGATGCTCTTCGGTGGACTTGCCGTGCTCTCCCGCCAGTACGCCTGGGCCCGCCGCTACGTCGAGCCGGTCCGTCTCCGAGCCCTGCGCGGGGCCGCCGAGGGCGTCGAGACCTGGCCGCGGATCATCCTGTCCACCCTGGGGGCGCTCTCCATCGGTGCTGTCGGCGTGGTCTTCCTGATCAACCCGCCCGCGCCTCACTGGTGGCCCCTCGAGGCGTCCTTCTGGCTCCTCGGCGGCGACTGGACCGGCATCACGCTGCTGGGCTCCTGCGTCATCGCCCTCGCCGTGCTCGGCTACTCCTACAAGCATTTCCACGGTCACCCCGACGCCCGCCACCAGCTCGACGAGGACATCGAGCACACCGGCGAGATGAACAAGGTCGCCTGACGCGCACGAAAGAACCGACCGTCGGCTTCGACGGTCGGTTCTTCGCGTAGTGGTGCTAGGCCTTCCGGCCGTTCTTGTCGGTGTCGTCGCTCTGTGGCGGGTTCGGGGTCCAGCCGCGGGCCGCGTTGGGGTCCAAGACGTCGCTCGCCGTCTCGGTCCAGTCGTCGCTGTAGTCGGCCTGCCAGTCCTGGTCCTGGCCGTTGCGCCGGTCGTTCTTCTTGCCGCTCCGGCCGCCGGCCCCGCCGACTCCGCCGCGCCCGCCGCGGCTCCCCGCTCCGGTCGGACCGCCTCGGGCGCCACGCCCGCCAGCGCCGCGGGCACCTGCCCCAGCGCCTGCACCACGCGCGCCTGCCCCGGCTCCGCGTGCCCCGGCGCCGGCTCCGGCACCCGCGCGGGCACCAGCGGCGCCGGCCCTGGCGGCTGCGGACCTCGACGTGGCTCCGGGCGTCGCCGCCTTCGCCGACGCCCCGGCTGCGAACTTGCTGGCAAGAGCCTTGGCCACGCCCGCCCCGAGCAGAGCCCCACCGCCACCGATCGCGAGCGCTGTCATCCCGCCCGTACCGCCCGCGAGCGGCGCGAGCCCGTCAGCCGTCTCGACCATCGCGTACGACGTCGAAGGCGCCGGCGAGCCGTCGGCGTTCACCCACTGGGTGCCGTTCCACTCGGGCGTGTTCTCCGCCTCCTGCGCCGCGATGTTCGCCTTCTCCTGGGCGATCAGCTCGTGGCCCCAGCCCTCGGGGTAGAGGGTTCCGGAGTTGTACTTCTCCATCCGGGCCTTCGATGCTGCGATCGCGCTGTAGGAGCCGGGGGATGAGGGAGGCTGAGGGGCCGGATCGTTCGGAGTGCCGGGCTCCTCGGTCAAGGCGCGAACAGGGGGCTGGGAGGTGTAGTTCTGCTGATCGACGATCTCGATCTGCTTGGCAGCGGCAGCCTCGGCGTCGGCGATCGTTGCCTGCTGGGCGTTGTAGGCGTTGCGATCAGCTTGAAGAGCCTTCTGGTTCTGAACTGCTTGGGCCGTATCAATACCCGGGCCGGACTGGGCATACTTAGACGATGACGCGTCTGGCGCGGAGACAGGTTCGAACGAAAGCGTCTGTTCGAGCTTTTCGTGTGTCTTCTGCGCCTGGCTGGTTGTCAGTTGGGCTTCAGTGAGTGCTGCGATGGCATCGGTGAGTTGCTGGACCTTGCTGGTCATCTTGGTAGATGAGGTTCGAAACGCCTGCTGCGCAGCACTCGCAGTGAAGGAAGTCTCCTCGAACGCCTCCGTCACCCGCGTCGCTGCCAGGTCAAGGTCAGTTGCGAGGTCTTGAAAGGCTCGCCGTGCCGTTTCCCAGTCCTGCAACCTAGCGTTGACGTCCTCGGGATTAGCCTTCGCGACGTACTCCTTGAGGATGTTCATCATCGTGCCTCTGGGACCCATGGTGCTCATCCTTCCTCGTCCTGGCCGAACTTCGCCCGGGTAGCCGCTTCCTCCAGCGCTCCGAGGTCCGGGAAGAAGGGGAGGTCGATATCAGGGAGGTTCAGCCGGGCATCCTTAGCCAGATTGTCGAAGAATGGCTGGCTGATCAGGCCGACGGCTGCTGCCATGTCCTTTTCGAAAGCGACTTTCGCATCCTCGTCCGCGTCTTCGACGAAGCGTACGGCGTCATCGAGCCCGTCGACGAAGGCCACCATGGCCTTTGACGTTTCCGACAGGGCGGAGTTGATTCGCTCGGTGGCCAAGTTCATGAGGGTTTCAAGGGTCTGCCCTGTCTTGCTGCCACCAAGGGCGCCCGCACTTGGCTTGTCAACGTGGATCTTGTCGATCTTGACTGTGTCGTCGATGAGAACCTGTTTGATCTTGTTGACGAGGGGCTTGTTGACCCCGGTTGAGCGCGACCCTGTCATCGCCAGCCTCCCGAGTGTGTCCGGATGTTGCTCCAAGTAAACAGCAGACCCCATGGGGTGTCGACCGAGAACGGTTCGCTTAGAAGATGCCGCTACCCTCTGCGGCATGAATACTTCTCGGACGCGACCGAACTTCGTGGTGATAGCGACAGTTGCAACTCTCCTGGTCACGGGGTTCGGGGCGACGGCGTGCGGTGGTGGCGATCCGTCAGGTCCTGAATCGACGGCTGGTGGCGTGCCTACGCAGAGTCCTTCCCCGTCTGAACCGGCGACTGAGTCAGCGTCTGACTGGAAGGTGGCCGAGACCAGCGGCGCGCAGTTCAAGACACCTCCGGACTGGACGGTTCGCGTGGAGGATGGAGTCACGCAGGTCATGGGTGCGCCGAAGGACGACCAAGGAAATGAGCCCGGCTTCGGCCTTCTCGATGCAGGCTCGACGTTGGCGTTGACCACTGACGAACTCGCGACGGAAAGCCGTAACAACGTTATCGGTGACTATTCGAAGATCGAGCGCCTTCAAGATGTGAAGTTCGGCGGAACGACGTTTTTTCACATCCGTGGAACAGGTGAGAACCGAACCTATGACCTCTACGGAGCCCTTGTCGGGGACATCCAGGTGACGGTCTCGTGGTCTTTCGGCGTTGAGATGGCGAGCCGCAAGCAGATCGATGCGTGGATCAACCAGGTGATGCCGACCTTCAAGTTCGTGGGCTGAGCCAGCGGCAGTTAACGTCGGACTCGTACACATCCTGGAGCGTATCGACGAGGGCTCTGATGGCTCATTGGAGTCCTGAGGTGTCCTGTCGGTACCTCCCGATAGGTTGCGGTCTGTGGTCGTACATCTGCACCGCGCGCCGCGGACCGATCTGCTCGCCGACTCGCTCGGCGAGCTGCTTGCGGTGCCGCTGGGGGACCCGTTCGCGACCGAGGTCGTGGTGGTGCCGGCGCGGGGGGTGGAGCGGTGGTTGTCGCAGCGGCTGGCGCATCGGCTGGGGGCAGCTGACGGAAGGTCCGACGGGATCTGCGCGGGGGTCGACTTCAGGACGCCTTGGTCGCTGTTCGCCGAGATCGCGGGGACGGGGGACGAGGATCCCTGGGCGCCGGAGTCGCTGACCTGGCCGGTGCTGGCGGCGATCGATGCGTCGCTGGACGAGGCGTGGGCGAGGCCGCTCGCGCAGCATCTGGGCCACGGGGACACGACGGAGGAAGGCGTACGTCGGCGGGGGCGGCGGTTGGCGCTGGCCCGAAGGCTGGCGCGGTTGTTCGCTGCGTACGCGGACCAGCGGCCGGCGGTGGTGGCCGACTGGAGTGCGGGGCGGGACACGGACGGGCTCGGCGCGGAGATCGCCGAGGACCTCGCGTGGCAGCCGCCGTTGTGGCGAGCCGTTGCCGGGCTGGTCGGCGGACCGACGCCGGTGGAGCGGCAGGCCGCGACGGTTGCGAAGCTGAAGGAGGCGCCGGGGGAGTTCGAGCTGCCGGAGCGGGTCTCCTTGTTCGGGCACACGAGGCTGTCGGCGACCGACGTCGAGCTCGTCGCGGCGCTGGGGGAGCACCGCGAGGTGCACCTGTGGTTGCCGCATCCCTCGGAGGCCCTGTGGGAGGCGCTCGCCGGGCTGGATGGGACGGTGGCCCGGACCGCCGACAGGTCGCACGACGCGGTCGGGCATCCGCTGCTGGCGACACAGGGTCGGGATACGCGGGAGCTGCAGCGCTCCTTGAACGGGTTCGCCGGAGAGGCGATCACCGACGGTGTGTTCGACACCGACGGCCGGCTGCTCGGGTGGCTGCAGGCGGACATCCGTGGCAACACTGTCGGGGAAGCGGCCGCCCGGGTGCTCGCACCGGAGGACCGCTCGATCCAGGTGCACGCCTGCCACGGCGAGGCGCGGCAGGTGGAGGTGCTCCGCGAGGTGCTGCTGGGGCTGCTCGAGGACGACCCGACGCTGGAGCCGCGGGACGTGCTGGTGATGTGCCCCGACATCGAGACCTTCGCGCCGCTGATCGAGGCCGGGTTCGGGCTCGGCGAGATGATCGGCGAGACCGGACACCCCGCTCACCGGCTGCGGGTGAAGCTGGCGGACCGGTCGCTGACGCGTACGAACCCGCTCCTGGACGTGGCCACCAGGCTGCTCGACCTGGCCGGCGGCCGGGCAGGGGTGAGCGACGTACTCGATCTCGCTCATCTCGATGCGGTGCGGCGCCGGTTCGGGCTCAACGACGATGCGCTGGAGCAGATCGAGGACTGGGCCAAGGACGCCGGGATCAGGTGGGGCTTCGACGCGGAGCACCGTGAGCCCTTCGGGCTGGAGACGTACGTCGCCAACACCTGGCGATTCGGGATGGACCGGATCCTCACCGGAGTGGCGATGTCCGAGGACTCGGCGACCTGGCTCGACACGACACTGCCGCTCGACGACGTGGGCAGTGGCTCGGTCGAGCTGGCGGGGCGGTTCGCCGAGCTCGTCGACCGCCTCGAGCAGGTGACCGACGAGCTGGCCGGGGTGCATCCGCTGGAGCACTGGCTGAAGGTGATCGAGGAGGGTGTCGCCGCGCTGACGTCGGTCTCGGCCAACGACGAGTGGCAGTCGGGCCAGGTGTCGCGCGAGCTCTCCCGGGTCCGGGACGCCGCCAGAGGCCATGAGGTCGATGAGCTGCGGCTGCCCGATGTCCGGGCGCTGCTGGGGGCGCGGCTGGCCGGGCGGGCGACGCGCGCCAACTTCCGCACCGGGACGCTGACGGTGTCCACGCTGGTGCCGATGCGGTCGGTGCCGCACCGGGTGGTCTGCCTGCTCGGCATGGACGACGGGGTGTTCCCGAGGGTCGGGATCACCGACGGCGACGACCTGCTCGCCCGCGATCCCCAGACCGGCGAGCGCGACCTGCGCAGCGAGGACCGGCAGCTGTTCCTCGACGCGCTGCTGGCGGCGACCGAGACGCTGGTGGTGACCTACACGGGGGCGAACGAATACTCGGGCCAGCCGCGGCCGCCCGCGGTGCCGCTCGGGGAGCTGCTCGACGCGCTGGACGCGACCGCGGTCTCCGCCGACGGGCGCCCGGTGAAGGAGGTCGTGACGACCCGGCATCCGCTGCAGCCGTTCGACCCGCGCAACCTGACGCCAGGTGCGCTGGTGGCGGGACACTCCTTCTCCTTCGACAGATCTGCCGAGGCCGGCGCTCTCGCCGCGGTGTCGGACCGTGTCGAGCCGCCGGAGCTCCTGCCCGCCCCACTGACGCCGGCCACGACAGGCGACGTGACGCTCGAGGAGCTGCTGGCCTTCTACCGTGCGCCCGTGCGCGCGTTCTTCCGGGACCGGCTCGAGCTGGCGCTGCCCCGCGACGACGACCCGCTCTCCGAGGCGCTCCCGGTCGAGCTCGACGGGCTGGGGCAGTGGTCGGTGGGCGACCGGCTGCTGCACGATCTGCTCGCCGGGATGTCGGAGGAGCAGGCGACGCAGCAGGAGTGGCGACGCGGCGTACTTCCGCCGAAATGGCTCGGCTGGCGCATCCTCACCGACGTGATCACCAAGGCGAAGCCGATCGCCGCCGAGGCGTTGCGGGTGCGCCACGCGGGCATCTCCACCGGCCAGGCACGCGCCGTCGACGTCGAGGTCGACCTCGGCGACGGACGCCGCCTGACCGGCACCGTGCCCCAGGTCTACGGTGATCGGCTGGCGCCGGTGACCTACTCCCGCCTGGGCGCGAAGCAGCGGATCGAGTCGTGGGTGCAGCTGGTCGCGCTGGCCGCCTCCGACGAGGACCGGGCCTGGAGCGCCTGGACGCTGGGCCGCCCGGGCAACTCCAGGTCGCGTACGCCGTTCGGACTCTCCCAGCTCGGCCCGCTCGACCACACCGCGATCGACGTGCTGCGTGACCTGGTGCGGTTGCGCGACAAGGGGCTCTCCGCGCCGCTTCCGTTGCCGCTGAAGACGTCGCTCGCCTACGCCCGCCAGCGGCGCACCCAGGCCGGCATCGATGATGCGCTCTACAAGGCCGGCTGGGAGTGGAACGACGGACGGTACGAGGGCGAGGAGTCCGACGTGGAGCAGGTGCGGGCCTGGGGTGCGAAGTCCGGGATCCCGGGTCTCGGCGACCCACCCGAGCCCGGCGAGGAGTTCGACGGCGAGACCTCCCGCTTCGGCGCGCTCGCGATGCGGGTCTGGTCACCGTTGCTTCAGGCCGAGCAGGGGAGCTGGTGACCATGGACGGATTCGATCTGACCGGCCCGCTCCCGACCGGCACGACGCTGATCGAGGCCTCGGCCGGCACCGGGAAGACTTTCACCATCGGCGCCCTGGTCACCCGCTACGTCGTCGAAGGGGAGGCGACGCTCGACGAGATCCTCGCGATCACGTTCGGCCGCGCTGCCTCGCAGGAGCTGCGCGACCGGGTGCGCTCCCACCTGGTCGAGGCCGAGCGCGCGTTTGCGGCCGCGGTCGCCGGGCAGCGTCCGAGCCCGCTCGACGCCCACCTCGAGCTGCTGCTGGACGTGCCCGAGGAGGAGGTCCGCGTACGCCACGAGCGCGTGCGCGACGCGCTCGCCTCCTTCGACGGGGCCACGATCGCGACCACCCACCAGTTCTGCCAGCTGGTGCTGCGATCGCTCGGCGTGGCCGGTGACACCGACGCCGGCGCCGAGCTGGTCGAGTCGCTCGACGAGCTGGTCGTCGAGGTCGTCGACGACCTCTATCTGAAGTGGTTCGGCGAGGCCCGGGAGCGCCCGCCGTTCGACCGCGACGACGCGCTCGGACTGGCACGCACCGCGGTCGAGGACCCACAGTCGCGGATCGCTCCGGCGCCGGAAGAGGACCCGGTGGCCGGTGCGCGGGTGCGGTTCGCGGAGGCGGTGCGGGACGAGGTCGACCGGCGCAAGCAGATGCGCGGCGTCCTCTCCTACGACGACCTGCTCTCCCGGCTCGCGGTCGCCCTGGAGGATCCTTCCGCGCCCGCACGGGCACGGATGCGGCAGCGCTGGCGGATCGTGCTCGTCGACGAGTTCCAGGACACCGACCCGGTCCAGTGGCAGGTGCTTTCTCGGGCCTTCGAGGGTCACGCGACATTGGTCCTGATCGGCGACCCGAAGCAGGCGATCTACGCCTTCCGCGGCGGTGACGTCTTCACCTATCTGACCGCCGCCCGGACGGCCGAGACGCAGGCGACGCTCGACACCAACTGGCGCAGCGACGCACCGCTGGTCGAGCGGCTCCAGGTGGTCCTGCGCGGAGCGGCGCTCGGCTCTCCCGACATCGTCGTCCACGACGTGAAGGCACATCACGACGGTTCCCGGCTGATGAACGCACCGAATCCCTCGCCGTTCCGCATCCGCCGGGTCGGCCGCAACGGCTTCAAGCTCACTCGCGGCAAGATGATCACCGCCGGTGACGCCCGCAACCACATCGCCCGGGATCTCGCCGGCGACATCGCCGCGCTGCTCGGCTCGGACGCCACCTGGTGCGACCGGCCGGTCCAGGCCGGGGACATCGCGGTCATCGTCGCGATCCGTTCCCACGGGCTCCTGGTCCAGCGTGTCCTGCAGGAGCACGGCATCCCGGCGGTGATGGCCGGCGGCGGTGACGTCTTCCTGACTCCCGCCGGTGAGGACTGGCACGCGCTGCTGCAGGCGCTCGACTCGCCCCACCGGGCGCCGCTGGTGCGGGCGGCCGGGCTGAGCGTGTTCTTCGGCTACACCGCGACCGAGCTCGACGCGGGCGGCGAGGCGCTGACCTCCCGCATCGCCGACACCCTGCGCGGCTGGGCGCTGCTGCTGCGCGGCCGAGGGGTCGCCGCCCTGATCGAGGCGGCGGAGGAGCGCGGCCTCACCGCGCGCGTGCTGCAGCGCACCGACGGGGAGCGGCTGCTCACCGACGTACGTCATCTGGGCCAGCTGCTCCACGACATCTCCGTGCGCGACTCGCTCGGGCTGCCGGCGCTGCTGACCTGGTTCCGCGACGAGCGGCGGCGCTCGGCGGCCACCGAGCGGCCGCGGCGGCTCGACTCGGACGCCGCGGCGGTGCAGATCGTGACGGTGCACGGCTCGAAGGGACTGCAGTACCCGATCGTCTACTTGCCCTTCGCCTACGACTTCTTCGTGCGCGACCCCGAGGTCGCCCGCTTCCACGACACCGACGGGCAGCGGACGATCGACGTCACCCGGACCGGTGCCCAGTGGGCGCAGCACCTGGCCCGACACCAGGACGAGGAGCTGGGGGAGGAGCTTCGAGACCTGTACGTCGCACTGACCCGCGCCCAGTCGCAGGTCGTCGCCTGGTGGGCGCCGACGGCCAACACCGCCACCGGCGGACTCCACCGGCTGCTGTTCGGGCGGCAGCCCGGGGTCACCGCGGTGCCGCCGTCGCAGGAGGTCTTCGACGACGCCTACGCCGAGCGGGTGCTCGGACTCATCGAGAAGATGGGCGGGCCGACCGCCGAGCCGTCGGTCGTGGCGACGGCCGTCGCGTCCGTGAGGCCGGAGACGACCGGCGTCCTCGCCGCGCGGGCGTTCACACGGGAGGTGGACGCGGAGTGGCGGCGTACGTCCTACTCCGGACTGATCCGGGTCGACGAGGTCGTCACGCCGACCTCGGAGCCGGAGGTCGAGGGCACTGACGACGAGCCGATCGCCGAGGACGTCGATCTCTCGCCATCGCTGGTCGAGCTTGACGAGACCCCGGAGGAGCACCTCTCGCCGATGGCGGAGCTGCCCAAGGGGGCCGGGTTCGGCTCGCTGGTCCACGCGGTCCTGGAGCACACCGACCCCGAGGCCCCTGACCTGGCCGAGGAGTTGCTGACGAAGACTCGCGAGCAGCTGCGCTGGTGGCCGGTCCCGGCATCGGCCGAGGACCTCGCGATCGCGATGCTGCCGCTCAACCTGACTCCGCTCGGCCCACTGGCCGACGGGCTGACGCTGGCCCGGATCCCGCTGCGCGACCGGCTGCGCGAGCTCGACTTCGAGATCCCGCTCGCCGGCGGCGATTCGCGTGGACCCGGGGCACCGGACGTACGGCTGAGCGATCTCGCCCCGTTGCTGCGGGCCCATCTCCCGGCGGACGACCCGATGGTGACGTACGCCGACCGGCTGGAGGCTCCGCCCCTGGGCGAGCAGTCGCTGCGGGGCTATCTGACCGGTTCGGTCGACGTGGTGCTGCGGCTGCCGAGCGGCCGGTTCGTCGTGGTCGACTACAAGACCAACTTCCTGGGCGTGGAGGCGATGGACTACACCCAGCCGAAGCTCGCCGAGGCGATGCTGCACTCCCACTACCCGCTGCAGGCGCTGCTCTACTCCGCGGTGGTCCACCGCTTCCTGCGCTGGCGCCTGCCCGGCTACGACCCCGAGAAGCATCTCGGCGGCGTGCTCTATCTCTATGTCCGCGGGATGCTCGGCCCGGACACACCCGTCGTCGACGGCATCCCGACCGGCGTCTTCACCTGGCAGCCGCCCGCCTCCCTGGCTGTTGCGCTGTCCGACCTGCTGGATGGAGGCACGGCCGCATGATCGAGCGCTGGGAGTCCGACGACCCCTTCGACGCACGCCTGGCCCGGTCCGCGACCGGTCTGCTGGAGTCGTTCAACAAGGAAGGCGTGCTGACCGCCGCCGACGTACACGTCGCGACCCGCGCCGCCGCCCTCGCCGGCGAGGAGCGTGACGAGGTGCGGCTGGCGGTCGCGCTGGCGGTCCGCGCGGTCCGGCACGGGTCGGTGTGCGTCGACCTGGCCGCGCTGCGGGACACCGAGGAGACGCTGCCCTGGCCGGCTGTCGATGGTTGGCTGGAGGCGGTCGCCGGCAGCCCGCTCGCCGCGCAGTCCCTGGTGCAGGTCGAGGACGGCCTGCTCTACCTCGACCGCTATCACCGCGAGGAAGGACAGGTACGCGACGACCTGCTCGCCCGCTTGGCCTCGCCCCGCCCGGTGGCCGATGAGGCGCTGCTGGAGGCGAGCGCTGGCCGGCTCTTCCCGGGGGAAGGCTACGCCGAGCAGCGCGCCGCCGCTCTGGCCGCCGCCCGGCAGTCGACGACGGTGCTCACCGGCGGCCCCGGCACCGGCAAGACCACGACTGTGGCCGGGCTGCTGGCGTTGCTCACCGAGCAGTCCCCGACGCCCTTGCGGGTCGCGCTGACCGCGCCGACCGGCAAGGCGGCCGCGCGGTTGCAGGAGGCTGTCGAGAGCGCTCAGCTGGCGCCGCAGTTCACCGCGGCCGACCGCACCCGCCTCTCCGGTCTGACCGCGTCGACCCTCCACCGGCTGCTCGGCTGGCGACCCGGCTCCTCGACCCGCTTCAAGCACCACCGCACCAACCGACTGCCGCACGACGTGATCGTCGTCGACGAGACGAGCATGGTGTCGCTGACGATGATGGCCCGCCTGCTCGAGGCGGTGCGTCCGGAGGCGCGGCTGATCCTCGTGGGCGACCCCGACCAGCTCGCCAGCGTCGAGGCCGGCGCGGTGCTCTCCGACCTCGTCGCCGGCCTCGCCGTGCGCTCGCCCGATGCCGTCGCGGCGCTGCGTACCACCCATCGTTTCGGCGGCGCGATCGGTGCCCTTGCCGCGGCGCTGCGGGACGGCGACGCCGACGCGGCCCTCGCCGTGCTGAAGTCGGGCGATCCCGCGGTCGAGCTCGTCGACCCCGCCGACGAGGCCCGCGTGGCCGCGGTCGAGGGCGACCTGGTCACGCACGCCGTCGCCCTTCACGAGGCCGCGCTCGCGGGCGATGCGGGGAGCTGCGTACGGATGCTCGACGAGTCGCGTCTCCTCTGCGCCCACCGCGACGGCCCCTGGGGCGTCTCCCACTGGAACCGGCAGCTCGAGCGTGGCCTCGCCGAGACCACCGGTGAGCCGCTCGGCATCGGCTGGGGCCACGAGTGGTACCCGGGCCGCCCGGTCCTCGTCACCGCCAACGACTACGGCCTCGGTCTCTTCAACGGCGACACCGGCGTCACCTACCAGGATGCCGCCGGAGACCTCCGCGTCGCGATCGCGGGCGGTGCGACCTACGCGCCATCGAGACTCGGCGACATCGAGACCCTGCACGCGATGACCGTCCACAAGTCCCAGGGCAGCCAGGCCAGGTCCGTCACCGTCCTGCTCCCGCCCGACGACTCGCCCCTGCTCACCCGTGAGCTCTTCTACACCGCGGTCACCCGGGCCCAGGAGCGGGTACGCATCGTCGGCACCCCCGACGCCGTCACCGCCGCGATCACCCACCGCGCCCAGCGCGCCTCCGGCCTCCGCCAGCGGCTCGGCCACTGACCACCCCGCGCCGAGGCGTCACGCGCGTCGGCCGAGTTGGCACCGGCGCGCCAACTCGACCGACCGGCGTGACGTCTCGGCCTGCAGGAGTGACGCCTCGGCGCGTCAGGACCGGGCGATGGAGGTGGCGAGGGAGGCGAGGTGGCCGAGGCGGGCGAGCTCGGAGTCGAGGAAGTCGGGGCCGCCACGGCGGCCGATGATGACGATCTCGTTGCCGTCGATGCGGGCGCCGGCGAACATGTTCTCGTCTTCGCCCTCGACCTCGATCCGCTCGGGCCGGTCGAGCTCGATGAAGGGGACGTTCTCGGGCGCTCCGTCGGTGGAGCGGGCGATGCCCTTGACGCGGTGGACGCGGAGGGCCCAGTCGGCACGGAAGGTCAGGGGCAGGACGTCCACGAGCCGGTCGAGGGCCTCATGAGCGTTCTCGGTGAGGTCCTCGACCGCCTCGAGGTCGAGGAAGAGGTTGCCACCGGCGGCGTAACGGGAGATCCAGACGACCTGCACGCCGTCGAGCTCGTTGCACGCCGAGACGATGGAGTCCGGCATCGTGCCCGGAGAGGTCTCGAGAAGCACGTCGTCGACGGCGAGTCCCTCGGCCTTGTTCTTCTCGACGATCTCGATCGCCTCGATGTCGCCGCCGGCTTCACCGATGGCAGAGGCAAGGCGACCGAGTGAACCCGGGACATCAGGCAGCTCGACGCGTAGCAGGAACGGCATGGCCATAGACCCTAGCGCCGCGAACCGACAGCCGTGGCACTGTCCCGGTTACACACCGGTCAATTGGTGACCTGTTCGCCGGCAGGCTCCAGCAGGAAGAGCGGGAAGACCCGGGACGTGTTGGGCTGGTATTCGCCGTACGTCGGCCAGGTCTTCACGGCGTAGTCCCACCACTCGTCGCGCTCGGCCCCGGAGAGCTCGCGGGCGACGTACGCCTTCTTGCTGCCGCCGTCCTGGAGCACCATGTCGGGGTACTTGCGGAAGTTGGCCACCCACGCCGGGTTCTTGTCGCTGCCGCCCATCGAGGCGACGGCAAGGTACTTCCCGTCGCGCTCGACCCGCATCAGCGGCGTCTTGCGGATCGCGCCGGTCTTGGCGCCGCGGTTGGTGATCAGGATGATCGGCTTGCCGTCGCGCTCGAGGACGTTGGCCTCGGCGCCGTTGGAGGCCTCGAACGCGGCAACCTGCTCGCGCACCCAGTCGGCCGTGCTCGGGACGTATTCACCTTGCAGTTCGGTCATGCCCTCTACAACACCACGACACAGCACCTATTCCGAGAGGCCCGGATCAGGCGAGGGCCTTGTCGATCTCGCGGTCGAGATGCGACTTCGGCCGTGCGCCGACCATCTGGAGCACCGGCTTACCGCCCCGGAAGAGGAGCATCGTCGGCACCGCCATGACCCGATAGTCGGCGGAGGTGGCTGGGTTCTCGTCCTGGTTGAGCTTCGCCACCCGCAGGCTCCCGACCCGCTCCGCGGCGATCTTCTCGAGGATCGGTGCGAGCTGACGGCACGGCGGGCACCACTCGGCCCAGATCTCCACGAGCACGGGTGTCTCGGACATGAGTACGTCCTCGACGAACCGGGCATCGGTGATGTCCTCGATCACGGTGGTCTGACTCATCGCTTCTCTCCTTCTGGGTGATAGGTCTCGGCTTCGTGCAGCAGCCCGGCGAGCTCGCCGCGCAGGGCGGTCAGCTCGGCGACCCGCCGGTCGATCTCGGCGATGCGCTGCCGATACGCCTCGAGCGAGGCGGGACACACGTCAGCTCGGTCGTTTCCGGCGCGCAGACAGTCGACGAAGGGCAGCGTCTCCTCGGCGGTGAGGCCGAGCGACAGCAGTGCCCGGATCTCCCGCACGACCTGCACGTCCACATCGGCATAGTCCCGATACCCGTTGCCCGCCCGCCGTGGCGCGAGCAGTCCGCGCGACTCGTAGTAGCGCACGGCTTTCACCGTCACGCCGGCCCGATCCGCGAGCTCCTTGATCTGCACGCGTACGACGGTAGACCTTGCCCCTGGGGGCAAGGTCAAGCCCGCGACCATCCGGCCGGATAACCTCACCCCATGAGCGCAATCGAGGGAGTCTCCGACACGTTCGACCCGAGCCGCTGGGACGAGGTGAAGGGCTTCGAGGATCTGACCGACCTGACCTATCACCGGGCCAAGGAGCACGGCACCGTACGCATCGCCTTCGACCGCCCCGACGTGCTCAACGCCTTCCGGCCGCACACGGTCGACGAGCTCCTCCGCGTGCTCGAGCACGCCCGCACCTCCGCCGATGTCGGCTGCGTGCTCCTGACCGGCAACGGGCCCTCGGAGAAGAACGGCAAGTTCTCCTTCTGCACCGGCGGCGACCAGCGCATCCGCGGCAAGGCCGGCTACCAGTACGAAGAGACCGATGCGTACGCCGCCGGCCGGACCGGCGCAGAGGAACCCACCCCGATCGACAAGGCCAAGCTCGCCCGCCTGCACATCCTCGAGTGCCAGCGACTGATCCGCTTCATGCCGAAGGTCGTCATCTGCGTCGTCCCCGGCTGGACAGCGGGCGGCGGCCACTCCCTCCACGTCGTCTGCGACCTCACCCTGGCCTCGCGGGAGAACGCCCGCTTCAAGCAGACCGACGCCGACGTCGGCTCCTTCGACGGCGGCTACGGCTCGGCCTACCTCGCCCGCCAGGTCGGCCAGAAGTTCGCCCGCGAGATCTTCTTCCTCGCCGAGGAGTACTCCGCGGAGGACGGCGTCCGCATGGGCACCGTCAACCGCGCCGTCCCCCACGCCGAGCTCGAGAACGTCGCCCTCGAGTGGGGCCGCAAGATCAACGGCAAGTCGCCCACCGCCCAGCGGATGCTGAAGTACGCCTTCAACCTCCTCGACGACGGTCTGGTCGGCCAGCAGATGTTCGCCGGCGAGACCACCCGCCTGGCGTACATGACCGACGAGGCCCAGGAGGGTCGCGACCAGTTCCTGGAGAAGCGGGAGCCCGACTGGTCGCCCTACCCCTGGTACTACTGAGCCGCCGCGTTCTCGCAGGCCAGCCAGGGTGAGATTCAGGAGTCCGCGTCTGGTCCGCAAAGTCCACAAGAATCCGGTCTTGCTCGCGCCAGTCGTGACGGCAAGAGAATGTTGCGGCTGCGCCGTGGGTGGCCCGGTGGTGGTTGTCACCTTGTGGATTGAAAGTGCACGTCCACCGCAGGTGTGCGAAACTCGCACACATGGCGGAACTCGACGAAACGATCCTTGGCGCGCGCGTGCGTGAGGCTCGTGAGCGCGCAGGCTTGAAACAGGGTGAGTTGGCCAGCATGGTCAATCTCGACCGGACTGCTGTCAACAAGATCGAGGGCGGCGTTCGGAAGGTCACGGCACTCGAGTTGGCAGACATCGCTCGTGCGATCGGCGTTCGGATGGCGACGTTCTTGGCGGAGCCGACCCCGGCTCTTGTATCGCATCGTTCGGCAAGCGGGCTGGAGGTCGTTGATTCCAACATAGATCGCCTGATCGCGGACCTTGCCGCAGATGTAGAGCTGATTCAGACGCTCGCTCCCACCGAGTTGGGCCTCGACGATCTTGACCAGCGGACCGCGGAGTTGCCGTTGTCTCGACCGTCGAGCATGGCTGCGGCCGAAACCTTGGCGTCCCGGGCGAGGAGATTGCTCGGTGTCGAAGGGGACGGTCCTCTTCGAGATCTGGTGGGATTAGTGTCTGCGGTCGGTCTTCTGTCGTTTGCCGCCGATCTAGGTCCAGACACTGCAGACGCCGGCACCATCCTCCTTCGTAAGGGGGGGGTCAGTCTCATCAACAGTTACAACAAGGTCGGGCGGCGCCGTTTGGCACTCGCGCACGAATTTGGCCACTACTTGATTGCGGACGACTACACGATCGACTGGCGAGTTGCGGACCAACAAGGCGGGGATATCGAGGCGCGACTGGATCGATTCGCTCGGGCTCTGCTGCTGCCAGAAGGAGGGGTTCGCGAGGCCTGGAACCGAGTGTTTGCGAAGTATGACCTTCGAGAGGTCGCCGTCCAGATGGGCAGCGAGTACCGCGTCGACATGGCGACCCTCGCGCGGAGGCTCCAAGAGTTGGGGATCATCGGGAGCGAGGAGGCGGCGACGGTCCGCTCGGTCACCACGACCCAAGCCGACATCGTAGACTTCGGCCTGCTCATCCCTTCAGATCTAGAGGGCCACAGTTTGGCCGTTCCGTACCAAAAAGCCGTACTGCGGGCTTTCAGGGACGAGCGAATCAGCCGCGAGCGTGCACTCGAACTTCTACGTGGAACCTTTGAAGACGAGGACCTTCCAAGTAGGCGGACCCGGAGAGAAGACGAGCTCTGGAACTTCGTGTCCTGATGGTCGATAAAGATGCGCTGGTCTTCGACACCGGTCCGCTTAGGCACTTCGCCGTTCAAGGTTGGCTGCGAGTATTGCACTTTTTGGCGGGGGACCGTGCGGTCGTCATGCCGGAGAGCGTCGAGCGTGAGCTCCGTCGGCAGTCACACGAGATTCCAGTGCTGAACGAAGTACTGGAGGCGGACTGGATTCGCGTCGACCGCAGCGCTGATATCGCGTTCCTGGCCAGTTTCTCCCGATATGAGACGCGCCTGGTGGTGGGCGACGCCAACCTCGGCGAGTGCGGAGTCTTGGCGCTTGGGGCAGTACGAGGCTTTGAGGTCGTTTTGGATGACGGTGTCGCGAGAACGCTCGCGGAGGAGGATGACCTTCGGGTTACGTCAACTCTGGCGCTCCTCTGTCAAGCCATTAGGGACGGGCAGCTCACGGTGCCTATGGTCGAGAAGCTGGCTGATGACCTCATCATGGGTGACTACTACCTGCCGTTCGGGCCAGGCGGGTTCCGTGCCTGGGCATTAGAGCAGGGCATGATCGAGTACGAGTGACGCTATAGTCGCCGCCCGGGCAGTTCAGTCGATCAAGAGTGCGGCAAGTGCGGTAGTGCCTGAGCGCCTGACGTCAGGTCTCCGGTCGCCGCCCGTTTCTGATCCTCCGCTGTCGGCCACAGATAGCTGTAGGTGTTCAGTGTCGTCGCCGACGGGGGCCCCAGCGTTCGCTGCACAGTCAAAGCCTCGCAGCCTGCGGCGGACAGCCTGATCGTGGTCACCTGAGCAGTCGGCTCCGCGTCCACGTTCCCGCAGATTTGACGAGAGGGCCTGCGAACTCCAGCGATGGCAAGCAAGAGCCGGCCACCGGACGGAGGCGACTCCCAGTACGGGTGATCCGGTCCGCTCAGCAGGGCAGCGCGGCGAGCTCGCTCAGCTCACGTTGATAGGCGCTGTAGGTCTCGCGTAGGGCTGCCGCCGGCCAGTCCGCTGGGCGGAGCTCGACGGGGAGGAGCGGGTCTTCGCTGAGGTGGCGGACGATCGCGGCGGCCGCGGCGAGACGCTGCGTGGGCTGGGGTGTGGATGACAGGAGTTCGAGCAGACGCTCGCCTTCGCGTGCCCAGCCGCCGAGATCCCACAGGGAGGCGGCCAGGTCGATCGGATCCTGCTCCGGCGTCGCCGTGAAGCCACGCAGCACCGGGTCGGAGAAGCGCGGGCGCCGGAGGTTGGCCGGCCGGGTCCAGACGCCTTCGCGCAGCTCGGCGAGGCGGTGTGCCTTCAGGGCATCGCGCAGGACCGCGCGCTCCGGGCCAGGGCGCCCGGACGCGACCACGACGGCCATCTCCCAGGAGCCGTCCCAGGGCTTGTCCGCCACGCGTACCGCCTCGTCCTGGTGCGCCTGTCGCTGGATGAGCCGCTCGCCGAGCCGGTAGCCGTCGTCGGTACGGCGCAGGTCGCCGTCGTTGACGGTGCGGGTGAGCGCGACGCGCACGGTCGCCGGGGCGATGCCGAGGAACTGGCCGGCGCGGGCGAGGTCGGCAGGGGTCAGCGGGGCGGGGTGGGCGCCGAGCATCAGGCTCAGCAGCGCAGAGCGAGCGGAGAGCGGAGCCAGTTCGTCGCGCGCGGTAGCCACCCCGGCATCTTCTCATGCAACATCTATGGACACGACTGTCTCGATTTATGTAACGTCATGAGCAGACGATCCTGCTGACACGAGGTGGCCCATGACCAGCACGCACGAGGTGTTCAACCAGGTCCCGCCCTTGGTGGGCCACAACACGGCCGCCGACCCGGTCCTTCGGGAAGGCGTCGAGCGTGAGGGCGCCGCGTGGGCGCTCCCGGAGCTCGACGAGCTCGGCCGTCTCGCAGGCAGCGCCGAGGCCCAGGAGTGGGGACGGCTCGCCGAGCGGGTGCCGCCGCGTCTGCACACGCACGACCGCTACGGGCACCGGGTCGACGAGGTCGAGTACGTCCCGGCGTACCACCAGCTCATGCAGACCGCGGTCGAGCACGGTCTGCACGCCGCGCCCTGGGCAGACGAGAGGCCCGGTGCCCATGTCGCCCGGGCCGCGAAGTTCTACACCTGGAACGTCGACGCCGGTCACGGCTGCCCGATCTCGATGACGTACGCCGTGGTGCCGGCGCTGCGGGCCAACCCGGACCTGGCGAAGCGGTTCGAGCCGCTGCTGACCAATCGGGAGTACGACTTCGGCCTGCGCGACCCCGAGACCAAGCGCGGTCTGATCGCCGGGATGTCGATGACCGAGAAGCAGGGCGGCTCCGACGTACGCGCGAACACGACGACCGCGACGCCGCAGACCGACGGGACGTACGTCCTGCGCGGGCACAAGTGGTTCACCAGCGCCCCGATGAGCGACCTCTTTCTCACCCTGGCCCAGACCGAGGCCGGCGTCTCCTGCTTCCTCGTGCCGCGCGTCCTGCCCGGCGGCGAGCGCAACGCGATGCGCTTCATGCGCCTCAAGGACAAGCTCGGCAACAGGTCGAACGCCTCCTCCGAGATCGAGTACGACGCGGCCACCGGCTGGCTCGTCGGCGAGGAGGGGCGCGGGGTGCGCACGATCGTCGAGATGGTCAACATGACCCGCCTCGACTGCGTGATCGGCTCCTCGGCGGGGATGCGCACCGCGCTCACCATGGCCGCGCACCATGCCAGCCACCGCTCGGCCTTCGGCAAGCTGCTGATCGACCAGCCGGCGATGCGCAACGTCCTGGCCGACCTGCAGGTCGAGTCCGAGGCGGCGACGACCGCGATGCTGCGGCTGGCGGGTGCCAACGACCGGGCCATCCGCGGCGACGAGGGCGAGGCCGCCCTGCGCCGGATCGCGCTGGCGGTCACGAAGTACTACGTCTGCAAGCGGGCGCCGTTCATGGTCAACGAGGCCCTGGAGTGCCTGGGCGGCAACGGCTACATCGAGGACTTCGACGTCGCGCGCATCTATCGCGAGATGCCGCTGCTCTCGATCTGGGAGGGGTCCGGCAACGTGGCGGCCCTCGATGCGCTGCGAGCGCTCGCGAAGGAGCCGCACACGCTGGATGCGTTCCTGGCGGAGGCCGAGCTGGCCGCCGGTGCTGACGCCCGCTACGACGCTGCGCTGGACCGGCTGAAGAAGGAGTTCACCTCCTTCGACGACCTCGAGCTCCGGGCGCGGCGGATCGTCGAGCAGCTGGCCCTGGTCTTCCAGGGCTCGCAGCTTCTCCGGCACGCACCGGCAGCCGTCGCCGACGCGTTCTGCTCCTCGCGTCTCGGCCGGGACTGGGGCGGCGCGTTCGGCACGCTGTCCCCGCGCGGCGACCTCGACGCCATCCTCGAGCGGGCGCTTCCGGCATGACCGTCGACGTCACCACGGACGGTCCGGTCACCACGATCGCGATCAACCGCCCCGACGTACGCAACGCCGTCGATCGAGCGACGGCCGAAGCCCTGGTCGCCGCGTTCGAGGAGTTCGCTGCCGACCCGGCTGCCGCCGTCGCGGTGCTGCACGGTGAGGGCGGCACCTTCTGCGCCGGCGCCGACCTGAAGGCGGTCGCGGGTGGGGACCCGAACCGGTTCGAGCCGGACGGGCACGGCCCGATGGGTCCGACCCGGATGCGCCTGGGCAAGCCCGTCATCGCCGCCGTCGCCGGTCATGCCGTCGCCGGCGGCCTGGAGCTGGCGATCTGGGCCGACCTGCGAGTCATGGAGGAGGACGCCGTCTTCGGCGTCTTCTGCCGGCGCTGGGGCGTCCCCCTGATCGACGGCGGCACCGTCCGGCTGCCGCGCCTGATCGGCACCAGCAACGCCATGGACATGATCCTGACCGGCCGTCCCGTCGGCGCCGACGAGGCGCTACGGATGGGGCTGGCCAACCGCGTCGTCCCGCCCGGCCAGGCCCTCGCGGCAGCTCAGGACCTGGCCCGCCAGCTCGCGGCGTTCCCGCAGACCTGCATGCGCCACGATCGGCTCTCCGTGCTGGAGCAGGAGGGGCTCAGCGAGCAGGACGCGCTGGCCGCGGAGTACCGCCACGGCGTCGTGTCGGTCACCACCGACACCGTCGCGGGTGCGACGCGCTTCGCCGACGGAGCCGGGCGTCACGGTTCGTTCGGCACCGACTGAGTGACGTACTGGCCCATCAGCACCTGGATCAGCCGGCGGCCGCCGGACATGGCGTGGGCGCGGTCGGAGCCGGCGAGTCCGAGGAGCGGGTCCAGGCCGCGTACGTGAGGGCCGAGGGCGATGTGGGGAAGCAGCATGATGATCGCGGCGACGAGCGCGTCGCGGTCGGTGTCTTCGCGGAGCGCGCCGATGGCGATGCCGAGATCGACCATGCCGCCGATGACCTCGAGGTAGTCGACGTAGACGGCCTCGCGGACGGCGGCGAGTGCTCCGGGGTTGTGCTCGAGGTTGGCCGAGACCAGCATCTGCCGGTGGCGTGGGTGGTCGTAGAAGTAGTCGATCCACGCATCCATGAGGAGGTTGACCGAGCCGAAGTAGTCGGTCATCCACGGGAAGTCGGCGCTCGCCGTCTCCATCGCCGCTCGGATGTCGTGGCTGGCCCGAGCGATCAGGTGGACGAAGAGGTCGGCCTTGTCGGGGAAGTACTGGAACAGGCTGCCCTTGGAGATCCCGGCCTCACGACAGATCGTGTTGAGGCTGGCTGCGTTGTAGCCCCGGACCCCGAACTCCTCCTCGGCCGCCCGGCGCACGGCATCGCGTTTGGCCTCCGGGAGGCGCTCCCAGGTCGGCGTAGGCACTGGCGCCACCCGCCCCCTCTCATGGCTGGACGCTCGCATCGTAGCGTGCTTCGCTCGGGTCCCTTGACCATGCTGCGAACGCGCCCCTAGTCTGTGACCGGTGGTCATGTGACCACTGGTCACGTTCGGGCGGAGGCGCGATGTCGAGCACGGGGAATGACATTCTGAGGCGCCGATCCCAGGCGGTCGCCGACGCGGTGGCGTCCCGCTTCGCGCCGACGACCTACACGCAGGTGGACCGCGTCGGTCGCACCGAGGTCCGGCTGGCGATGCCGCACTGCCTGGTCGAGTTCGAGCTGGACTGGATGGACGACCTGGTCGAGGTCTTCATCCGGCCTCTGGGGTCGGGACGACATGCTCGGCGGCGGCTGGTCGGGATGCTTCCCGCCTACGAGCGCGCGCTGTTCGAGAGCGAGACCAAGCGAGCGGTCGGACGCGGCGGCCTGCGCGGCATGGCAGCCCAGATCGACGCCGCCGCGCGAGCTTTCGAGCGGCTCTACGTCGACACCCCGGCCGGCCGCGAAGCCAGCTCCTGACCGCGGGCGCTCACCCCAGCGGGAGCGGGGCGCTCTCCTTGGTGTTGCCGAAGGCGAAGGTGGTCTCGATCGAGGCCAGGGCGGGCATGGTGCGGAGGTTGTCGCGCAGGAACTGCTCGTAGGTCTCGAAGGACGGTGTGACGATCTTGAGCAGGTAGTCGTGGTCGCCGGCCAGGACGTACGCCTCGGTGATGTCGGGAATGGCGCGCAGGTGCTCCTCGACGGCCTCGACGGCGGCGTTGGTATGGGTGGCCATCTTGATGCGTACGAACGCGGTGATGTTCATGCCGACGGCGTGCGGGTCGATGACGGCGCGGTAGCCGCTGATCACGCCGGCCTCCTCCAGGGCTCGTACGCGGCGCAGGCACGGCGAGGGGGAGAGGCCGACGCGGTCGGCGAGCTCCTGGTTGGTCAGGCGACCGTTCTGCTGGAGCTCCCAGAGGATGTGCTTGTCGGTGTCGTCGAGCGTGCGCATGTGGCAGATTCTGCCACTCATCGCGGTGAGGATGGCAGATCCGGCAATCATGTGCGCCTTGGATTTGCCTATCGTGGCGCGACATGGGGATGCGACAGGAGAGCGGCACGCCAGTGCCGGCCGGGTGGGCTGCACTGGGGATGACGGTCGTGCTCTGGTCGTCGTTCGCGCTGAGCACGCGCGGCATCGGCGGGTCCAGCCTGACCGTCGCCGATGCCGCGTTCCTCCGGTTCGTGACGCCGGTGGTCCTGCTCGCCCCGCTGCTGCCGAGCACGATCCGAGCCGTACGCCGCGAGCGACCGGAGGTCCTCGCCCTGCTGCTCGTCGGTGGGCTCCCGCACTTCCTCGTCTTCGCGTTCGGTGCCCACCTGACCAGCGCGGCGCTGACGGGGATGCTGGTCCCGGGCACGGTGCCGTTGTTCGTCACGTTGCTCGCGATGGCACGCGGCCGTACCTCGATGCCGCTGCGGCGGCTGGCGGCCCTGGGGCTCATCACCGCGGGGGTCGTGGTGAGCGGGTTCCTGGTCGGCGGTGGCGCGTCGCTCGGCGGGGTCGGCCTGCTCCTCGTCGGCGGGTTCGCCTGGGCGGTGTTCACGACGGGCCTGCAGCGTACGAGCCTGACGCTCCTGCAGATGGTGGTGGCGATCTGCACGATCTCGAGCCTGGCCGCGCTCGTCCTGGCGGTCTCCGGCGCGATGCCGTCGCACCTGCTGGCCGGGACCGCCGAGGTCAGCGACGTGGTCGCCCTCACCGTGCTCCAGGGCATCGGGACCGGGCTGATGTCGACGCTCTGCTACGCCTTCTCCGTCAGGGCACTCGGCAGCAGCCGGGCCTCGGTCGGGGGTGCGGTCAGCCCGGTGCTGACCGCCGTCGTCGCGGTCCCGATCTTCGGTGAGCAGATCGGCCTCGGGCTCGCCGTCGCTCTGGCGCTCGTCGTGGTCGGTGTCGCCGCCTTCGGCAGTTCGTCGCCGACCCGGCGCCACAGTCTCACGATCCAGCGTCGAGTCGGCGTGAATGTCTCAAGATCCAAGGCCGAGTCGGCGCGTCTGGCTCAGATCTGAACGCCGAGTCGGCGCATCTGACCCAAGCCTCGATCAGACATGGGACAGACGCGCCGACTCGGGCGCTTTTCGCGGGACAGTTGCGCCGGGTCGGCGGATTTCAGGACAGGGCTCGGCGAGCGGTGTCCAGGAACGTACGGAACGACTCGCGGTCCTCGGGGCCGAGGTCGGCGAGCATCTGCTCCTCGAGCTCCTCGACGCGCGGGTCGTAGGTGTCGAGGAAGGCGCGGCCCTCGGCGGTGAGGCTGATCAGCATCCGACGCCGGTTGTCGGGGTCGGTGCGGCGCTCGATGAGGCCGCGGCGCTCGAGGGCGCCGATGAGGTCGGCGGCCGACTGGGCGCGTACGAACGAGGCGCGAGCGAGGTCGGCGGCGCTCATCGTGGGGCGGCGCTCGAGCACCGAGAGCGCGGTGTACTGCAGGGCGGTGACCCCTGATTCCTTCAGCACGGCGTCGAGCCGCGCTCGGGTGGCGAGCTCGAGCTGCTTGACGACGTAGAGCAGCAGGGGTGCGTCGGTCATGCGGTCATTCAAGCATCGCGGCGCTTGCGGGAGGCGACTACTTCTGAGATTATCAGGATTCCTGTCAATCATGAGGAGTTCATCATGCTCGGAACCCCCCTGCCCGATGCCCTGCGGGCGGAGCGCATCGACGACATCGCGGTGCTGACCCTCGCCCGCCCGGCGAAGCGGAACGCGCTCAGCGACGAGGCGGTGCTCGGGATCGAGCGGTTCTTCGACGGTCTCGAACCGGACGTACGTGCCGTCGTCATCGACGCGGACGGCGACCACTTCTGCGCCGGGCTCGACCTGGCCGAGATGACCGAGCGTGACACCCTCGCCGGGGTCGCCCACTCGCGGATGTGGCACCGGGTCTTCGAGAAGATCGAGTTCGGGCCGGTGCCGGTCGTGGCGGCGCTGAAGGGCGCCGTGGTCGGGGGCGGGCTGGAGCTCGCCGCCGCCGCGCACGTCCGGGTCGCGGAGGAGTCGACCTTCTACGCGCTCCCCGAGGGACAGCGCGGGCTCTTCGTCGGTGGCGGCGCCTCGGTGCGCGTCCCGCGACTCATCGGGGTCCCACGGATGGCCGACATGATGCTGACCGGCCGTCGCTACGACGCGCAGGAGGGGCTGGCGCTGGGCCTGAGCCAGTACGCCGTGGCCGATGGACTGGGCCGCAAGACCGCCCTCGAGCTGGCCGGCCGGATCGCGCAGAACGCGCCCCAGACCAACTTCGCGGTCGTGCAGGCGCTGCCGCGCATCGCCGAGGCCAACCCCCGAGACGGCTTCCTGATGGAGTCGCTGATGGCCGCGATCGCCCAGGGGACCGACGACGCCAAGGGCCGGATGCAGGACTTCCTCGACGGCCGCGGCAAGAAGGTGACGGACCAGTGAGCATCGAGCAGGGTGACGTCGTCTGGTCCCCGCCCGCGGACATCCTCGAGGCCTCCCGCGTCGGTGAGTTCCTGGCCTGGCTCGCCCGCGAGCGCTCCGTGGAGATGACGACTCATGAGGAGCTGTGGCGCTGGTCGGTGACCGACCTCGATGGCTTCTGGTCGGCGGTGTGGGAGTTCTTCGGGGTGCGGTCGCACGCTGCGTACGACACCGTCCTGGCATCCCGCGAGATGCCCGGCGCGCGCTGGTTCCCGGGCGCGACCCTCAACTATGCCGAGCACGCGCTCGGCACCGACGACGATCTCGACCGGGTCGCGGTGCTCGGCCGGTCGCAGACCCGTGACGACGTCGAGCTGACCTTCGGCGACCTGCGCGACCAGGTGGCCCGGGCGCGGGCGGCGCTGAAAGGCATGGGCGTACGCCGCGGCGACCGTGTCGCCGGCTACCTCCCCAACATTCCCGAGGCCCTGGTCGCCTACCTCGCGACCGCCAGCCTGGGCGCGACCTGGGCAACGTGTGCGACCGAGTTCGGGCCGCGCAGCGTGATCGACCGCTTCGCTCAGATCGAGCCGGTCGTGCTGCTGGTCGCCGGTGGCTACCGCTACGGCGCCAAGGACGTCGACCGTCGCTCCCAGGTGGCCGAGATCCGGGCCGAGCTGCCGTCGGTGCGGCACGTGGTCGACGTTGAGTACGGGGCACACCGGGTTGAAGACGCCCTCTCCTGGACCTCCCTGCTCGACGCGGATGACGAGGCGGAACTCGCCTTCGAGCCGGTGCCGTTCGACCACCCGCTGGTGGTGCTCTTCTCCTCCGGCACGACCGGCCGGCCGAAGGCGATCGTCCACGGCCACGGCGGCATCCTGCTCGAGCACCTCAAGAACCACGCGCTCTCGTGGGACATGGGGCCACAGGACCGGATGCTCTGGTTCTCCACGACCGCCTGGATGATGTGGAACGCCCTGGTCTCCTCGCTCCTGGTGCGCTCCTCGATCGTCATGGTCGACGGCAACCCGATGCACCCCGACCTCACCTGGCAGTGGCGGCTCGCCGCGTCGACCGGGGCGACGGTCATGGGAGCCAGCCCTGGGTTCGTGATGGCCTGCCGCAAGGAGGGTCTCGAGCTGAAGGACCTCGGTGACCTGCGGATTCGCGTCCTCGGCTCGGCCGGTGCGCCACTCCCTCCGGAGGGCTACGCCTGGTTGTCCGACCAGCTCCCCGACGCCCAGATCAACGTCGGCAGCGGCGGCACCGACGTCTGCTCCGGCATCGTGCAGAACAACCCGCTGCTCCCGGTCTACGCCGGCGAGATCTCCGGTCGCTGCCTCGGCGTCGACGCCCACGCCTATGACGAGTCCGGCCGCCCGGTCACCGGCACTCTCGGCGAGCTGGTCATCACCTCGCCGATGCCCTCGATGCCGGTCGGCTTCTGGGGCGACGAGGACGGTTCTCGTTACCGCGAGGCCTACTTCGGCCACTATCCCGGGGTCTGGCGCCACGGCGACTGGATCCTCTTCCACGACAACGGCAGCTGCCACGTCGCCGGCCGCTCCGACGCGACCCTCAACCGCGGTGGCGTACGTCTCGGCACCGCCGAGTTCTACCGCGTCGCCGAGGAGGTGGACGGTGTCGCCGACTCGCTCGTCGTCCACCTCGAGGATCCTGACGGGGGCAACGGTGAGCTGCTGCTCTTCGTCGTCACCGACGAGGGCGTACGTCTCGACGACTCGCTCCGCGCCCGGCTGGTCGGTGCGCTGCGCTCCGCGCTCTCCCCGCGGCACATCCCGGACCAGGTGATCGAGGTGCCGGCGGTGCCGCGCAACCTCACCGGCAAGAAGCTCGAGCTGCCGGCCAAGCGCATCCTGCAGGGGGTCCGCATGGAGGACGTGGCCAGCCGGGACGCCCTCGCGAACCCGGCGTCGCTCGACCCGTTCGTCGCGCTGGCCAGGTCCGGCGCCCTGCGGAAGGTGGACGCATGAGGAGCGGCGAGAACGTTCGTACGCTCGGGGTCGTCGGCACCGGCGCGATCGGTGTCAGCTGGGTGGTCCTCGGGCTCGAGCACGGACTGGACGTGGTCGCCTGGGATCCGGCCGAGGGGGCCGAGGAACGGCTGCGCGCGCAGGTTCCCGAGGGATCTCTGCGGTTCGCGGACGGCATCGAGGACCTCGGCGCGGCCGCCGACCTGGTGCTCGAGAGCGGACCCGAGCGGCTGGAGGTCAAGCGCGAGATCTTCGCCGCGCTCGACGCGGCGGCGTCGGCCGACGTAGTGCTGACCAGCAGCTCCTCGGGGCTCATGCCGAGCACGTTCCAGGACGCCTGCACGCGGCATCCGGAGCGGGTGCTGGTCGCCCACCCGTTCAACCCGCCGCACCTGGTGCCGCTGGTCGAGGTCGTCGGCGGTTCGGCGACGTCGGCCGAGGCCGTCGAGGCTGCCCTGGAGACCCTGCGCCACCTGGGCAAACGCCCCATCCGCATCCGCCGCGAGGTGCCCGGCCATGTGGCCAACCGGCTCCAGGCGGCGCTGTGGCGCGAGGCCTATCACCTCGTCGACCAGGGCATCGTCTCCGTCGCCGACATCGACACCGCGATCGCCGACGGGCCGGGGCTGCGCTGGTCGCTGCTCGGACCCTTCGCCACCCAGCATCTCTCGGGCGGTCCGGGCGGGCTGGGCCATGTGCTCGAGCACCTCGGCCCGCCCATGGTCGACTGGTGGGACGACCTGGGTCACCCCGAGCTCACCGCCGGCCTGATCGACAAGCTGGTCGACGGGGTCGACGAGGAGCTCGACGGGACCTCCGCCGAGGACCTGGTCGTGCGCCGCGACCAGGCGCTGCGTCGACTGCTGGAGATCAAGACCGACCTCGGGCTCAGCTGAGCCC
This sequence comes from Nocardioides sp. NBC_00368, assembly GCF_036090055.1. Classification (NCBI taxonomy): domain Bacteria; kingdom Bacillati; phylum Actinomycetota; class Actinomycetes; order Propionibacteriales; family Nocardioidaceae; genus Nocardioides; species Nocardioides sp. NBC_00368. The sequence continues at coordinate 4,800,010 of NZ_CP107970.1, forward strand.
CACACACCTAAGACGACGAACGAGGATCGACATGTTGGACAGCGGCATCGGATCGTGGCCCGCCCGCCGGGCCCGGATGACCCCTGGCGCGCGGGCGTTCGTGCAGGACGACGCGGTGGTGACGTACGCCGAGGTCGACCGCCTCGTCGAGGCGGTCGCCCGGGGGCTGCGTGCCCGCGGCGTCGCGACGGGCGACCGGGTCGCCTTCCTCGGCCTGAACTCGATCGAGCTCGCGGTGACGCTCTTCGCCACCGCGCGGCTGGGGGCGGTCTTCCTGCCGCTCAACACCCGCCTCGCGCCGCCCGAGCTGGCCTGGATCCTCACCGACGCCGAGCCCGCGCTGCTGATCCACGCCGACGACTTCGACGAGGCGGTCTCCGCCGAGGCGGTCGCGACCCTCGGGCTGCCGAGCCACCGGTTCAACGCTGCCGGCGGGCACGGGCTGGACACGCTGGCCATCGAGCCGGCGGGGGAGCGGGCAGGGGAGACGGCCGGCCGGATCGACGTCGAGGTCGGCCCGGACGACGTCTTCATGATCCAGTACACCTCCGGCACCAGCGGCCGCCCCAAGGGCGTGATGTTGACGCACGGCAACATCGCCTGGAACGCGTTCAACCTGCTCGTCGACGTCGACATCCGATCCGACGAGATCGCCCTGGTCACCGCACCGCTGTTCCACACCGCCGCGCTCAACCAGGTGCTGCTGCCGACCTTCCTCAAGGGCGGGACCTCCCTGATCGCGGCCCGCTTCGACCCGGCCAAGGCGATCGCCACCATCGAGCGGGAGCGGGTCACCCTGCTCTTCGGCGTCACCTCGATGTACCAGGCCCTCGCCCAGGAGCCGACCTGGGCGAGCGCCGACCTCGACAGCCTCCGCTCGGCCCTGAGCGGGGGCGCGCCGATCCCACGCACCCTGCTCGACACCTGGCAGAGCCGCGGTTTGCACATCATCCAGGGATACGGCCTGACCGAGGCCTCCCCGGGGACGACCATGCTGCGCGCCGGCGACGGCCTCGACAAGCTCGGCTCCGCCGGCACCCCCTGCTTCTTCACCGACGTACGCGTCGTCGCCCCCGGCGGCGAGGACGCCACCCCCGGCCATCCCGGTGAGGTCCACGTCAGCGGTCCCAACGTGACCCCCGGCTACTGGCACAACGGCGCGGCGACGGAGGCTGCCTTCGACGGGCCCTGGCTGCGTACGGGCGATGTCGCGGTGCTCGACGACGACGGCTTCCTCTACGTGGTCGACCGGGTCAAGGACATGTTCATCAGCGGCGGCGAGAACGTCTACCCGGCCGAGGTCGAGCAGGCCGTCTACACCCATCCCGACGTCGCCGAGGCCGCCGTCATCGGCGTTCCCGACGAGCGCTGGGGCGAGGTCGGCCGAGCTGTCGTCGTACGTCGACCCGACTCCGCCCTCACCCAGGACGACCTGCTGAAACACCTCGACGGACGGCTGGCCCGCTACAAGATCCCCAAGGCCGTCGTCTTCGTCGACGAGATCCCGCACAACGCCTCCGGGAAGCTGTTGAAGTCCCGGGTGCGCGAGCTGTACGGCACCCCGGAAGGACAGTGACCAGGACATGACCAAGCGCTACGAGCCACGCATCGACACCGGCGCGATTCGCGCCCTCGACATGCACGCCCACGTCGAGGCCGACCACCACGGTCACCTCTCGCTCGACCAGGAGCTGATGGACGCCTCGGCGGCCTACTTCCGCGGCGACCACCCACGCACCCCGACCGTCGACGACCTCGCGGCCTACTACCGCGAGCGGGACATGGCCGCGGTGATCTTCACCGTCGACGCCTCGACCGGCCTCGATCACCCGCCGCTGTCGAGCGAGGAGATCGCCGAGCGTGCGACCGAGCACGCCGACGCGCTGATCCCGTTCGGCTCGGTCGACCCCCGCAAGGGCAACGCGGCCGTGAAGCAGGCCACGAAACTGGTCGAGGACTACGGCGTACGCGGCTTCAAGTTCCATCCCGGCCTGCAGGCTTTCTCCCCGAACGACCCGGAGCACCGCCCGCTGTGGGCGACCCTGCAGGAGCTCGGCGTCATCGCCCTGTTCCACACCGGCCAGACCGGGATCGGCGCCGGTCTCCCCGGCGGCCGCGGGATCAAGCTGCGCTACTCCGACCCGCTGCTCCTCGATGACGTGGCCGCCGACTTCCCCGACCTGCAGATCGTGATGGCCCATCCTGCCGTCCCGTGGGTCGACGTGCAGATCTCGATCGCCACCCACAAGGCCAACGTGCACATCGACCTCTCCGGCTGGTCGCCGAAGTACTTCCCGCCGCAGCTGGTCAAGCAGCTCAACGGCCCGCTGCGACGTAAGGTGTTGTTCGGCTCGGACTTCCCCGTCATCACGCCCGTTCGCTGGTTCGACGACCTGGAGAGGCTCGAGATCAAGGACGAGGTCCGTCCGCTGCTGCTGAAGGAGAACGCGATCCGGCTGCTCGGACTGGGATCCTGACCACCAGGAGGACACGATGTCGCACACCATCTCCGCGGACATCACCGACATCGACGAGGCGCGGTCGGTCGGCGGCGAGCTCTTCTATCCCCATGACGTCGAGGTCACCGGCCGCGACCACCGGTTCGGCGTGCACCTGGCCGTACGCACCTTCGGCCCGGTGACGGTCGGCAGGCTTGCCTACGAGTCCGCCGTGCGGATCGAGACCGGCCCGCTCCGCGACGGCTACCAGGTCAACCTCCCGGTCACCGGCGCGATCTGCACCGCCTACGGTCAGGACACCGTCATCGCGACGCCGACGCTGGCGGCGGTGCACAGCCCGCACCGGCCGACCCGTCTGGAGGGATGGGGTGGCGGCGAGGACGTCATGGCCGTGAAGCTGGACCGGTTCGCCGTCGAGGACACCCTCGAGCGACTCCTGGGCCACCCGCTGCGAAGCCCTCTCGAGATGGCGCCCGGCCTGGCGGTGGACCGCGGCCCCGGCCAGGAGCTGTGGCAGCTGACCCGTGTTCTCGTCGACCAGGTCTATGCGGACCTGGCGGACGGACGCGGGCCGACCTCGGGCGGGTCGGCCTTCGACGCGTCGCCGTTCGCCGAGTCGCTCGGGCAGAGCATCATCACCGGCCTGCTCTACGCCCACGAGCACAACTACGCCGAGGAGCTGAAACACCCGGCCGCCCCCGGCGGTCCGGCCGCGATCCGCGCCGCGGTCGCCTACATCGAGGAGCACGCCGCCGAGCCGATCGGGGTCAACGACGTGGCCGCACACGCCGGCCTCTGCGTGCGCGCGCTCCAGCAGGGCTTCGCCCGGCATCTGGAGACCACTCCGAGCGGGTATCTGCGGCAGGTGCGGCTGGGGCGGGTGCGCGACGCGCTGCTCGCGAGCGACGCCGAGGCCACGACCGTGGCCACGGTGGCCTCGCGGTGGGGGTTCTTCAGCCTCGGCAGGTTCGCGGCGCAGTACCGCGAGGCGTACGGCGAGACGCCGTCGCAGACGTTGCGGCGGAGAGTCTGAGCCGGCCGTTCGCTCAGCGGCTGAGTTCACCGTTCGCATCGCGAACAGAGCCGTTCGTCTTCCGCATTTCTGGCGGGCCGGAGGGTCTCTAGCGTCGGAGTGACAGCCGTCACACCGACTAGGAGGACCCGATGTCCCGCACCTTGCCACCCGACGTCTCCGAACAGGACTTCGCTCGCGCGCTCGACGCCTTCGCGGCGGTCGTCGGAGCGGAGTGGGTGATCTCCGATCCCGCCGAGCTCGCGACGTACGCCGATCCCTACCCCGTCGGCGAAGGCCACGGCCAGGCGCCGTCGGCGGTCGTCTCCCCGGCCGACGTGGAGCAGGTCCAGGCGGTCGTCCGGGTCGCGAACGAGCACGGCATCCCGCTGATGCCGATCTCGACCGGCAAGAACAACGGCTACGGCGGCGCCTCGCCCCGGCTCGCCGGATCGGTCGTGGTGAACACCGGCGCCCGGATGAACAAGATCATCGAGGTCGACGAGAAGTACGGCTACGCGCTGGTCGAGCCGGGTGTGACGTACTTCGATCTCTACGACCACCTCGAGGAGCACGCGCCGAGCCTGATGCTCGACTGCCCCGACCTCGGCTGGGGCAGCGTCGTGGGCAACACCCTGGACCGGGGCGTGGGCTACACACCGTACGGCGACCACCTGATGTGGCAGACCGGCCTCGAGGTCGTGCTGCCGCAGGGCGAGGTGATGCGCACCGGGATGGGTGCCGTGCCCGACAGCAACACCTGGCAGCTGTTCCCCTACGGCTTCGGACCCTTCCCCGACGGCCTGTTCACGCAGAGCAACCTGGGCATCGTCACCAAGATGGGGATCGCGCTGATGCAGCGCCCGCCGGCCTCGGCGACGTACCTGATCACGTTCGAGAACGAGTCGGACCTCGAGCAGATCGTCGATACGATGCTGCCGCTGCGGATCAACATGGCGCCGATCCAGAACGTGCCGGTCATCCGCAACATCATCCTGGACGCAGCGGCCGTCTCGAAGCGCAGCGAGTGGTACGACGGCGAGGGCCCGCTGCCCGCGGAGGCGATCGAGCGGATGAAGTCCGAGCTCGACCTCGGCTACTGGAACTTCTACGGCACCGTCTACGGCCCGCCGGCGATGATCGAGTTGTATCTCGGCATGATCAAGGAGGCCTTCCTCCAGATCCCCGGGGCCCGGTTCTTCACCGACGAGGACCGCAACGACCCGACCGACCGCGGCGCGCACGTGCTGCAGGACCGGCACAAGATCAACAACGGTCGCCCGAGCCTCGACGAGCTCGCCGTCCTCGACTTCGTCCCGCACGGCGGCCACATCGGCTTCTCGCCGGTGTCGGCTCCCGAGGGCAAGGACGCGATGCGGCAGGCGGCGATGGTCAAGGCCCGCGCCGACGAGTACGTCAAGGACTACGCCGCGCAGTTCATCATCGGCCTGCGGGAGATGCACCACATCTGCCTGTTCCTCTACGACACCCACGACGCCGACGCCCGCCAGGAGACGCTCGACCTGACCCGCCTGCTGATCAAGGAGGCGGCCGCCGAGGGCTACGGCGAGTACCGCACCCACAACGCGCTGATGGACGACGTGATGGCGACCTTCGACTGGAACGACGGCGCTCTGCTGAAGTTCCACGAGGCGATCAAGGACGCACTCGACCCCCAGGGTGTGATCGCGCCCGGCAAGTCCGGCGTCTGGCCGGCGAAGTACCGCGGCAGGGGGCTCTGAGATGCCCGCGACGTACGAGGACCGGCAGCTGTTCATCGATGGCCGCGACACCGCCTCGGCGGCCGAGCGCCGGATGGACGTCATCGACCCGAGCACGGGCAACGTGCTGACCACCGCGCCGCTCGGCGACGCGACCGACATCGACGCCGCCGTGGCGGCGGCTCGCCGCGCCTTCGACGAGGGCCCGTGGCCGCGGATGAGCGGACGTGAGCGGGGCCGGATCCTGCACCGGGTCGCGGACCTGATCCGGGAGCGGGCCGACGAGCTGGTCGAGCTCGAGAGCCGCGACGTCGGCAAGCCGGTGACGCTGGCGCGGCACGTCGACGTCGAGACCGCGGCCCAGCAGTTCGAGTACTGCTCCGCGCTGGCGCAGACCCTCGACGGCTCGGTGCGGGACACCCCGATCCCCGTGCTCGCCTACACCCGCCGCGAGCCGCTGGGCGTGGTCGGCGCGATCACCCCGTTCAACTTCCCGCTCATCCTGTCGAGCAGCAAGATCGCGGCCGCGCTGGCCGCCGGCAACACCGTCGTGCACAAGCCGGCCGACGACACCCCGCTGAGCGCCCTGTTCATGGCCCGGCTGCTCGTCGACGCCGGTGTGCCCGCGGGCGTGCTCAACGTCGTGACCGGGACCGGCCCGGAGGCCGGCGACGCGCTGCTGCGCCATCCCGGCGTCGACAAGATCGCGTTCACGGGCTCGACGGCCGTCGGACGCCTGGCCGCGAGCGTCGCCGGCGAGCACCTGAAGCCGGTCACGATGGAGCTCGGTGGCAACGGCGCGCACCTGGTGTTCGCGGACGCCGACATCGAGGCGGCCGTGGGCGCCGTCATCAAGGCGTTCGTGTTCAACACCGGCCAGTTCTGCATGGCCGGTCCCCGGCTGCTCGTCGCGGCCGAGGTCCACGACGCGGTGGTCGAGGTGCTGCGGCAGGCGGTCCCCGGCGTACCTCTGGGTGACCCGCAGGACCCGGTCACGGTCATCGGTCCGATGGCCGGCGATCAGCACCGCAAGAAGGTCGAGGAGTACGTCGCCCTGGCCCGTCAGGAAGGCGGCCGCATCGTCACCGGCGGCGGCCGTCCCGAGCTGACCGGCGACCTCGCCGGCGGGTTCTACGTCGAGCCGACCGTGATCACCGGGTTGCCCGCCGACTCCCGGGTCGTCAACGAGGAGGTCTTCGGGCCGGTGCTCACCGTGCAGTCCTTCGCCGGCGAGGACGAGGCCGTCACGCTCGCCAACTCCACGGCGTACGGCCTCGCCGCGGGCCTGCACACCCGGGACCTCGCCCGGGCGCACCGGGTCGCTGAGCGGCTCGACGCCGGCATCGTCTGGGTCAACGACTGGGCGATGCTCGACCCGGCCGTGCCGTTCGGCGGCGTCAAGCAGTCCGGGTTCGGCCGTGAGTACGGCCCGGAGGCGCTCGAGGCGTACACGAAGACCCGATCTGTCGTCATCTCCCTTCCGACCCCAGCCCAGGAGGAGTCATGAACACCACCACCCAGGCCGCGGTGGTCGAGGCCGCCGGCGCGCCCTTCACCGTCGGAGACGTCGAGCTCGACGCGCTCCGCCCCGACGAGATACTGGTGCGGATGGTCGCCGCCGGGCTCTGCCACACCGACCTCGGCGTGGCGAGCGGCGGACTGCCGTTCCCGCTCCACGGCGTGCTCGGGCACGAGGGCGCCGGTGTGGTCGAGGAGGTCGGATCCGGCGTACGCAGCCTCGCACCCGGCGACCAGGTGCTGCTGTCGTTCAGCTCCTGCGGGAGCTGTGCCCAGTGCCGTGACGGCCACCCGGCCTACTGCGACGTCTGGCTTCCCGCCAATCTCATCGGCGGCGCCCGGATGGACGGCACCTCGCCGGTGCGGCGGGACGGCGAGCCGATCGGCGGCCACTTCTTCGGGCAGTCCTCGTTCTCCCGGCTCGCGGTGGTCGACGAGCGCAGCGCCGTACGTGTCGGGCCGGAGGCCGACCTGTTCCTGCTCGCGCCGCTCGGGTGCGGTGTGCAGACCGGGGTCGGGGCGGTCTGGAACGTGCTCGCGCCGCGGCCCGGCTCCTCCGTGGTGGTTCTCGGCGCGGGTGCCGTCGGCCTGTCGGCGGTCATGGCCGCGCGGCTGACCCCGGCCACCCGGATCGTCGCCGTCGACCTCGTGCCCGAGAGGCTCGAGTTGGCGCGCGAGCTGGGCGCGACCGACGTCGTCGAAGCCGGTCAGGTCGGCGACCTGACCGCGGCCATCACGGAGCTGACGGGCGGTGGCGCCGACGGCGTCGTGGAGACGACCGGCAACCCGGGGGTGCTCCGGCAGGGCATCGACGCCCTGGCGGCCAGAGGCACCGCGGTCATCGTCGGGGCGCCTGCGTTCGGCACCGAGGTCGGGGTCGACGTCAACACGATGCTGCCCGGCAAGCGGGTCACCGGGCTCACCCTCGGGGACGCCGAGACCCGCACGCTGATCCCGGCGCTGGCGCGACTGGTCGCGGACGGTCGGATGCCGCTGGAACGACTGGTTCGGCACTACCCGTTCGAGGAGATCCAGACGGCCGTCGCCGACATGGTCTCGGGCGCCACCGTGAAGCCGGTGCTCACCTTCTAGTCAGGTCGCGATTCGGTCGCGGGGGCTCCTTGACAGGAGTGACGTGGGTCACTCAGAATCGACAGGAATCCTGATAAACAGGAATCCTGAATGGAGCCCCCACAATGACCCTCACCTCCGGTGGTAGCACGACCGGTCCACGCACGCAGATGGGCCGGATCGTCGCCAGCAGCTTCACGGGCAGCCTGATCGAGTACTACGACTTCCTGCTCTACTCCACCGCCTCGGCGGTGGTCTTCAACGAGGTCTTCTTCTCCAACCTCGACCCGGTCACCGGCACGATCGCGTCCTTCGGCACGTTCGCCGCCGGTTACCTGGCGCGGCCGCTCGGAGGCGTGGTCTTCGGCCACTTCGGCGACCGGCTCGGCCGGAAGAAGATGCTGGTCCTGACCATGCTGATCATGGGTGTGGTCAGCTTCTTGATCGGCTGCCTGCCGACGTACGGCCAGATCGGGGCGGCTGCGCCGGTTCTCCTGGTCCTGCTCCGGGTCGTCCAGGGCGTCGCGATCGGCGGCGAGTGGGGCGGCGCGGTGCTGATCACCGCCGAGCACGCCACCTCCCGGCGCGGGCTGTGGGCCTCGTTCACCAATGCCGGCGCCCCGGCCGGCATGGTCCTCTCGACCGCGGTGATGGCGGTGATGGCCTCGGTCACCACGCCCGAGCAGTTCACCGCGTGGGGCTGGCGGGTGCCGTTCCTGCTCAGCATCGTCCTGCTCGGGGTCGGTCTCTGGATCCGGCTCAGCGTCACCGAGTCGCCGGCCTTCGAGGCGATGAAGGACCGTAGGGCAGAGGCGAAGGCGCCGCTGCTGGAGGTCCTCCGCGAGCACCCGCGTACGCTCCTACTGGCTGTCGGGGTCGGCCTCGGTGCGTTCGTGGTGCAGGGCACCTTGACCACTTTCCTGATCGCCTATGCGCTCGGGGCCGGCTTCGAGCGACCCACGGTGCTCAACGCGCTCACGGTCTCCTCGGCCGGAGCGGTCATCGGCATCCTCGGCTGGTCCGCGCTCAGTGACCGTGTCGGCCGTCGGCCTGTCGTGCTCACTGCCGCCGTCGCGACTGCGGTCTTCGCCTACCTGCTCTTCCCGATGCTCGACAGCGGGTCGGTCGCGCTGCTGGTGCTGGCGGTCGTCCTCGGCCAGTCGGTCATCCATGCCGCCTTCTACGGCCCGCTCGCCGCGCTGATGAGCGAGGTCTTCAAGACCTCCTCGCGCTACACCGGTGCCTCGCTGGGCTACCAGCTCGCCGGCATGGGCGCGGGTCTCTCCCCGCTCCTGTTCGCATCGTTGCAGAAGGCCGGCGCGAGCACCGTCATGCTCTCCACGGTCATCGCAGCCTTCTGCCTGCTGAGCGTGTTCTCGCTGGCCCGGCTCGGGGAGACCAGCTCCCGCGAGCTCGTCGACGCCTGAGGTCCCCATGCAGCAGAGCCCGCCGTGCGAGTCGCGGCGGGCTCTGCTGTCTCATCTGTCCCGGGCCGGCCGGCGAGCCGCCAGGTATTCGGCGGGCATGCCCGGCCCTGGACGCACCACGACCTGCTCGGGCGGGACGTCACCGTGCCGCTCGCACGTCGTCTCGACGTGGACCGGTTCGCCGCAGTCGGCGTGCAGGTAGTCGATGGGCCGCCCGTCGGGGGCGAACCAGGTGTCGCCCCACTCCGTGAGCGCGATCAGCGCCGGCCGCAGGCCCTGGGCCATCGCGGTGGGCCGGTAGTCGCCGGCGTCGTCGCGCGTCATCAGCCCGGCCTCGACGAGGGTGGCGAGGCGCGTCTTCAGGATGTTGGTGGCGATGCCGAGGTTGTGCTGGAAGTCCCCGTAGCGCGTGACGCCGGCGAAGATCGCGTCCCGCAGGATCAGCAGGGTCCATCGCTCGCCCACGACCTCGAGGGAGCGGGCGATGGAGCAGATCTGGCCGTCGTACGTCTTTCCGAGCACGGGACGACTCTAACAAACCACTTGCATGATGAAAGTCGTCGTGTCTACGGTGGGCTTGCATGATGCAAGTCACAGCCGATCCCAAGGGGAGACCATGAGCGACCTGACCGCAACCTTCACCGTCGATGCCACGCCGCAGGAGGCGTACGAGGCCATCAACGACGTACGTTCCTGGTGGGGGCACCACATCGCCGGCCCCACCGACCAGGTCGGGGCCGAGTGGTTCTACCTGGTGCCGGACATCCACTACTCCAAGCAGCTCGTCAAGGAGCTGGTCCCGGGCGAGCGCGTCGTGTGGGAGTTCACCGACGGCTACCTCGACTTCATCGCCGACAAGAAGGAGTGGATCGGCACGACCGGACGCTTCGACATCGCCGTCGATGGCGATCAGACCCGCGTGACCTTCACCCACGAGGGACTCGGGCGTGGAGACGAGTGCTTCGACGTCTGCTACGACGCCTGGACCCACTACATCACCGTCAGCCTCAAGGGCCGGATCGAGTCCGGTCAGGGCACCATCCGGACGCAGGACGAGGACAAGGCCGCCGTCGGCCGGTGACGCTCAGGCGAGGATGCCCCGGATCTCCTCGATCGTCCGGACGAGCAGCGCGCCGGTGTGCGGCTTCGCGACGCCCATCGTCGGCTCGGGCCACAGGGTGAGGGGGACGCTCCGGCCGTCGGCAGAGGTGATGACGAATCCCTCGACGACCCGCGCGGTGTTGATCCTGACCTCGGCGGCAGTGACGGTCGCGCCCCGTCCGGGGAGCGCGATCAGTCGCGTGGGCTGTCCCGGGCCGCTCTTCCAGACGGACACCTCATCGGGGCTCACCACGAGGATCGTCGCGGCGAGCTTCCACATCCCCATCTGCGGCCGGGTGAAATAGGCGTGGGCCGTCGCCCGGAACGTCGCGAGCGTCCTGCGCTGTCCGCGGACGGTCAGGGCGCCGTACGCGACGAGGGCCGCCAGGCCGGCCAGCAGGGCGATCACGATCAGGATGAGCAGCAGCACGGCGGGTAGTCCACCACATCCGCTGGCGAGGAGTGGTCGATATGGGCCCTCCGGAGCTACTCGGGAGAGCCCACAGTGACCACTCCTCGAGCGGTCAATCGCGCGCCGGCCGCGCTCTCGTGCCTGGTATTACTTGAACATGCTGAAGACCTGGCTCGGCCGCGGTCGTCTGGCGTTGTACGTCGCCGCGACCGTGCTGGCGATCGTGGAGGCGGCAATCCTGACCGACGCCTGGGACGTCGCGGGTGGGGTCGCCCTGCTGATCGGGGTCACGCACGCCGGCTCGATCCCGTTGGCGCTCCGGCGTCCGGTGGAGGCGGCAGGGCTCTCCCTGGTCGCGGTCACCGTGGCCGCGCTGGCGGTCGCGAGGGAGAGCCCGCCAGGATGGCCGTGGATGGTGCCACCGCCGACGCTGACCCAGCTGCTGGTACTGCTGGTGCTGACTCTGGTCGCCGGCTGGCGGTTGGCTGCGATCACCCTGGGCATCCAGGTCGCCGCGGGACTCGTTCTGGCCGTGGTCGGGCTGGCGTGGAACGACTTCGTCCCCTCGGTCGTGGAGGTGGCCAACTTCGCCTCGCTCGCGCTGCTGATCGGCGCGCTGGCCACCGTCGCCCGCCGGCTTTCGGAGAGCCGCAGCGCACTGCGCGAGGAGCACGAGCGCCGCTCGGTGGTCGAAGAGAAAGCACGCATCGCCCGCGAGCTCCACGACGTGATCGCCCACAACATGTCGCTGATCACCGTGCAGGCCAGATCGGCGCCGCACCGGGTCGACGACGTCAGCCCAGCGGCAGAGGCCGAGTTCGCCGAGATCGCCGACCTGGCGGCCTCGGCGCTGCGGCAGATGCGCGGGGTGCTCGACGTGCTGCGTACCGAGGAGGGGCAGTCGGGACGGGTCCCGGTGCCGGGCATCGACGGCCTGGGTGAGCTCTTCGAGTCTGCTCGCGGGACCGGGCAGCGGGTCGAGGTGCGCGGTGACCTCCCGGAGCTCGCCGACGTGGCGCCCGAGGTCGGCACCGCGGCCTACCGGATCGTGCAGGAGGCGCTCAGCAACGCCCGCCGTCACGCTCCCAACGAGGCGGTGAGCGTCGACATCGACCAGGCAGAAGACCTGACCGTACGCATCGCCAACCCGCTCGACGGCGCCGCCGCCTCCGGTGAGTCCACAGGCGGCGGTCACGGGCTGATCGGGATGCGCGAACGAGCCGCCGCCGTCGGCGGCAGCCTCACCGCGGGAGCGATCGACGGCGAGTTCGTCGTCGCGGCCCGGCTCCCGGCCCAAACCGCGGTGCGTACGCCCGCCAAACGCGGTAGGAAGACCCCGTGACGGTGAAGATCGTGGTGGTGGACGACCAGGAGATGGTGCGCTCCGGCTTCGTGGCGCTGCTCAGCACCCATTCGGACATCGAGGTCGTCGGCACCGCGGCGGACGGCTCCGAGGCGTTGCAGGTGGTGCGGCGTACGCATCCCGACGTGGTGCTGATGGACGTCCGGATGCCGGTGATGGACGGCATCGAGGCGCTCCGGCAGCTCTCCGAGAACCCGGCCACAGCCCAGACCAAGGTGGTCATGCTGACCACCTTCGACGCCGACGAGTACGTCCACGAGTCGCTGCGTCTCGGCGCCAGCGGGTTCCTCCTCAAGGACGCCTCGCCCGACGAGCTCGCCTCCGCGATCCGGGTCGTCCACGCCGGCGAGGCCCTGCTCTCGCCCTCGGTGACCCGGCAGGTGATCGCGCAGTTCGCCCGCGCCCCGCGCAAGCGCAAGCAGGACCCGCGCCTCAAGCAGCTCACTGAGCGTGAGCGCGAGGTGCTGGAGAACATCGCCCGCGGCAGCTCCAACAGCGAGATCGCCGCCGAGCTCTTCCTCGCCGAGCAGACCGTGAAGACCCATGTCAGCCGCATCCTCGCCAAGCTCGGCCTCCGCGACCGCGCCCAAGCCGTCGTCTTCGCCTACGAGAGCGGCCTGGTCGCGCCGCACGTCTAGCCTGACCGGCCCTCAGGGTCATCCCGCACTACCCCGGTAGGGGGTCGATTGGCTCCCCAGAGTGACGTGCGGCGGGGAACCTGAAACCTAGCGTCACAGCCATGACAGTTGTGACGCCGCTCAGATACGGCCTCAACGAGGCCGATGGAACCATCGGACCCCGCCTCCTCGCCTGCGACCCGCCCGGAGGGGCGCGGGTCGTGGAGGTCTTCGGGGATGTCGTGACCGCCGACCACATCGCGGTCCTGGTGCCCGGCAACGGCCACCACCTCGGCAACTACTTCACCAGCACCGAGGCCCACAGTCCGCGCTCCCGGGGGCAGCTGCTGCTGCGTACGATGCAGGAGATCGCGCCCGAGAGCCGGTCGGCAGTGGTGGTCTGGCTGGGCTACCACTCGCCGCCGGAGTGGTACAACGCGATCACCAACGGGCCTGCCTACGCTGGCGCCAGCGACCTGGCCGCCCTCACCCACTACCTGCCGCGCGCCGCCCATCTCACCCTGGTCGGCCACAGCTACGGCTCGACCGTCGCCGGCCTCGCCCTCGCCAGCGCCCGCGCCGAGGACTGCGTAGCGCTCGGCAGCCCCGGGATGGGCGTGGTGCACCGCTCCGAGCTCGGGTCACGCACCCGGCTCTGGGCGGCGTACGGCGAGACCGACCGGATCCGACTGATCCCGCAGGTACGCCTCGGCCGCCTCGGTCTGGGCCGCGGCCCGCTGCACCCCGAGCTGGGCGCGACCCGCTTCGGGACCGGCGACATCCCCGGCCACTGCGGCTACTACGCCGAGGGCAGCGAGTCGCTGCTCAACATCGCCCGGATCGCTCTGGGCCGCTACGACGAGGTGACCCCGGCCAGCACGGTCTCGACAAGCTCGACCACCGATGGCCGGGTCGCCGCCCGACGCATCCCCACCAAGGACATGGAGGCAGCAGCATGATCACCGACGAACCCGCCATCTGGACCCAGGGGCTGCGCAAGAGCTACCCCGGCCGCGGCGCCGCCCTGGACGGCATCGACCTCGCCGTCCCCGCCGGCACCGTCCACGGCCTGCTCGGCCCCAACGGAGCCGGCAAGACCACGACCGTACGCATCCTGGCCACGCTCGCCGGCTTCGACTCCGGCCAGGCGTGGGTCGCCGGCCGCAACGTCGCCCGCGACCGGGCCGGCGTGCGGGCGCGGATCGGCATCGCCGGCCAGTACGCGGCGGTCGACGGTGTCCTGACCGGCCGCCAGAACCTGGAGATGTTCGCCCGCCTGTACCGGATGCGCGCCCGGGAAGCCCGCGCCCGCGCCGACGAGCTGCTCGAGCGCTTCGACCTCGTCGAGGCCGCCGGCCGACCGGTGCGCGGCTACTCCGGTGGCATGCGGAGGCGGCTCGACCTGGCCGTCAGCCTGATCCGCAGCCCCCGGGTGCTCTTCCTCGACGAGCCCACCACCGGTCTCGACCCGCGCAGCCGGATCGAGGTCTGGGACGCGGTCCGCGAGCTGGCCGACTCCGGCACGACCGTGCTGCTCACCACCCAGTACCTGGAGGAGGCCGACCGGCTGTGTTCACGCATCACGATGGTCGACCGCGGACGGGTCGTGGCCGAGGGGACGCCGGCCGAGCTCAAGTCCAGCGTCGGCGGCCGCGACCTCGACGAGGCGTTCCTGCTGATCACCGAGGGGGCCTGAGATGACCACATTGACCGAACCCACCGTCCACGGATCACGCATCACGTGGGCGACGGTCGACACCTGGGTGGTGGCCAAGCGCCACCTCCTCCATCTCGTACGCCGCCCCGACGAGCTCCTCGGCACCCTGATGATCCCGGTGATGGCCGTGGCCATGTTCGGCTTCGTCTTCGGCGAGGCCTTCGGCGTCGCGATGAACGTGCCGGGGGAGGAGTACCGCGAGTTCCTGCTCCCCGGCCTCTTCGCGCTCACCATGGCGTTCGGCATCGGCAACACCACGATCTCGGTCGCCGAGGACGTACGCGGCGGGGTGCTGGACCGGATGAGATCACTCCCCATGTCGCCGGTGGCCGTGCTGGCCGGGCGCGCCCTGGCCGACGTGATCCTGGCGGTCGTCGAGCTCAGCATCCTGCTCGCGCTCGGGACGCTGTTCGGCTGGCAGGCCCACCTCGGGATCGGTGCGGTGATCGCCGCGCTCGGGCTGCTGATCCTCCTCAGGATGGCGTTCTCCTGGGTCGGCATCCTGCTCGGCCTGCTGGTCAGCGGCCCCGAGGCGGCGATGAAGTACTTCGCGCTCGTCTTCCCGCTCGCCATGGTCGCCGACACGATCGTGCCGACCGACCTGATGCCGGGCTGGCTGGCCCTCCCCGCCGAGTGGAACCCGCTCTCCTCGACCGTCATCGCCACCCGCGAGCTCTTCGGCAACACGGCCGTCCCGGCGGCCTCCTGGGTCGGCGAGCACGCCCTCACCATGGCCGTCCTCTGGCCGGTCGCCATCATCGCGATCTGCCTGCCCCTGGCCATGGCCCGGCTGCGCCGGCTGGGGCGGTGACCACGATGACCACGCTCCCCACCCAGGCGCACCGTCAGGTCAACGCCTACACCGAGCTGATGAGTCGCGTCAGGCAGGTGGGTCTCCTGGAGCGGTCCCCGAGGACGTACGCCCGGCGGGTGGCTCTCCTCGGCACCGGCTTCGCGCTCGCCCTGGTCGCCCTGCTCGCCCTCGGGCAGACCTGGTGGCAGCTGCTGGTCGCGGCGGCCTTCGGGGTCCTGTTCACCCAGACCGCGTTCCTCGCCCACGACGGCGCCCATCGCCAGATCTTCGCCTCGGGCCCGAAGAACGAGTGGGCCTCCCGCCTCCTCGGAAACCTGGTCGTCGGGCTGAGCTACGGCTGGTGGATGCGGAAGCACACGCGCCACCACGCCAACCCGAACAAGGTCGACGCCGACGAGGACATCCGCCCCTCGGTCCTGCTGTTCACCACCGAGGACGTCGAGCGACGCAAGGGTCTCAAGCGGTGGCTCACCGCCCGGCAGGGATGGCTGTTCTTCCCGCTGCTGACCCTCGAGGGCGTCAACCTCCACCTCGGCGCCGTCCTCACGGTGGTCAAGGACCGTGACCTCAAGCATCGCCGTACGGAGGCAGCGCTTCTGGCAGTGCGGCTGATCGGGTGGCCGGTGCTGGTCTGCTCGGTGCTGGGCCTCGGCCTCGGCGCGGCGTTCTTGGGCGTGCAGCTGGCCGTCTTCGGTGTCTACATGGGCGCCAGCTTCGCCCCCAACCACAAGGGCATGCCGCTGGTCCCGCGCGACACCCGGATCGACTTCCTCTCCCGCCAGGTCCTGACCTCCCGCAACATCCGCGGGGGACGCTGGGTCGACCTGCTCATGGGTGGCCTCAACCTGCAGATCGAGCACCACCTCTTCCCGAGCATGCCGAGCAGCAGCCTTCGCCGCGCCCAGCCCCTGGTCCGTGCCTACTGCGCCGAGCAGGGCGTCCCCTACACCGAGGCCGGTCTCCTGGAGTCGTACGCCATCGTCGTCCGTTACCTCAACCGCGTGGGCCTCGGCGACCGCGACCCCTTCGCCTGCCCGTTCGTCGTGGCCAACAGGACGGGCTGACCGGCTGGGCCCTATGGGGTCGGATCGGCGGGCACCGCTGCCCGGACTCGTCCGTGATCGGAGTAGTCCGCATCGACCTCGACTGTCCCGGCGCCACCGAGCTCCCTCTCCCACCTCCGGGTGAGGGACTCGATCTCGCCCTCCTCACGGGCCCGCCGGTCGAAGGTGACCCCGATGACGTATCCGTCGTCGGACCAGACCAGCACCCCGTCGACCTCGGCCTCGAACCGCTCGCCGTCGGGCAGCACCAGGTCGATGTGCTCGCTGTCGTAGTCGCGCATCCCGGGGAAGTCCTCGTTGTCCTCGGGCAGGCTGGAGAGCAGGACCGGCTCGCGCAGGTCGAGCTCGATGGTGTCGGGGTCGCGGACGAGCTGAGCCCACGCGACCAGCGTGGCGACGAACAGCACCGGGACCGCGAGCACGCCGACCCCGGTCCAGGCCAGCGACTTCGGGTTCTTTCCGGACATCCGCACCACGGCGGCCGCCCCCAGCAGGACGAGCGCGACCACAACCAGGAACAGCAAAACCGCCCCGACGACGATGATCAGCACCGCGCCGCCCGCACCCATGGGATCAGTATCCCGGCCGCGGCCCGCGCCGCGCGGCCGAATTCGGCGCTCTGGCCAGATGCTCCGATGGCCGCCGAAGGAGACTGTGCACTCGGACCGATGCGGCAGGACCCCGCGCGTGCGACGATCCGCCCATGGCAGTCGATCCAGGTGGTAGCGACCTGAAGAGGTACGTCGAGGAGGACCCGGGCGGGCCGGTGGTGATGCTCAACCTGCTCCGCTTCGCCGAGGGCGGGCGCGCGCTCTATGCCCAGTACGCGGAAGCCGTCGGGAAGACGTTCCTGCCACGCTACGGCGGCGAGGTGTTGTACTCCGGTGACGGCTCGACCGCTCTCGTGGCTGAGGACGGCCAGGCCTGGGATGCGGTGCTGATCGTGCGTTACCCCTCGCGGGAGGCGTTCTGCCAGATGGTCGCCGACCCCGAGTATCAGCAGGTCACCGAGCTGCGTACCCGTGCGTTGAGCGAGGCCGTGCTCCAGGCGACGGTGCCCTGGGGCTGAGTGTCGCGACCGCGGCGATGCGCCATGTAGGCGAATGCGTCGCTCGGCCCAGCTTCTAGGAGACGGTGTCGACGATGCAGATCGCCAGGGTGGAGAAGTAGACGACGCCGGCGAACAGCGCATGGAAGCCGACCCGGACCGGCAGCCGGCCGTCGAAGATCGAGCGCAGCGCGAGCTTGTAGGCGTTGACCGTCGAGAGGTGGCTGCCGCCCATCGCCCGCGTACGCCGCAGCAGCATGCTGTCGCCGAAGATGTTGCCGATGCTGATGAGGGCGAACGCGGCCCAGGCCCACAGGACCGGTCCGGACAGGACGTACGCGATCCAGGACGCCGCTCCGAGGACGGAGAGCGTCGCATGGGTGACGGCGACCCGTGCACGGCCGCGGCCGCGTCGGAGCCAGCCCGTCAGCAGCAGAACCCCGACCGCTGCCTGGACGAGCCACGCCACGAGGACGACGTACGTCATGGAGCGACCGTACGGGCCCTCGTGGCGGGCTGGGGGTGCCGAGTCGACGATCCCCGATAGAGGGGAGGAAGCCGGTCAGAACGGCGTCAGCGTCACCGTCATCTCGGAGGCGTTGTCCTCGACGTACGAGGCGAAGCCGCCGACGTCGTCGAAGGCGAACCCGTAGGCCTTCCCGTCGACCGTGTTGTCGTGCATCGCCTTGCAGTACGCATGGACCCGTGAGCCCTGGTAGAACCCGCCCGGGTCGCCGGTGGGCTGATCGGAGGAGGCGAGCAGCGTTGTCCGGTTGAAGCTGGCGCCGAGCACGGCGGCGACCGGGCCGGTGATCCCGTCGTTGGGGGCGGCCAGGGCGCCGTCACAGAAGAGGACGTCCCGGGTCGAGGGCCGGCTGAACGCCTTGACGCCGCCGTCGAAGACGAACTGGTCGCCGCTGACCCTGCCCCGGAAGGTGGTGTTGTTGGCATTGACGATCAGGTCCTCGCCGGCGTACTTCGACCACACCTGGTCGATGTAGGAGTCGAAGAACGTCGAGGAGAACTTCCCGGCGTCCAGCCCGTGCCCCGGCGCGATGATCCGGCGGTCGTCGACGACGAGGGAGCCGAAGTCGGGGGAGGCCGAGACCGCCGAGAAGATCTTCTCGCGGCCGCCCTCGACGAGGGTGCCGGTGGTCGGCGACTCCTCGCCGGTCAGCGCGATCGAGAGCGGGACGCTGAACATGTCGACCATGGTGGTGTTGCAGTAGATCCGGCCGCTCTTGTAGGTGAACTCGACGCAGTCGTGCAGCACGCCGTAGCTGGGGTCGGACTCGACCCAGGCCGCCGGGTAGGCGAGCGCGTTGCCCTCGTTGACCTTGAACTTCAGCTTGTCGCCGAGCGAGAAGTAGATCCGACCCGACATGTCGGCGGGGATCTGGGAGAGCGTGTCGCCGCTGCCGGTGAACGGGATCGCGTAGTCGGCGTAGCCGTCGGCGCCGTTGTCGGCGAGGGAGACGGGCACGAGCGCCCCCTCGGGGGTGACCCGGGACTGCTCGCCCGTCGCCAGGTTGGTGCCGACGACGTAGAAGTGGATGGAGGCGTTGTCGTAGGCGCCGGTCCGGTTGACGAAGCGGAGCTGGATCGTGGCCTGCGCGCTCACGCCCTGTGGGCGCATGGCATGGGCCTGCCGTGGGATCCCGCCGAGGAGCGGCACGGTGAAGGCGGCAGAGGTGGCGGCTAGTACAGATCGTCTGGTCAGCATGGGACCTCCCGAGTGGGGAACTGTAGGAACCCGAATTACAGTAAGGGGCCTTTACAGTAAAAGTCCATACCTCTGCCGGACGGCATCGGGCCGGCGTCGGTTCGATCACAAAGGCTGATCGAGTGACCAAAACGGCGGTTCGGGGGCAGCGGATGTTTCGTCAACCTCGCTAGCCTGAATGCTTGTGAAAGTTGTCGTGCTCACCGGAGCCGGGATCTCGGCTGAGAGCGGTCTCGCCACCTTCCGGGACGCCGATGGGCTCTGGCAGGGGCACCACGTCGACGAGGTGGCCACCCCCGAGGCGTTCCGCCGCGATCCGGCGACGGTCCACCGGTTCTACGACGACCGCCGCCGGGAGCTGCGGTCCGTGGCGCCCAATCCGGCGCATATCGCGCTGGCCAGGCTCGAGCAGGTCCTCGGCGACGAGTTGCTGGTGGTCACGCAGAACGTCGACGATCTCCATGAGCGAGCCGGCTCCCGCCGGGTCGTGCACATGCACGGCGAGCTGCTCTCGGCCCTCTGCGACTCGTGTCAGGGCCGGTTCGCCTGGGACGACGACCTCGCCGATGCGCCCGCCTGTCCGGGCTGCGGCAACGACGCCCTGAGGCCCGACGTGGTGTGGTTCGGCGAGATGCCCTACGACCTCGATCTGATCGAGCGCGCACTCGTCGCGGCCGACCTCTTCGTCGCCATCGGCACCAGCGGCGCCGTCTACCCGGCCGCCGGTTTCGTACGCATGGCCGCCCTCGCCGGGGCCAAGACGCTCGAGCTCAACCTGGACCCGTCCGAGACCTCGCACCTCTTCCACGACGCCCGTCAGGGGCCG